>JAVXRV010000130.1:378-4919 GCA_036643515.1 Ruthenibacterium sp.
AATGCAGTAAAAACGGTTTTCCGGCAGCGTGCACAGCAGATATGATGCGTTTGTACTGCGGAATAATCAGTTGACGAATGTCGTCTGGATCGAGCAGCGTGGTAGACTTGAAGCCGAGATCATCGCCAAAACGGCATACGCAATAGATGTCGCCATATTCATGCAGAAAACGCTGCCAGATTTTGAGATTGCTGTCGCCGATTTTTTGAAACATCTCATGGTATAATTCTTCATCATCCAGGCGCATGTAGCACAAATTTTCATAGCCAACCAAGTCTTGCACACATTCAAAGATGCCGTATCCCACGCCGCCAATGGCTTTCATACCGGCCGGCATATTGCGGCGCAATGCTTCAAAAGAGCGTCGATACATCGAAAAATACTTGTCGCAGATGTCGTCCCATGGATATTTTTCGAAATCTGCGCGTGTTTGTATCACACCTTCTGCGTGCTCCCCAAGTGCACCGCTGCCGGGCATTGCGGGGCCAATCAATTCCTCAAAAGAAACCGTATCGTATCCATGGTCTTTATAAAACCCACAATAATGACGAAAAAACTCATCCATTTCGGCATCATCGCCGTGATAAAGCGATGCAAATGATGTTCCCGTCACGGCTTCCATGACCGTGGGGTCAATTTTGTGTTCATACAGTGGAAAACGCGCCACTTCAATGTTGCGTGCCGCCTTTACAAGATTGCGGTAATCTGGTTCAAACATCATAAATTTTCCTCCAAATTCCATGCACGGCAAAGCGCCTCTACATTGGCAAGCGGTACATCGCGGTTGATTTCGCTTTGACCAATCAGTCCGCCACCATGAACATGCAAAAATTGAATCATTGTTTTTGCGGCATTGCGCACATCTTCCGGTGTGCCATGCGGCAGTGTTGTTTGTCGGCTAATTTCGCCCCAAAAGGTGATTTTACCGGCATATTTTTCTGCAACTTTTTCCACACCCATACACCAAAGCTGCGAATTGATGGCATCTACACCCATTTCAATGAACTGCGGATATAATTCGAAAATATAACCGTCACTGTGGAAAAACACTTTTTTGCCGGCGGCATGAATCGTGTCAATCAGCTCTTTGTAAAGCGGCTTGAATATTTTCACCCAGGCAATCGGAGAAATCAGCAAACTAATTTGCGTGCCCCAGTCGTCACCAAACGGAATGGCATCCACATCCATGGTGAGCCATGCCGCAACATATGTGCGCAGAAAATCCATGACAAGGTCAATCATGGCGAACATTTCTTCTTCTTCCATGGCAATGTCGCAATAGAGTTCCTCTGTGCCGCGCAGATATTGCAGGCGCTCAAAAATACTAATCCAGCCGCCGATGACGAATTTTCCGGCATTGCGTGCCTGTGCAATGGCATCTTTCTGCGCGTCCCACTCCTTTAAAAAGCGCTGTGTCGGGGCGGTATAACCTTCCAAAGCGGAATAATCGGCAAACACCGGCTTTTTCACTTCACCAATGACACCGGCTTGAATATTGCTCCATTCACTGCCCCATGGGTCAACATATTTGCCAACCTGATAATATTCCGGCGTAAAACCATGGTCAAACGGGCCAACAAAAGCGGCGAAATCGGGTTCATATTGTGTTTGCAGAGCCTCCAGTTTTTCGCCATACTCCATCTTTGCGGCCGGCAGCACCCACATATCAAATGGAATTCTATCGGCATTTTGAAAGGCGAGAGTACGATATACGCGTTCTCTGCTTGTCATATTTTTTGTTGTTTCCGACATCAATAAATACCTTCTTCTTTCCAAATTTTATGAATGAGTTCATACCGCTTCAAGTCAAGGCCGGTAAATGCGCAGTTGGAAGTAGAAAAAATATAGCCGTAACCGGGCATTCCTTCATGGAGCGAACGGCGCACATCTGCAATCAATTCTTCCTCTGTTCCGGTCTGCATAAGGCCGCAGTTGACGTTGCCGATGAGGCAAACTTTGTCGCCATACAGACGTTTTGCTTCTTTCATGTCAACGCTGCCTTGCGGATCAAGTGAATGCACCGCATCCGGCCTGCAGGCGACAATCTGGTCAAGAATCGGCATGACGTTTCCATCGGTATGTTTGATGGAATAATATCCCGCTGCCCGATAATAGGCCAAAATTTCCGAAAGGTACGGCTGTACAAACTCTGCAAACATTTCGCGGCTGTAGAAAGGGTTGATATTGAAGCAGTAGTCCGAACACAGCGCCCAGCCGTCTAATAAACCCGGATGTGCGTGCATTGCGTCGCACAGTTCCATCGCAAATGCCATGCGCTTTTTGCTGCCCTCGTGTATCAATTCCGGCTCGTCATACATTTGTGCCGCAAATTCCATCATCGTATCACCGGTGGGAATCGGATAAGTAGGGTCGCCGTGAATCATAAGAAAATATTTGTCGCCGGAGAGGTCGCGAATTGTTTCGAGAATTTCGCGCGTTACCTCAATATTATCGGGCATTTCTCCCACAGGGCCGGGATTTGGATGTACAAAAATGGCACTGTGGTCATATTTCTCAGCCACTTCAATGTAGGCGAGTGCCATGTCTTTGAGATGCAGTTTTTGTTCCGCACGGGACATTTGATACCATTGCCCGTAATTTCGATGGCACGGATGAATGCGGCCAACCGCCTCCATGGTGAGAAACATCACAAGTTCAAAATGGGGAACATGCCCCTCAATCTTTTCGCGTTTCAGTGCTTTGATAAAACTTTCTTTTGGTGTCATACGCGCCATTCCTTTCATACATGCATTACTATTTTGAGCGCATCAATTGATAATTTTTATTCAATATGCTATATTTGAGTATATAGTGTTTAGTTTTGTATTGCATTCGAAAATGAACGCGATACAAAATCAAAGATGGAGGGCATAAGATGCAAGCAATTCCTTGGCATGATTACGCAACGAATACAAAAGAGCGCACCATTTATACTGCGCCGCAGCTTGGTATTCAGGGGCTGCGTATGTTTGGACATCACTGCGCAAACCACGCAATTCCGGCGCTTCCGCTTCATTACCACGAAAACAGTTTTGAATTTACGTATATTGCAAAAGGAAATTTGCGCTTTGCGGTGAATGACCAATCCGTACAGATGTCCGGCGGCGATTTAATGCTCACCTTTCCCAATGAGGCGCACGACACCGGTTCTATTCCGATGTCACTGCATAAGATGTATTGGTTTCAGCTTGAAACCGAAACAGCAGAAAGCCTTTTTGATTTGAACCAAGAAGCAACGCGTGATTTGTGTGCGCAGCTGCATATGCTTTCCACACATATTATTAAGATGGATGAACAAGCGTCCACTCAAACACTGGAAACCGTATTTAAACTGCTCGCCATGCCGGATGCTTTGAGCCATCGGCAAGCGGGCACATTGCTGTTGTTTTTTATTTATCGCGTCATTGCAAATGCACAGCGTGTCGATTTTCGCCTCACGCCCGACATCGGCCGTGCCGCCAACTATGCGCTGGATCATTTGCAGGAAAACCTGTCATTGGAAACACTCGCACAGGTGTCACTGCTGTCTGTTTCTCGCTTTAAACAAAAATTTAAAGCGCAAATGGGAACAAGCCCGCGTGAATTTATCAATTTCCAAAAAATCGAGATGGCAAAAACCATTTTGCTCGAAAATCACAATGTCACCGAAACCGCAATGCAACTTGGGTTTTCAAGCAGCGACTATTTCGCGACCGTTTTTCGCCATTTCACCAATTATTCACCCACGCAATATATTGCCTTGTCAGAGAATAAGCAGTTAGAATGATTGAATATTGGCGGCCAATATGGCAATATCTAATTTTGCCGGCCGACGCCGGCACCGTGTTTACAGGAATGTATTGTAACCGTTTTGATGGCGCAAAAAGCAAAATAAAAAACCCGTTCAGCATTTTGTATTGAACGGATTTTTTTGATATATCGATAAATTCCACCGTCGTACGAACACACATCTTTATGTACGGTGCTTTTTGATATCCCAAATGCTTTTGCCGCGCTGCGCACGGTGGCGTTTGTTTCTGCAATCTATTCGCCCGGCGCGATGGCGCTCCTCCGGATTTCCTTTCATGGCACAAGCTTCCTCTCCATGGTTTTACTAGCAATCTATGTGCGGGGAGAAAAAATATGTGTGCATCGGTGAAACCTTTCAGACAAATTGAGTACCGCAAATCCTATTGGATGCATCATCTATCGAAGATGCAAGCAACGATAAAATGTTATTTTCCAAGATGCGCAATGCTATCGACAATGATGGCAAGGTGCTTTGCGTCTTTGGCAGACATTGTTGCCATGATGTCGCTCACATGGCGAATGGCACTGGCGTTGTTTTGCGGCGCAATTGCAAACAGTTCGGCGAGCGAAATGTCAAGCGCGTCGCAGATGCGTTTGAGCGTGTAAATGGTCGGACATTTCTGTCCGCGCTCAATCAACCCAACGGAATTGGTATTGAGCCCGCAGTCGAGTGCAAGCTGTTCTTGACTTTTATTTTTGGCACTGCGCAGTTCGCGCAGCGTTTTACCGAGCACTTTTGTGTAAGCATGCGC
>JAVXRV010000131.1:0-4709 GCA_036643515.1 Ruthenibacterium sp.
GTGAAAAACGGCGCGGAAACCGTGCAAACCGGCCTTAAAAAAATGGGCGCAATGGTGGGCGACGGCGCACAGGTGGGATGCAATTCGGTGCTGTGTCCGGGCGCAATTCTCGGCAAAGCGTGTAAAATTTATCCGCTCAGTTTGATACGCGGCACGGTGTGCGCAGGGGCACTCATTAAAACAAATGGCACAGTCGACACCGTCGGCTGCCATGAGAAAGGTTGACAAGATGGGGCGTTTATTTGGAACAGACGGCATTCGCGGCATTGCGAATATTGATTTGACGGCAGAACTTGCCATGCACATCGGCCGTGCGGCGGCGGAAGTTTTAACCGAGGGCAGACGACGCAGACCGATTGTCGTGATTGGCAAAGACACGCGTATTTCGTCCGACATGCTTGAAAGTGCGCTGACGGCCGGCCTGTGTTCGGTGGGCGCGGACGTCATCAGCATCGGCGTGATGCCGACACCGGCGGTGGCATATCTTGTGGGAAAATATAAGGCGGACGCGGGCGTGATGATTTCGGCGAGCCACAATCCGTATCCGTTCAACGGTATTAAAATTTTCAGCGGCGACGGTTTCAAATTGCCGGACGATCTTGAAAATCAAATCGAAGCGCTGATTTTGGACGGCGAACAAACGGCGGAGCTTGCCACACAGGCAGAACTTGGCCGTGTGACGCTTGCACCAAATGCCGCGCGTGATTATATCGAACATCTCAAAAGTACCGTGCCGTTCTGCCTTGACGGCATGCACATCGCCGTCGACTGCGCCAACGGTTCTGCCAGTGCGACGGCAAAAACACTGTTTGAGGAGCTTGGCGCAAAAGCGGAAATCATTTCCGCGTCGCCCAGTGGCATCAACATCAACGACGCTTGCGGCTCAACACATCTTGAGGCCGTGCGTGCATATGTGCTTGAACACAAACTTGACGCGGGCATTGCGCTTGACGGCGATGCGGACCGCTGCCTTTGCGTCGATGAAAAAGGCAATGTGGTGGACGGCGATTTTATCATGGCGATTTGTGCCGTTGACATGAAAGAGCGCGGCAAACTACGCCATGACACAGTCGTCGGCACCATTATGACAAACATGGGTTTTGCAAAATGCTGTGAAGAAAACGGCATTCATTTCGTGTCCACCAAGGTGGGCGACCGCTATGTGCTTGAAGAAATGGAAATGGAGAATTACCGTTTTGGCGGCGAGCAATCCGGCCATGTGATTTTCAGAGATTTTGCCACCACGGGCGATGGGCAGCTCACGGCCGTGCAACTTTTATGCCTCATGAAACGCTGCGGCAAATCGCTGTCGGAACTTGCAGGTGTGATGCATCGCTATCCGCAAGTGATGAAAAATGTGACCGTTTCCAAAGAGGGAAAACTGGCATTTTACAATAACGACGCCATCAAAGAGGCGATTGAACACGGCAAAGAGCGTTTGGCCGACGATGGGCGCATTGTGGTGCGTGTGTCGGGCACAGAGCCGCTTTTGCGCGTGATGGTGGAGGGCAAAGACGATGCATTGATTGAAGAAATTGCATCGTCCATCGCCGATTTGTGTGTGAAAGAACTCGGCTGAAGCCGTCTGCAATCAAAACAAGCGGCTGTATCACAAAAATGATACAGCCGCTTGACTTTTATTTTTTCTTTTTCTTTTTGAGGATGTAAAACACGGCGCCGAGGACGAGGACGACAAGTGCGACGATGCCGACAATCGCTTGCCAATGGATGTGGGTGCCGACAAAGATAGAAGTAGGCCCATCGGCGGCGCCAATCACACCAATGGCGGCAGCATCACGAAAGCAACCTGTCAAACATGCGACGCACAGTGTGCAGAAAAACAAAAATGCTTTTTTCATAAAATTCCTCCTATTTGTTGGCGGCTTTATAGCCGGCGACGACAATGGCGACGATGATAACAACACCGAGCGCAAAAAACCAAAATGCCATATGAAACTCCTCCTTTTTTACCGCGCGTACCAATATTTGCGGTCAAGATTGCGATATTGCACAGCCTCACTCACGTGGGCGGCCTCGATGTGTTCGCTGCCGTCCAAATCGGCAATCGTGCGGCTGACTTTCAAAACGCGGTCATAGGCGCGGGCAGAAAGACCCATGCGCTCAAACGCGCTTTTGAGTATTTTGTTGGCGGCGGGGGAGAGTTTGCACGCTTTGCGCAGCATGGCGCTTGGCAAATCGGCGTTGCACACGACATTTGTGCCGGCATACCGCGCCGTTTGAATGGCACGTGCGGCGATAACGCGCTTTAAAATATCGGCGCTCGCCTCGCCTTTTTCTTCGCCCGCAATGTCCTCATATTCAACCGGCATCACTTCAATATGTAAATCAATGCGGTCAAGCAATGGGCCGGACACCTTTTGTAAATAGCGGTCAATCGAAAACTGGCTGCAAGTGCACTGACGTGTCGGATGCCCGAAATAGCCGCACGGGCAAGGATTCATCGCGGCGACAAGCATGATATTGCACGGAAAAGTCGCGCTGCCGGCCACGCGGCTGACGGTCACCGTGCCGTCCTCCACCGGCTGACGCAAAATTTCAAGTGCGTCACGCTGAAATTCGGGCAATTCGTCCAAAAACAAGACGCCGTTGTGTGCGAGGCTGATTTCACCCGGCCTTGGCATACTGCCGCCGCCGGAAAGACCGGCCGCGCTCACGGAATGATGCGGCGCACGAAACGGACGGCGATTGAACAGCACGCCGTTTTCCGGCACAATGCCCGCAACGGAATATATTTTTGTGGTTTCGATGGCTTCTGCTTTTGAAAGCGGCGGCAAAATGCCGGGAATCCGCTTGGCAAGCATCGATTTCCCCGTGCCGGGCGGGCCGACTAAAAGCAGATTATGCCCGCCTGCCGCGGCAATTTCAATGGCGCGTCGTGCTTCCAGTTGGCCGCGCACATCGGCGAAATCAAGCACATTTTCCGCGTTACCCGCGACAAATTCCGTCAGCGGCATCGGTAAAATCAATTTTGTGCCAAGCAAATGTTCCACGGCATCGCATGCGGTTGTCACCGGATAGACGCAAAGTCCCTCCACAATCGCGGCTTCTGCGGCACAGGCGGCGGGCACGAACAGATGGTGTATTCCGGCCTCTTTTGCGCACAGCGCCATCGGCAAAACACCGCTTATGCTCTGCACCGCGCCGTCGAGCGACAATGCGCCGATAAAAGCGTAATCATCCGGCACAGGGCGAATTTGTTCGCTGGCGGCCAAAATGGAGAGCAGCACGGGCAAATCATACACAGGGCCTGTTTTGCGAATATCGGCCGGTGCAAGATTGATGGTGATGCGGCTGACAGGATAGGTGAAATTTAAGTTTTTGAGCGCACTGCGCACGCGGTCGGTCGCTTCTTTCACGGCGCTGTCCGGCAGGCCGACAATCGCAAACTGCGGCAGCCCGCCGCTGATGTCCGCTTCGACACGCACGGCAAACCCCTCAAGGGCAAATACGCCCAAACTGTTGACTTTCGCGAACATGATAACGCCCTCTTTACAAATTCATAATACAGCAATGTGAAATCACATTGCAATAACAGTATAACTTTTCATCGCGCATTACACAAGTAGCAATTGACAATTGCACTGCAAGGCATTATTATAAGAGGTATAAAAGGAATAGAAAGCGGGTGCAAAATATGGAAAATAAAGAGTACGAACGTTGGCTTTCCACAGAACTTGAGGATAAAGATTTGATGCCGGAGCTGCTCAGCATTCAAGGCATTGACGATGAAATTGAAGACCGTTTTGCGGTGGAACTTAGTTTTGGCACGGCCGGTTTACGCGGTGTTTTAGGCGCGGGTACCAACCGCATGAATATCTATATGGTGCGCAAGGCAACGCAGGGACTTGCCAATTATTTAAATCAAAGCGGCGGCAAACAGGTGGCCATTTCGTATGACAGCCGCATCAAAAGCGACGTGTTTGCGAAAGAAGCGTCACGCGTTTTGGCGGCAAACGGCATCAAGGTTTTTCTCTATCATGAACTCATGCCTGTGCCGGCGCTCAGCTTTGCCACGCGCCACTTGCACTGTGACGCCGGCATTATGGTGACCGCAAGCCACAATCCGGCAAAATATAACGGCTACAAAGCCTATGGGCCGGACGGCTGCCAAATGACGAGCGAAGCGGCCGATGCCGTATATGCCGAGATGCTCAAAACCGATGTGTTTACAGATGTGAAACTCGTTGATTTTGACGCGGCACTGGCGGACGGCACAATTTCGTATATCGGGCAAGACACGATTGACGCGCTGTATCAAAATATTGAGGCACAGAGTGTTCGGCCGGGGCTGTGCAAAACGGCGGGCTTAAAGCTTGTGTATTCGCCGCTCAACGGCAGCGGCAACGTGCCGGTGCGCCATGTGCTTGCCGACATCGGCATCACGGACATCACGGTTGTGCCCGAGCAGGAACATCCGGACGGCAATTTCCCGACCTGTCCGTACCCCAACCCCGAAATTCGCGAGGCGCTTGCGCTCGGCCTTGCACTGGCGGAGAAAATCGAAGCCGATTTGATGCTCGCCACTGACCCCGACGCTGACCGTGTGGGCATTGCCGTGAACCAAGGCGGCGAATTTATCTTAATTTCCGGCAACGAGGTTGGTATTTTGCTACTGGATTTTATCGCCCGCTTCAAAAAAGAATCAGGCACTTTGCCTAAAAATCCCGTGGCGGTCACCACCATTGTCT
>JAVXRV010000132.1:0-4627 GCA_036643515.1 Ruthenibacterium sp.
GACGAAACCGAGGACGACGAGGACGATTCTTACGTTGTGTAAATAGCAATCAATTTGCAGGAAAACCGCCGCTGTGTGTAGACTCCACAGCGACGGCTTTTGTGATGTTCCCTGTTCCGTTAAATGGTAATGCTCTGCAAAAAACTTTCGCCGTCAAGTGTTGCGGGCACTTCCAAATATTCGCAGACTGTTTTGGCGATGCACGCAAAGCTGTGCATCGTTTTGAGGTCCACACCCGCTTTGATTTTCGTGCCATAGGCGAGCATCGGCACATATTCGCGCGAATGGTCGGTCGACGCGGTAGACGGGTCACAGCCGTGGTCGGCCGTGATGATTAAAAGGTCGTCCTCACGCAAAAGCGGCAACAGTTCTTTGAGCTGCACGTCAAATTCCGTGGCGGCGTTTGCATAGCCGTCAATGTCGTTGCGGTGGCCGTAAATCATGTCGAAATCAACCAGATTCACAAATGCAAGGCCGTCGAAATCACGTTTTGCAAGTTCGAGTGTCACTTCCATGCCATTTTTGTTGCCCGTTGTTTTGATTTTTTCGCTCACGCCTTCGCCGTCAAAAATATCGTAAATTTTGCCGACGCCAATCGTGTCTTTGCCCGCGTCGCGCAAGAAATCGAGCATCGTTTTGCGCGGCGGCTTTAAAGACAAATCATGTCGGTTTGTCGTGCGCTTGAAATCGTTTTTGTTTGTGCCGAGGAACGGACGTGCAATCACGCGGCCAACGCCGTGTTCGCCCATCAGCATCGCGCGCGCGATTTCGCAGTCGCGGTATAATTCCGCCACCGATACCACTTCTTCATGCGCCGCCACTTGAAACACGCTGTCAGCCGAGGTGTACACAATCAGCGCACCTGTGCGCATTTGCTCCTCGCCGTAATCGCGCAACACATCTGTGCCGGAATATGGCTTATTGCACAGCACTTTTCGCCCTGTTTTCGCCTCAAATTCCGCAATAATTTCTGCCGGAAATCCATTTGGATACGTCGGCAAGGCTTTTTGACTTTCGACACCGGCAATTTCCCAGTGCCCGATGGTGGTGTCTTTGCCGTTTGATGCCTCCTGCAAGCGTGCAAAGCTCGCGGTTGGCTCTGCGGCGGGTTTGCCGCACGTAACACCGTCGATATTAAACAAACCCATCTGCGCCAAAAGCGGCGTGTGGTAGCACTCGCTCTTGACAATGGCACCGAGTGTATCGCTGCCGACATCGCCGAATTTTTCGGCATCCGGCTCTGCACCGATGCCAAAGCTGTCTAAAACAATGATAAAAGCGCGTTTTGTCATATAATATTCCCCTTTCTGGTGATAATACTATTATGATTATACCCCATACTGCACAAAATGTGTAGCGTATGATTGAAACTTGTCCCAAATATGTGTATAATATAGACTGCACTAATTTTGATTCATTTTCACACAAAGATAGAGGAGAGTAACAGATGACTCGTAAAACAAAAATTGTATGCACACTTGGCCCTTCCACAGACAAGACCGGCACACTGCGTCAAATGATGATGGCCGGCATGAACGTTGCACGGTTTAACTTTTCGCATGGCACGCACGCAGAGCACACCGTGCGCTTCAACGAACTGAAAGCACTGCGCAAAGAACTTGATATGCCTGTTGCCGCCCTGCTTGACACGAAAGGGCCTGAAATCCGCTTGAAGGATTTTAAAAACGGCTCCGTAGAACTCAAAGAAGGACAAAAATTTGTCTTAACAACACAAGATATTCTCGGTGATGAAACACGCTGTTCCATCACCTATAAAGAATTGCCGATGGATTTAGTGCCAGGCGCACGCGTTTTGCTCGACGACGGCCTTGTTGCCATGACGGTGGACGCCATTGATGACGACGAAATTTTTTGCACCGTACACAACGGCGGCACCATGTCGAATCACAAAGGTGTCAATGTGCCTGACACGCGCCTTTCCATGCCGTATATGAGCGCACAAGACAAAGACGATATCTTGTTTGGCATTGAACAGGGCTTCGATTTTATCGCGGCATCGTTCGCACGTTCTGCACAGGATATTTTGGAAATTCGCCGCATTCTGGCCGGCAAAAAATGCGACACCATCAAAATCATCGCCAAAATCGAAAACCAAGAGGGCGTCAACAATATTGACGAAATCATTGCGGTTTCCGATGGCATCATGGTCGCACGTGGCGACATGGGCGTTGAAATTGATTTCACCGAAATCCCCATCATTCAAAAAGACATCATCTGGCGCTGCTACAACGCGGGCAAACCCGCGATTACCGCCACACAAATGCTTGAGAGCATGATGGAAAATCCGCGCCCCACCCGCGCAGAAATCACCGACGTTGCCAACGCCATTTATGATGGCACTTCCGCCATTATGCTGTCGGGCGAAACCGCCGCCGGCCATTATCCGGTAGAGGCCGTGCGCACGATGGCCGCCATCGCCGAGCGCACCGAAAGCGACATCAACTATGACAAGCGTCTCAAAGGGCGCAACCTTGAAGGGCATTTGAGCGTGGCTGCCGCCGTGGCACATGCCGCCTGCACCACTGCCATGGATATTCACGCAAACGCCATCATCACCGTGTCTAAAAGCGGAGAAACCGCGCGTTTGTTGTGCAAATATCGCCCGTCTACCCCCATTATCGCCTGTGTTTTATCCGAACAGGTCTATCGTCATCTTGCCATCTCATGGGGCATTATTCCGCTCATGATGGGCTATGCACACGACACCGACGAATTGCTTGATTTGTCGATTGCCACCGCACAAAAAGCCAAACTTGTGGCAGACGGCGACCTTGTGGTCATCACGGCCGGCCTTCCGGTTGGCGTGTCCGGCACCACCAATATGATTAAAGCACACCTCGTCGGTGACGCGCTGATTTCCGGTGTGGGCGTCGGCGCAGACAATGCCATGGGCATGACTTGCGTCTGCCACAATGCCGAGGAAGTAAAGCTGAAATTCAAACCCGGCAACGTACTCGTTGTCCCCGCCACCACCAACGACATGCTCGATGCCCTGCGTGACGCGGCGGCCATCATTGCCGAAGAAGCCGGCCTAAACTCTCATGCCGCCATCGCCGGCTTGATGCTCAGCAAACCCGTTGTCGTGGGTGCCATCGGCGCAACACGCAAGCTGCACGACAGCATGAAAGTGTCGGTCGACGGCGAACGCGGCGTCGTGCACTCCATGCCGCTGTAAATTTTTCATCGTAACATTCAAAAAGCGCCGCTGATTTTTCAGCGGCGCTTTGATATTTATAACGATTCCGTGTCACCGAGCACTTGGCCAATCGGTTCATGCAGCACAAGCGTTGCCGCAGCATCGGCCGACGTTGCGGTTTTGTTGATGACGACAATGTCTGCACCGCCGTAGTAGCGCAGCAATCCCGCCGCCGGATATACGGCAAGTGACGTGCCGCCCACAATCAGCAAATCTGCCGTGCGCAAAGCGTCCACTGCCGCTTGCATCACTCCCGCATCGAGAGATTCCTCATACAGCACCACATCCGGCTTCACAATGCCGCCACAGGTGCAGTGCGGCACACCGATGCTGTTTTTTATCCATTCCACGCCGTAAAATTTGCCACATTTCATGCAATGATTGCGCAAGGTGCTGCCGTGCAGCTCAAGCACATTTTTGCTGCCGGCCGCCTGATGCAAACCGTCGATATTCTGCGTGATGACCGCCGTCAGTTTTCCCTGTTTTTCAAGATTTGCGAGGCGCAGATGTGCCGCATTCGGCTTTGCACCCGTCACGAGCATTTTTTCGCGGTAAAATTTGAAAAATTCTTCCGGATTTTCAACAAAAAAGCTGTGACTTAAAATCGTTTCGGGCGGATAGGCATATTGCTGATGATAAAGCCCACCTTGGCTGCGAAAATCGGGAATGCCGCTCTCCGTAGAGATGCCTGCGCCACCAAAAAACACAATTCGCCTGCTGCGATGCATCATTGCTTCCAATTGCTCATTCATATTTTCCGCCTCTTTTCTTAATTTTAATTATAGCGTGAAAATATAGAATGTAAAGCAGATTGCCAGTTGACTTTCGCGCCACATTATTGTATTATATTAAAGCAGACTTTCCATATGCTGCTGTGGCGAAATCGGCAGACGCAAGGGACTTAAAATCCCTCGGTAGCAATACCATACCGGTTCAATTCCGGTCAGCAGCACCAAATAAACCTCGACAAATCGCTTGTTCCAAGCCGTTTGCCGAGGTTTTTTGTTTTGATTTATTATAAAATCAATTGGATTGAACCCAAAACGGCGATGCATATGCACCGCCGCCAATGGTCGTGACCGTTTTTCGTCAAAAATACTGGTTCGCTTGTTGCCTGTTCCTCTTTTGCGATATCTGCAAAAACGAACAATTTATATCAAGATTGATGTGATTTTTCCGCGAGCACCTTTTTTTCTTGCCATGATTGCTCCTTTCATATTGACTTTTGTGTTCAAATATACTATTATAGAATAGTTGCATGAAAAGAGGTTTCTATTCGCAGCATATTGGATTGTAATGCGAGAAGTTCACTACTGAATGAACCCCTTTCAAATGAGTTTAATCAGTATGAACAAGGCTAATTTGGACGAATCGGCATACAGTTACCTTTTAACTTTACTTGAAATGATA
>JAVXRV010000133.1:0-4615 GCA_036643515.1 Ruthenibacterium sp.
CCTTTTCAACTCCACTGGAGTTGAAATTGCTACGCAACCGGCCAAGTTCACTGCGTTCACCAAGGAGCACATGTGTACCGACGTGAGCTAAAGAGGAATATATGTGCGAGAGGCCTTGCTTCGCTGTGCAAAAGAAAACCAAAAAATGGTGACCCCTGAGAGAATCGAACTCTCGATTACGCCGTGAGAGGGCGTCGTCTTAGCCGCTTGACCAAGGGGCCTGATAGAAAAGTTGCCTGCCGTATCAGACGCGTTTTATTATATCTCGTTTTTCACGTTTTGTCAAGGCCGTTTTCGTGAAAATATTTTACTTTTATTTGCACACAATTGCCGCTTGACACCCTATCGCAAACAATGTACACTGATAAGAACAAAAACAAAATATTCAATCTGTAAGTTTTACGGGGAAGTGGGTGCGATTCCCACACGGTTCCGCCACTGTGATGCGTGTTTTACACGATAAGTCAGATTACCGCTCTTATAGAATGTAACGCTTCACGAGAATGAGTGCAGTACAAACAAGACTGAAAACACCTTTCTACGGAAGGGTGTTTTGCTTTTTAATTACATCATGAATCGGAAAGTTGGAACAAATATGGAAACGAAAAAATCGAACAAAAAAATTATCATCGCGGCCGTCGCCTTGGTGGTCGTACTTGCAATTTTAGCCGCGTGCTACTTTGCCTTTGCGCCAAAAGGCAGTGCCGGCAACAAAACCATCGCCATACAAGTTGTATATGCAGATGCCACCAGCAAGGATTTCACCATCAAAACAGATGCCGAAATGCTCGGTGACGCGTTGCTTGCCGAAAAGCTTGTCGAGGGTGAAAAAGGCGAATTTGGCCTGTTTATCACAAGTGTAGACGGCGTTTCCGCCGATGCTGCCAAAAAAGAATGGTGGATGATCACAAAAGCCGGCGAGCAGGTCAACACCGGCGCAGACACCACCCCCATTGCGGACGGCGATGTCTTTGAATTGACCCTCAGCACTTATTAACTCTTTTGAAAACGCGTAATATTGTGCTGACCGGCCTTTTGGCAGCGCTACTGTTTGTCGCCAAAGAAGTGCTGAACTTTCTGCCGAATATTGAGCTTGTCACTTTGCTTTTGATGCTGTATACGCTTTGCTTTCCGCGCAGCATCACACTGTGGGCAACGGCAGTTTTTATTTTGATGCAAGGACTTTTGTATGGCTTTGGCATCTGGTGGGTGAGTTGGATTTATCTCTGGCCGCTTTTAATTTTCATCACATGGCTTTTGCGTGCAAACACTTCCCTGCTTCTCTGGGCAGTTGTTGCAGGTGCATTTGGGCTTAGTTTTGGTGCGCTTTGTGCCATTCCCTACTGGATTACCGGCGGCTTTTACGCGGCATTCAGTTACTGGTTTGCCGGTATCCCTTTTGACATTGCACACTGCATCGGCAATGTGATTATGATACTTTTATTGTTTCAACCTCTGCATAAGGCATTTACAAAGGTGCTCATCCGTAATACAATAGACTCATAGACTTCAAATGGAAATGAGGATGATTGTGTGAAATATGGATTTGTAAAAGTGGCCGCCGTTACGCCGCAACTGCGCGTAGCCGACTGCGTGTATAACACAGAGCAAATCATTGCCAAAATAAGCGAGGCTGATGCACATGGTGCGGAAATGATTTGTTTTCCGGAACTGTGCATCACGGGCTATACCTGTGGAGATTTATTTTTGCAACCTGTTCTGCTGGAGGGTGCTTTGGCAGGGCTTTTAAAAATCAGCGAGGCCAGTGAAAACACTGCCGCGCTGATTTTTGTCGGTTTACCGCTTCGTTTTTGCGGCAAGCTCTACAATTGTGCAGCCGTGTTGCAACGTGGCAAAGTGCTTGGCATTGTGCCGAAAACTTGTCTGCCAAACTATGGCGAATTTTATGAAAAGCGCCATTTTACGCCTTCTCCGCCTGTCAACAGCATGGTGGATTTATGGGGCGAAGCCGTGCCGTTCGGCACACAATTGCTATTCGCCTGTAACACAATGCCCGCACTCGTTATCGGCACTGAAATCTGTGAAGATTTATGGGCGCCACGCTCCCCCGGCACCGCGCATGCTCTTGCGGGCGCTACCGTGCTTGTGAATTTGTCGGCAAGCGATGAAATTATCGGCAAAGCGGAATATCGCCGCGCACTTGTGAGCGGCCAATCAGCAAAGCTCATCTGCGGCTATGTTTACTGTGACGCCGGCGGAGGAGAATCCTCCACTGACCTTGTGTTTGCCGGACACAACCTCATTGTCGAAAACGGCAATTTACTGGCGGAAAGCGTTTTGTTTGAAAACGGCATTCTCATCAGCGAAATTGATGTGGAAAAATTGGCAGACGAGCGCATAAAAAACACCAGTTTCGACATAGCTGAAAACAGTTGCTATGAAACAATTTCCTTTGCACTGCCAAAAAGCAAGGCAGCCTTCACGCGGAAATTTTCTCCTTTGCCCTTTGTGCCGGAAGATGAAGCCGTGCGCAAACAGCGCTGTGACAGTATTTTGCAGATGCAGGCAAGCGGTCTTGCAAAGCGGCTTGCGCACACGCAGTGCAAAACGGCGCTGATTGGCATTTCGGGCGGCCTTGACAGCTGTCTTGCCATGCTTGTGATTGTGAAGGCATTTGAGATGCTGCACCGTCCCTTGACGGATATCATCGCCGTGACCATGCCGTGTTTTGGCACAACAGACCGCACACGCAATAACGCGCAACGGCAGTGCAGTGCGCTTGGCATCACCATGCAAACAGTGGACATCACCAAAACGGTAGAGAGCAATTTTGCCGACATTGGGCAGGACATGCAAACACATGATGTCACCTTTGAAAATACACAGGCGCGTGTGCGCACCTTGGTTTTGATGAACCTTGCAAACCGTTTAAACGGCCTTGTGGTCGGCACAGGCGATTTGTCGGAGTTGGCACTGGGCTGGGCAACGTATAACGGCGATCACATGAGTATGTATGGGGTCAACGCTTCCGTGCCGAAAACGCTCGTGCGATACCTTGTAGCCGCCGTGGCGGACAGCACTAAAAACGAATCTTTGGCCGCCGTGCTGCGTGATGTGCTGGCAACACCGGTCAGCCCCGAATTGTTACCGTCCGAAAACGGTGTTATCAGCCAACAAACCGAAGAAATTGTTGGGCCATACGAGCTGCATGATTTCTTTTTATACTATACCATTCGTTGGGCATTCTCCCCCGCCAAAGTGTTTTATCTTGCAAAACAAGCCTTTGCGGCGCAGTATCCCGACGTGATTCTTCTCAAATGGCTTCGCAATTTCTACCGGCGCTTTTTTGCACAGCAGTTCAAACGCTCCTGTCTGCCGGATGGGCCCAAAGTCGGTTCTGTTTCTTTGTCGCCGCGCGGCGATTGGCGCATGCCGAGTGATGCTGTTGCGTCTTTATGGCTTGCTGAACTGGACGCTTTGCAAAATGAATATGGAAAAGAGGAAAAATAATATGGCAAACTTGAAAAACTGCGCATTGATTTCGGACGCGTTTGGCCCTTCCGGCTTTGAACATGAAGTTGTCGACACGATGATTTCCCTTTTGGGTGATATCAAGCATGAAAAAGACAGCATGCAAAATTTGTATGCGCATCTGCCGCAAAACACCGGCGAGAAACCGGTGGTGATGTTGGACGCGCACACGGACGAAGTGGGTTTTATGGTGCAGAGCATCACGTCAAACGGCCTGTTGAAACTGGTGCCGCTCGGCGGATGGGTTGACCATAATATTCCGGCGCACACTTTTTTACTGCGCAACACAAAAGGCGACATCATTCGTGCGGTTTCCACGTCAAAGCCGCCGCATTTTATGTCTGCCGCTGAAAAAAACGCGCCCATCACATTGGACAATATCTTTTTAGATGCCGGCGTGTGCAGCCGCAAAGACGCCACCGAACTTTTATTTCTTGAGTCGGGGCTTGTTGCCGTGCCGGACGTTGCATTTTCTTACAACGAAACAACCGGCATGATGCTCGGCAAAGCGTTCGACTGCCGGCTCGGCTGCGCCGGTATTTTGGAAGTATTTGACCGTCTTGCGCAAAAAAAGCTTTGTGCCGACGTCATTGCCGCTTTTTCTACACAAGAAGAAGTCGGCTTACGCGGTGCGAAAGTAACGGCGGAGCATCTGCGTCCGGCGCTTGCCATCTGCCTTGAGGGCACGCCCGCCGATGACACTTTTACAGGTGCGGACGAAGCGCAAGGTGCTTTAAAACACGGCGTACAAATTCGTTTTCGTGATGGCAGCATGGTGGCAAATCCCGCATGGGTTGCCTTTGCGCGCAAAGTTGCCGTCGAAAACGGCATCGCGCATCAATGTGCCGTGCGCACAGGCGGCGGCACGAATGGCGGTAGCATTCATCTTGCGCCAAACGGCGTACCGACACTGGTGCTCGGCATTCCCATCCGCTACGCACACACACATTATGGCTATGCGGCGCAGTGCGACATGGACGCGGCAGTCGCCCTTGCCGCCGCCATCATTGAAACACTCACACCGGAAATCATCCGCGAAATCAATCCGCTTGCCTAAATTATATCAGCAAAAACGCCTCTGCCGCCGATTTTATCAGTCGGCGACAGAGGCGTGTTTTTTTGG
>JAVXRV010000134.1:0-4588 GCA_036643515.1 Ruthenibacterium sp.
GACGCTGCCCGGTATCGCCGGTATCATTCTTGCCATTGGTATGGGCGTTGATGCCAACGTCATCACGGCAGAGCGCATCAAAGAAGAAGTGCGCAGAGGCAGAACCCTAGACGGTGCCATTCGTGCCGGTTTTGACCGCGGGCTTGCCCCGATTATTGACGGCAACGTCACGGTTATGATTGTCGCTGTTATTTTGATGGGCGTTTTTGGCCCGACAAACGGCATCTTCGGCAAATTGCTGACACTGCTCGGCTTTGGCGCGGCGACGTCCGGCACAATCTATTCCTTCGGCTATACGTTACTCGTCGGTGTATTGCTCAACTTTGTATTTGGCGTTATTTCCACACGCATCATGCTCAAGGGAATTTCCAAAATCAAAGCGTTCCGCAATCCTGTTTTATACGGAGGGCTGAAGAATGAAAAAACAGTATGATATCGTAGGAAATCGCAAAAAATATTTTATCTTTTCGCTTGCTATGATTCTTTTTATCTTCATTTATGCCGCGATTTTCGGCGTGAAGATGGACATTCAATTTAAGGGCGGCGCAATGCTGACTTATAGCTATACCGGCGAAATTGACAGCAAGACAATCGGCAAAGAAGTGGACACTATTTTGGGCAGTGACGCTTCTGTGCAGATGGGCGACAATATCGCTACCGGCATGAAAACGCTGACCATCACCATGCCCGGCACCCAAACCATGGACACCGCAACGGTTGAAAAGCTGAGCCAAACTTTGTTGAGCGAATATAGCGGCAACGAGTTCAAACAGCTTTCCATGAACAATGTCAATGCCACCATGGGCAAAGAGTTTTTTGCCAAATGCATTTTCGCGATTGTACTTGCATTCCTTTTAATTCTCGTTTATATTGCCATCCGCTTCAAAAAAATCGGCGGTTGGCCGGCCGGTACGATGGCGATTATCGCCTTGTTTCATGACTTAATCATCATTTTCGGCGTGTTTGTGCTCGCGGGGATTCCGCTGAACAGCAACTTCATCGCCGCCACACTGACGATTCTCGGCTACTCCATCAACGACACGGTTGTTATTTATGACCGCGTGCGCGAAAACCGCCAACTGTACGGCAACAAAACTTCGTTTGAAGAACTTGTCAACACCAGCATCAACCAAAGCTTGCGCCGTTCCATCAACACGACGGTCACCACCATTTTGGCGCTTGGCACGGTGTGCGTTGTTGCCGGCTTCTTCGGCCTTGACAGCATTTTCACATTTGCTTTCCCGCTGATTATCGGTATGATTTCCGGTGTGTACAGCACGGTTTGCATTGCAGGCCCGCTGTGGGTGGAATGGGAACTGTACAAAGGTCATCATAAACCCGCCAAAAAAGCATCTTAGATTTCATTTTAAAGTAAAAAGCTGCACGAATTGATTTTCGTGCAGCTTTTTTGCGTTTTATCCTGCTTGTAAACAAATAAAAAATAAATTATACACGCGGTAGTATTGCAAAACCGCCATTCCTGTGCGATAATAAACACAGGAATGAGGTGTTGCGTTATCAGTTGCGGTATTTCGACGGCCTGTTTTTATCCCATGGAAACAAGCGCGGCGCTCAAAACCTTGCAGGAAATAGGCGTTGCAAATGTTGAAATTTTCTTCAACACCTATCGAGAAATGGAACAGGATTATATCACGGCGCTCAAGCGGCAATTAGACGCATACGGCACCCATGTAAAAGCGTTTCATCCGTTCACCTCCGGCATGGAAACTTTCTTTTTTGCATCCATGTATCAAGGCCGTATGGAGGATGGAATTTTGCAATATCGGCGCTATTTTGAAGTGTGCCGGCAGCTTTCGATTCCGCGCGTGGTATTTCATGGCGATTATGTTCAAACACCGTATCCGTTTGCGAAACACTGTGAAAATTATCTACGGCTGCGCACCATTGCACGAGAATACGGTGTTGAATTTTGTCAAGAAAATGTAGTGCGCTGCAAATGCGGTACACCGCATTATCTTGAAAAAATGCGTGAACTTACACGAGATGATGTCAGTTTTGTACTGGATGTCAAGCAAATGCGCCGCGCAGGTGTGTCGACAGAGGAGATGTTGGATGCGATGGCGGGGAAAATCAGCCATGTGCATCTCAGCGACGAAACCGAATTGTGTGACTGTGCCGTGCCCGGAACCGGCTATTTTGATTTCAAATATTTATTTGAGCAATTGCATAAGATGAATTTTGCGGGCGATATGGTGGTGGAATTGTATCGCGGCGATTTTAAAAATAGTACACAGCTGTTAGAGGCAGTGCAGTATCTCGACCAAATTTATGCCGCAGTGTGAGCGGACAAGAAAATTTAAAGGAGTCTACCTATGAAATGTCCTTATTGCGGAGAAGTGGAATCGAAAGTAATTGACTCGCGTCCGGCAGATGACGGCGAGCGGATTCGTCGGCGTCGGGAATGTTTAAGCTGCGCCAAGCGTTTTACTACGTATGAAATTGTGGAAACAGTTCCGCTGATGGTGATTAAAAAAGACAAATCCCGCGAGGCGTTTGACCGGCAAAAGTTGCTGAATGGCCTCATGCGAGCATGTGAAAAGCGTCCGGTGACGTATCAAATGCTTGAAACGGCTGTGGATAATATCGAACAGGCACTGCTCAATTCATATGAGCGAGAAGTGACTTCCATTTACATCGGCGAGCTTGCCATGCAGGAGCTGAAACAGATTGACGAAGTGGCATACGTGCGTTTTGCGTCGGTATATCGTCAATTCAGCGACATCAACACCTTTATGGACGAGCTGAAAGATTTGCTGAACAAACGCTCAAAAAACGCTAAAAAATAAATGTTTCATCATGTTTACCTGCGCCACTGCTTTGTCGATTTCGTTGTATAAATCGGATGCATTATCCGGTGTGGCATATGCGGAAAGTCCCGCAAGATTCACTGTGAGATTTGCCACGGAGTCGCGCTTGATAAAAAGCTCCAAAATATGTTGTTGTTGCTGATAATAGGCGCACAAACTGCCGATGGAAAGTTTGGCGTCTTTATAATTTTGCACCTGCGCGTAGCTGCGAATGCAAGTGAGCTTTTGCAGCGCGGTATCGCTTACGCAACGCACGGCAACATGTCCGCAGACGCAAAAACAAAAAATGACGGCAAGCAGTACCAATGCGGCGGTAATTCGGCGTGTCATGCGGCAATCCTCCTCATAAAAAATGATGCTCCATAAGCTGAGAAAGCGGGTTTTTATCCGCTTTCTTTTTTTATGAGCGTTGTTTCTTTGGCGTCGTTGCAAAAAAGCAATAAAACTTCGGCAAGGGCACATTGGTTTGTGGTGCAGATGGTTTGGATGAACGCATCGTCAATTTGATACAGCGCCATATTTTCACGATTGAGCATGCCGCTTGTCACCATGGGCAGCGACGGCTGTGACGCTTTTGGCGCGGCAATTTCAAGGTCTTGATTGGTGGGCGTATTGTAGGAAAATTTGCGCTGTACGCTGACCGTCCCGTTCGTTTCCACGAGCGCAAGGGAAACTTCCGACAGTTCAAACACATCTTTTTCACGCAGTGCTTCGAGCAAATCATCCACGGTGTAGCGCAAGTCCGCGAGCATTTTCTGGTCAATGACACCGTTTACAATCACCACACGCGGCGAACCCGATACCAATTTTGCCGCACGGTGTGACTTGACGCACAGCGCGGACAGCAAAATCTCAAATGCCACAATGATAAATACCGGTAAAATACTGCCAAGCAGCGGAAAATCGGGCGATTCAATGGAAATGGAGGCCAAATTGGAAATTAAAATAGTGGATACAAGCTCAGATGGCTGCAATTCGCCGAGTTGCTTTTTTCCCATCAAACGCATGGCGATGATGATTAAAATATAAATCAAAACCGTTCTGAAAACAATCAATGCCAAAAAATAACCACTCCTCTCTGCATGATAGGATTGCCAGAAATGATTAAATTCATACAGATGCACCATACTGGTTTTAGAGGGAAGTGAGTGTATGCCGGAAAATTTATCAAGCCATTTAGAAACAAATATCAAGACCATCAAGGCTTTTTTTCACGAATCTGTCGATTTATATACAAAGCCTGTTTTACTTTGCAATTTTTCATGCTGCATTTGTATGTTTGAGGGGCTATCGAGCATTGAACGCTTGTGGGTGATGATGCTCGACGCACTTAGCCGCGAGGAAAACAAGCCGAAAACGCCGGAGGCGCTGCTGCGATATATTTTGACGCAAACGGCAATTCCTATGGAAAATTCGGTGGTGATGACGCTTGAAGAAATGCGGGTGCGGCTCACCTCCGGCGCAAGTGTGATTTTGATTGACGGGTGCAGCACGGCGGTGGTGATTTCCACGCAGAGCATGCAGATACGCAGCGTGCAGGAGGCGAGCGGTGAGGGAAATGTGCGTGGTTCACGCGAGGGGTTTACAGAGCCGTTGCGCGTGAATATCAGCCTTGTGCGCCGCCTTGTGCGCACCGGTGCGCTGACCGTCACCACCATGACGGCCGGTGCAAAAACCAAGACGGAGCTTGCGCTTTTATACGATGCGGATTTGGTGCCGGAAAATATTTTAAACCCGCTGAAAGAGCGCTTTCAAAGTGC
>JAVXRV010000135.1:0-4525 GCA_036643515.1 Ruthenibacterium sp.
CATGAGAAATGTAGCCTGCACGCGCTGCGACATAGCTTTGGCAGCATTTTGCTGCGCGATAAAGTGGAAATTGCAGTTATCAGCCAGCTTTTGGGACATGCAGACATATCGACAACTTATAATGTTTATATCCATATCTTAGAAGAACAGAAGATTGAGGCATTGCAATCGTTTAACTTTATTACACCAACATTGCAAAAATCCAATTGACTTTTATCGTGATGATGGCTATAATAATGATAAGTGAAAGGACGTGATAGGATGCCGAACATCAGACCGGTTTCTGACTTGAAAAACCATTTTGCAGATATCGCAAAAGAGGCACAGGCAACAAGCGAACCAGTATTTTTGACGAAAAACGGAGTAGGTTCTTTTGTAATCATGAGCATGGATACCTACAACAGCGCCCATTACGAAAGTGACGTTTACGACAAGCTGCGTCAAGCTGAGATGGATGCACTTTCTACGGATAAGCGCTATTCACACAAAGACGTGATGTGTGCCCTCAAAAAACGTTTGCTAGACAATAGCGCGGTGCAGAAAGATGTTTGAAGTACAATATCTGCCAATAGCGCAAACAGATTTGCTCGATATTGTGGACTATATGACATTGCGGCTTTATGCGCCGATTGCTGCGTCTGATTTTGTGCGTGCGCTGGATAAAACTGTCGAAACGATATGTGCACAGCCGTATTTCTTTCCGCTTTATCATGGACAAAGGATGTTGCACAGCGAAGTGCGGTTTGTACCTGTCAAAAATTATGTGCTCTATTATGTTGTGAAAGAAAATGTGGTGGAAGTACAAAGAATTATTTTCGGAAAAAGAAACCGAGAAAATATGATTTAGGAATCTCAGAGAAATTTGCGTAAAAACAATTTTCACAACAGACAAAAAAACAAATAAAGCATCCCCAAGCGGCGGCCTTTTGGCTATCGCTTGGGGATTTTTTTATTTAAAATAATAGTTTTTTTGTAATTTTGTATAACCGTCATCGGAGAGAATAATCACGCTTTCGCCAAGTTGCGCAAGGTCTGCGGGCTTGATGATGGGTTCGGCCTTTTTTACCGTATCATTGTCGATGAGCAAGCCTTTTTTATCACCGATAAGTTTTGAAAAATATTCCTGCGTTTCGGTGTCGCCACACCCTAAAATAACCTTGAAAGAAAATTGTTCATCATTGCCTGCCGTTCCGTCTTGCCATAAATCAAATCGAGGTCAGCCATGGCCTGTGTAAGCATCATGATGCGGATATGACGCTTGCGCAACTTGCGCAGTGCGTCGGTGATATTGAGCTTTCCCAAGCTTGCAAATTCATCTAAACAAAATAGAATCGTGCTCTTGTTTTCGGCAGGACGTTTTGAAAAATATTCAAGCGACTGTGCCGTGATGATTTTCAAAAGAGGCGCGTAAACATTCAGCTTTGCATCATCAATTTTAATAAAAAGGCTGTTTGTTTCAAGTACGGCAGGGGAAATGGCCTGTTCAAAAGCAACTGGTGTGCGCAGAGCGTTTTTTACACGTTCGTTTGTGGCAAACAGTTTGATGGCTGCATCGGCGGCTTGTTTACAGCCGGCGTTGTTTTGTTCGTTGTTTCCCGCAAAACTGCTGATGTTCATATTGGCAACGGCGTTGTCATGACTTGCGATATCGTTCAAAAGAGAGCGCCAATCATGCGACAAAACAAATTCGCAAATCTGCACAAAATCCCAACCCTCGGTATAGTAGCAGATAAAAGCCGCTGTTAAAATATTGCGTCCCTCGTGTGTGAAAAACGCGCTTGCGCCGCTTTCTGTCGGTACATCAGGTAAAAGCAAAAACGCCAATTGTTCCAATAACTCATATTGGTCGCTTTCGCGCGGTTCGGCATCAATAGATGCAAAAACATTGTAGGGCGGCGTATTTTTTTTGGACGGCTCAAATTCTATTTTGTTTTTCATATTCACATTTGCACCGATATCCCCGCTGACATCAATCACAAGCGCTGTGCCCTCCCAATGGCGCAGTGTCGGTATTAAGAGGGAAGATGTTTTCCCTTTGCCGGAAGGCCCAAAAACCGCAATATGCCCTTCGTTTTGTTCCGGCGAATAACAGAGCAAATCCCCAAACCGTTTCCCGAAAACAACACCGTGTATTTGTTTTGAAAGCCCGTATTGTGTCACGCCATGCCGAAACGACATGCCATCAGTACGCCATTTTTTATAACACAAAACCGCCGCAAGGACGCACAGCAAAATAAGTGTTATGACTGCAAGGCAGATATAAATTGTTTTAAATAAATCATCAAACATAAAATAGTTCTCCTTTTATAAAATTGTAAGTGCACATTCAAAAAATCAATTGATGTGACACTTTGCGTTCACGTTCGTCTTTCATTTGGGCAACCGTGCGGCTGCCGCCCTGCTCCTGTGTGATGCCGGAATGCACATGCGCCTCAATTCCGTTTTCATTCAAATAGCGCTGCAAATCGCCGTGGAAGCTCCGCAACTCTTTGCGGTTCAATACATCATTCGCACAAATTTTTTCATCCTGTTCGTGTTTTTGGTCTTCCACCACAGGGATAAAGCAAAAATGCAAATGTGCCTGTCCGCTTTCGTCATCATGTACCACGGCCTGCACCACATTTTTTTCGCCATACCGTTGTGATAAAAACGCATAGGTTGCATTGAAAAAATCGTCTTTTTGTTCCTGTGCCAAATCCTTTGGCATCGTCACAACCCAGCCGGCCATCACTTTGACGTCATCACGTCCATAACAATACAGCTCACTTTTGCGCTCTTTGAAATAATCAAAGTCGCTTTCTCCGCGGTCGGGTGACAAAACTTTGTTTTGGTCACGCCGCTGCGCGTCGATATCGGCGTTTGCCGAATGCGCAATTTCGCGCATGTTATGACGCAACTGATTACGCACGGCATGCTCTGTAAATTTTGCCACACTTGCCATTTTCATCGCCTCCTTTCGTTGATGGCAAAATTCTGTTTTGCCATACAAGGTATGGGAGAATTTGCAAATTCTCCCGCCGCCTGCGGGCTTACCTTGCCAAAGGGCGCTTGCCCTCTGGACACCCTTTTTTCGTAAAACTTATTTTACGAAAAACAGGGGAACATTTCCCCTGCGCAAAGTGACCGCCGTCACTCTGCTGCCCCTTTTGTCAGGTTACGCACCGCCTCTTTTCTATACTGTTAAGAATTGCTTCCTATAGATAATGCTAACTGCTTCGCTTAAAATGTAAAGTCTTTTAAAAATACTGATTTTAAAAAAGAAGCGCGAGGCTTTGTTCCCCAACGCGATTTTGATACTAATTCTCTCAGAGCAAAAAAGCAACCGACTTTCGCGGCATAAAAGCTGCGCAATTATTCCACGGTTCAGTTGCTTTTCTCCTCTGGGAGATTCTTTTTTTAATCGCCGTCGGGGGGCAAACAAAACAACCTCGGTTGGAAAAACGATTGAAATATACACTTCAAAAACGAAAGGGGAAATCCATCATGAAACAAACCGTTAAAACGAGCCGTGTGGCAGGACAACTTGAAAAAATGTTTCGCTTGCTCAATGAAGACTTTTTTAACAATGAGCTGCCCGAAGTTGTGATAACGCTCAAGAAAACGCCCGGTGCTTATGGGCATATCACAAATTACAAAACATGGAAAACAGGCGAAACCGCGCGGCGGGAAATCAACATCAGCACCGCAACTCTCGACCGGCCTATTGAAGAAACGACTGCAACGCTTCTACATGAAATGTGTCACTTGTTTAATATGGTACATGGCATACAGGATTGTTCCAGAAATAGCAGTTATCACAATAAAAAGTTTAAGATGACCGCCGAAACGCACGGCCTTGAAATTGCATATCACGCGAAATACGGATGGACAATCACGACGCCTGCGCTTTCGCTACTGGAATACATCGAAATACAGGGGTGGCAACCGCTACAAATGACCGAGGGTGTTTCATGGTGGGATATGCGTGGTACAGGAACGGCAAGCGGCGGCGTAAATGGCAAAGAAACCGGCGCGGAAAAGCCGACAAAACGTCCGAGCAGTACACGAAAATATGTTTGTCCGCAATGTGGCAACTCATGCCGCGCAACCAAAGAAATCAATCTCATTTGTGCAGACTGCATGGCGGCGATGGTAGACGCGACATCATAATAAAACAAAAGCAGCGGCGCAAAGCACCGCTGCTTTTTGAAAGTACACATACAAACAAAAAAAGGCGCCAACGACCGTACGGGCGGCACGGCGAAAACATATTGACAATACGATTATTTTGCAGTATGGTAAGGGTGATTTAGAAACCTGAGACAAGTCAAGAACAATTAACGAATAAGAGGAGAAAAACATGAAAAAAATAATTGCTGCATTGTTAAGTTTAACGATGATTATGAGTATGGCCACGGCAACTTTTGCGGAGGAAACAGGTGTTTCATTGCCGACGGCAGATATAAGCGCATCCGAAGCAAACAGTACGCCTGTGGCGGCGAGTGTTCCAGTGACTGCTACAAGTGTGCCCGAGACAAGTGAACCG
>JAVXRV010000136.1:0-4449 GCA_036643515.1 Ruthenibacterium sp.
GAGTCAGATGTTCTCAAGTGGGTCAGATGTTCTCAAGTGGGTCAGATGTTCTCAAGTGGGTCAGATGTTCTCAAGTGGGTCAGATGTTCTCAAGTGAGTCAGATGGGTCAAATGGTCTAAAAGGTCAAAATGGTCAAGTGGTCAAAATGGTCAAATGGTCTCAATGGTCAAATGGTCAAATTGGTCAAATGGTCAAATTGAAAAAAAGCCGCGATACCAATTGGTGTCGCGGCTTTTTTTGGCATGTGTTCGGCTTGACACACGCCGAAATTTGCTTATAATTAAGGAGTATATATAAAAAATACAAATAGAGCGAAAAAAGGGGCTTTTGACAACATGGAAATTGCGGCGAAAATGGTTCCTGTGCTGATTGGCGCAGATATGAACTGCTACACGGTGGCACGTGCATTTCACGAAGAATATGGCGTAGACAGCTATGCGTTCGGCCGATGGGCGATGGGCGACACGATGTACAGCCGCTTTGTGCATTTTACCGCAGTGGCAGACATCGACAATGCCAAAACTCTGCTTGCCACAGTGACGGCATTTGCCGCAAAACATGCAGAGGCAACGTGTGTGGTGATGGGCTGCACCGACGATTATGCCAGCCTTTTGATGGATGTGCGCGATGCATTGCCGAAAAACTGTGTTGCACCGTATATTACGCCGGCGCTGCGCGATAAACTGGTCAATAAGGCCGATTTTTACACGCTGTGTGATGCGTATGATTTGCCCTATCCGAAAACATTTTGTGCCACAAAACCAGTGGCGGCAGAGGCACTGACGGCGGAAAAACTCGGCTTTGCCTATCCGATTATCTTAAAACCCAGCAGCAGTATTTTGTATTGGAAGTTTCCGTTTGACGGCATGAAAAAAGTATATGTGGCACAAAACGCCGCAGAATCGGCTAAAATTTTAACCGAAATTTACGCCGCCGGTTATCCGGACGTGATGATTTTGCAGGATATGATTCCCGGCGACGACAGCTTTATGCACGTATTGACGGCATATGTTGACAAAAACAGCAAGGTGAAAATGATGTGTCTCGGCCATGTGGGGCTGGAGGAGCACACGCCGAAAGCGCTCGGCAACCACGCCGCCATCATCACGGAATATAACGAGCCGCTGATGACAAAACTGAAAGCGTTCCTTGAGGCAATCGGCTATACCGGCTATGCCAATTTCGACGTGAAATATGACACGCGCGACGGCAGCTATCGCATTTTTGAAATCAATTTGCGGCAAGGCCGCTCGAATTATTATGTCACGGGTGCGGGGTATAATATTGCCAAATACGTGGTGGAAGACCGCGTGCTCGGCCACGATTTGGGTGCATGCGTGTTAAACCAAAAAGAAACTTTTTGGCACAGCGTGCCGCGCGCGGTGGTGTATCGCTATGTCAAAGACCCCGCATTTGTGGCAAAGGCGAAAGAGCTTGTCAAGGCGGGCAAAGAAACGTCCAGTTTTGGCATGTCGTACGATTTAGCGACAAATCCGAAGCGCTTTGCTTATTATTTGGTGCATATGCAGCGCTATTTCAAAAAATTCAAAACATATTATCGGTGATTTTCACTAAAAACAGGAGGCTTTCATGAACAAAACGCCAAAAGTGCTCGGCATTCTCGGCGGCCTTGGCCCCATGGCCACTGTTTATTTTTATGAGATGCTCACGCGGCACACCAAAGCCGCGCGCGACCAAGACCATATTGATGTCATCATCAACTCGCGTGCCACAACGCCCGACCGCACAAGCTATATTTTGGGCGAAAGCAGCGAAAATCCGTTTGATATCATGGCGGCAGACGCGGCACGGCTCGTGACATTCGGCGCGGATATCATCGCCATTCCGTGCAATACGGCGCATTATTTTTACGACAGACTCAACGAAAGCATTGAAATCCCCATCCTCAATATGGTGGAGGAAACCGTGCTTTTTGCCAAGAGCGTCTGCGATAAAGTGGGCATTTTGGCGACGAGCGGCACGATTCAAACACGCACATATCAACGTGTGTGCGACAAATATCATCTTGACTATGCCGTGCCAAACGATGAAAAGCAGGCCGATGTGATGCACCTCATTTACGAGGACATCAAGCAGGGAAACGCGCCGGATATGCAAAAATTTGCGGGCGTGGTGGACGCGCTGAAAGCGGAGGGCTGTACGCGTGTGATTCTCGGTTGTACGGAGCTGTCGCTGATTAAGCGCGACGAAAAACTGGGCGCGTTTTATATCGATTCCATGGAAGTTCTTGCCAAAAACGCCATTCTCGCGTTTGGCAAAACGCCCATTCATTTTTAGGAGGACACTTTATGTGTGGATTTGTTGGTTTTTCCGGCAAAATTGATTCGCAAAAAACGGTGCTCGACACGATGTTGGAGCGCATTGTGCACCGCGGCCCCGACATGGGCGGCACGTATTGCACCGACGATATCGCGCTCGGCTTTCGCCGTTTGTCGATTCTCGATTTGAGCGACGCGGGCGCACAGCCGATGATGAACGAGGACAAAAGCGTTGTCGTGGTGTTCAATGGCGAAATTTACAATTTTATGGATTTGCGCAAAGACCTCGAAAGCCGCGGCCATACGTTTCATTGCGGTGCAGACACCGAGGTGCTCATTCACGGTTACGAAGAATACGGCACCGATCTCATTCAAATGCTGCGCGGCATGTATGCATTCGTCATTTGGGATGCAAAAGCGAAGCGCATGTTTGGCGCACGCGATATTTTCGGCATCAAGCCGTTTTATTATTATCCCATTCCAAATGGTGAGGGACTACTTTTCGGCAGCGAAATCAAAAGTTTTCTCGACCATCCGAAATTCGTCAAGGCCGTCAACGAAAACGCGCTGCGTCCTTATTTGACGCTGCAATATTCCGCCACGGACGAAACATTTTTCAAGGGCGTTTACAAATTGCCGGCGGCGCATTATTTCACCTATGAAAACGGAAAAATGACCGTAAAACGTTATTGGGATTGCAAATTCAAACCGCAGGACAAGCCGTTCGACACCTGTGTGGACAAACTCGACGATGTGGTGAACGAATCCGTCAAGGCACACCGCATTGCGGACGTAAAAGTCGGCTCATTTCTATCGGGCGGCGTCGATTCCAGTTATATCACGGCAAGTTTGATGCCCGACCACACGTTTAGCGTCGGATTTGACTACCATAAATTCAACGAAACCAATTATGCCGAGGAACTTTCGGAAAAACTCGGCATTGAAAATCATAAAAAACTGATTGGCGCAGAGGAATGCTTCGACGCGTTTCCCGACATTCAGTATCACATGGACGAGCCGCAAAGCAATCCGTCGAGCGTGCCGCTGTATTTTCTCGCAAAAATGGCGCGCGAGCAGGTGACGGTGGTGCTTTCGGGCGAAGGTGCGGACGAAATTTTTGCCGGATACGAGTGGTATGCCGACACACCCAGTATGGAAAAATTCAAAAAACTGCCGCTTTCTCTGCGCCACGGTCTTGCCGACGTCGCCAAAAAACTGCCCTATTTCAAAGGCAAAAACTTTTTGCTCAAGTGTTCCGAGCGGCCGGAAGATTCGTTTGTCGGGCAGGCAATGGTGTTCCCTGATGCCGAGGCCGTCAATGTGTTGCAACCCGCTTATCGCTGTGGCAAAAGTGCAAAAGCGCTCACCGCGCCCATTTACGCGCGTGTGAAAGACGAGGACGAGGTGACGAAAAAGCAGTATCTCGACATGAATCTTTGGCTGCCGGGCGATATTTTGCTCAAGGCCGACAAAATGTGCATGGCGCATTCGCTCGAACTGCGCGTGCCGTTCCTCGACAAAAAAGTGATGGAATTTGCCGAAACGATGCCGGTGGATTATCGCATCAAAGGCACAGACACCAAAATTGTGCTGCGTGCCGCCGCCAACAAAACGCTGCCGGACGCATGGGCAAACCGCCCGAAAAAAGGCTTTCCGGTGCCGATTCGCTTTTGGCTGCGCGAGGATAAATATTACAACCTCGTAAAATCGTATTTTACAAGCGACTATGCGGCGCTCTTTTTCCGTCCGGACGCGATTTTGCGCCTACTCGACGACCACTATCAGCAAAAAGCGGACAATCAACGTAAAATTTGGACAATTTTCACGTTTTTAACGTGGTATAAACGATTCTTCGTGGACGAAAAATAAAATTGAGGATGAAAAACATGACAAAACCAACCTATTATATCACGACGCCGATTTATTATCCGAGCGATAAACTGCACATCGGCCATAGCTATACCACGGTGATTTGTGACGCACTCGCGCGTTATAAACGCATGCAGGGCTACGATGTGCTGTATTTGACCGGCACGGACGAACACGGACAGAAAATTCAAGACAAAGCCGCCGCAAAAGGCGTGACGCCGCAGCAATATGTCGATGAAATTGTGGCGGGCATTCAAGATTTGTGGAAGCTGATGAATATTTCGAACGACCGTTTTGTGC
>JAVXRV010000137.1:0-4436 GCA_036643515.1 Ruthenibacterium sp.
GACTATTGGCATGTGTCCCTATTTGGAACGAAGGCTTAGAACAGTATATTGAATATCTTAATTATGGCAGCATCTCTCTCCAGTTTACACCAGAGTTTGTGCAAGATATCTGCTCTTTGCCATCACAAATTAATGGGGCGCGAATTTCTAACGATTATGAACGAATTTTCATCAGCTCTTTTTCGGATGTTGGGCAACCTACATGGAATCTTGACAGCACGTTAAGCAACCTTACAAGCGAGTGCAACGCATATCAAGATGAATAATGCGAGGACGAACGATTCTTACGGTTATATTTCTCTCAATGAACAGGTGTGTGCACTTGTTAAAAACACATCAAACAACCTAGGAAGGAACAAATTTTAACCGAAACCTCTGCGGCACTGCGTCTGTATTTGGACGAATCATGTGCGGCGAAAAGGAGCGGATATGCCCAAAACCGCAAAACCTGCCACGTGGCAGGCGCAAAAAAAATACACACCATGGCTTTTGGCTGCCCCTGTTTTGGGCGGCCTTTTGGTGTTTTTTGCGCTACCGTTTTGCATCACCATTTGGTATTCGTTCACGTTCGGCGTGGGCGGTGCGGAATTTGTGTGGCTCGATAATTACGGCAAGGTGCTTTCTTCGGCGGCCTTTCGGCTTGCGGCATACAACACGCTGCGCTTTCTTGCGATTGCCGTGCCGTTGATTATGGTGCTCGGCTTTGCGCTGGCACTGTTATTGCAGCGCAAATTTGCAGGCACAAAGCTGTTTCGCTCGGTGCTTTTATTTCCGATGGTAGTGCCCGTGGCAAGCATTGTGATGGTGATACAGGTGTTTTTTGCCTCGCGCGGCATCGTGAACACAAGCCTTGCAACCCTTGGCCTGCCCATTGTGCAATGGCTTGACGGCCCTGCCGCGTTTTGGGTGCTGGTGGGGTTATATCTCTGGAAAAACTGCGGCTACAACGTGATTTTAATGCTTGCGGGCTTGAATATGATTCCCTCTGAGCTATACCAAAGTGCCGCCATTGAGGGCGCAAATGGTTGGCAGAAATTTCGTTTTATCACCATGCCGCTGATTTGTCCCAGCCTGTTTTTTGTATTTGTGATGAGTGTCATCAACAGCTTTAAAACTTACCGCGAGGCGTTTTTGCTTGGCGGCAAGCATCCGCACGAAAGCATTTATATGTTACAGCATTTTCTCAACAACAATTTTGAAAACCTGAATTATCAGCGCCTCTCCGTGGCGGCAATTTTGCTGTTCAGCTTCATTTTTGTGCTTGTTGCCGTGTTTTACGTGGTGCAAAAGCGCTTTGGGGAGGCGGCACAGTGAAACAAAAATCGAACCGCCTTTGTTTTGCTCTTTTTTGCGTATTAAGCGTTATCGTGTTGTTCCCGATGATATACATGGTAGCAAACAGTCTGATGTCGCCCACCGAAGTCAGCCGTTATTACTACACCGTGTACAGCGAATCCGCAAACGGCGCACTGCTGCATTTGCTGCCCGACGTACTCTCGCTCGAAAGTTTGTATCAAGTCTTTTTGCGCCGTCCCGATTACTTAATCAAATTCTGGAACAGCCTTTTTTTATGCGGCGCGATTGTTGCAGGGCAGGCGGTTGTCAGCAGCATGGGCGGCTTTGCCTTTGCAAAATACAAATTCAAAGGGCAAAACGTGCTGTTTTTCCTTTTGATTATCATGATGATGATGCCGGTGCAGGTGACGCTTGTGCCAAATTACATTGTGCTGGACAAACTGCACCTGCTCGGCGGCTGGGCGGCGCTGATTTTACCGGCTGCGTTTTTGCCGTTTGGCACATTTTTAATGACGCAGATTTTCAAAAGCATTCCCGATGAAATTTTAGACGCGGCGCGGCTGGACGGCGCAGGCACGCGGCAGATTTTAATGCGCGTGCTCATTCCGGCGGGCAAGGGCGGCTTTATCAGTCTTGTTTTGCTCAGCTTTATCGACGCGTGGAATATGGTCGAACAACCTATGGTGTTTTTAAAAGAGCAGACGCAGTATCCGCTGAGTGTGTTTTTGGCAAGCGTCAACAGCAGCAATTTTTCGCTCAGCTTTGCCTGTGGCATTTTAGCGATGCTGCCCGTGCTGTTGCTGTTTTTGTTTTTCAACGAGGAACTGGTCGAGGGCATCGAATTTTCGGGATTGAAATAGAGGGAGTTTTGTATGATAACGCGCAAAACAAAAATTGTGAAAATAGCGGTGACGGTGGCGATTTTGCTGCTGGTGTGCACGGTGGCTTCGCGCACGGTGTACAATTTGCTGCTGCCCGAAGTTTCGGCGCAAACGATAAAAGGCGGCAGTCTGCTGTATAGCGGCACTTTTTCCGGCACGGTCAAGGGCGATGCAAATGGCACAGAGATAACCGCCGCCGACACATGGAATATCAAAGAAGTGCTTGTGACTGAGGGACAAATGGTTGCAGCGGGCGATGCGCTGTTTTTACTGGATGTGCAGAGCAGTCAAATTCGCCTTAAGCAAATGCAGGCAAGTATTCAGCAAAAGAAAAACGCCCTCAACGGTACCAACTGGACAGGCGGCGACCGCCTCGTGCTGGAAACCGAATTGCAGGCGCTTGAAATGCAGTATGCCGAGGCGCTTGGCAAATTTCTGCCTAGCGGAAAAGTGACGGCGCCCATAAGCGGACAGGTGTCGGGGCTTGCCAAAGTGGGCACGGTGCCGGCGGGCACGGTTTTGGCAACGATTGCGGGCGAAAATACACAAAATATTGTTGCGTGGAGCGCTCCTGTGGTCGATGCAAAAAAAGTGCTTGCAAAGGGCGTAACGCTCACATGCACCTTTTCAGCGCTATCGGGCACGGGCGATTTCGTGTTGAAAGACGAAACGTGTGGCGCAAAAATCACTGCCGCAAGCTATGATGAGGACGCCGGACTTTACAACCTGCAAGCGATGCTTAAAACCGAAACCGCAGTGCCGGTCGGCACACCGGTTCAAATCAAATCGAGCGTAAAAAGCGAGCAATATGACGCGCTTGTGCCACTGCCCTGCTTGATGACCGACACGGACGGTTCAAAATACATTTTGCTGCTGCACGAAACGGCAAGCATTTGGGGACTTTCCACACAGGTGCAAAAACAGCCTGTGACTGTGGTGGAAAGCAATCATTTGTATGCTGCGATTGAAACCGACTTTGTACAGGGCGCACAACTTGCTGCGTATCCGTCGCGGATGCTAGTGGACGGCGAAACCGTGTGCGTGGTAAAAGCCTCATGAGTACGATGCTGCGCCGCGCCGCCGCCCTGCTTTTGACGGCAGGCCTGTTTGGGAGTGCTTTTTTGCTGAATCGGCAAATGAACGAGGCTGTGCCAAACGCCGTGGAAGTGTACAACACGCAGGGCATTGGTGTGTCGGTCAGTGAACAGCCCTTTGCGCTTGCCGCAGAGCAGACCGTACGGCTGGGCGATGTTTCCGTGCGCGCAATGACTACTAATTCAGTGTATGCTACGACGGCAAATTTGCAATTTGTACACGGTGGATATTTTTTGCCCGACGCAGTGACGCACCAGCGGCACTATGCCATTTTGCCCGACACGTTGGCGCTGCGGTTGTTTGGCTCGGTTGCCGTCAGCGGCTCGGAAATTACAGTGGGCGGCGAAATTTACACCATTTGCGGCATTATATCCACGGATGCACATTTTTTAAATGCCGTCAGCCGGGGCACAGACGATACAATCTATCTCTCGCGGCCGGTCGACGCACTTTCGCAGAACATGGCGGCGCAACAGGCACTGCTGACGGGCGGCGCGCAAAGTGTCGACAGTTTGCTGCAAGCGGCGCATATGGCAAGCGGTTTTCAGCTCTTTGGTACGGTGCATGATTTGCGTGCACCGCGCATTTTGGCGCAGCAAATTTTTTATTTGGCGTGGATGCTGCTTGCGCTGGTACCTCTGTGGTGGCTGCTACGCTTTGGCGGCAGACATTCGGTGCAGCTTTATACCATGCCGAAAAACAGCCGCCATGCCGTGCTTTTGCAAGTGGCCAAAAGCGTGTTGCCGATTGCTGCCGGTTTTGGAATTCTGTGGTTGCTGTGCAAAAATATTTCCATTCCGGCGGTGTATCTGCCGCAAGACAATCTTTTTGATATTGCGCATTATCGGGATTTGATTGTACGGTTTTATCAGCAAAAAAGCAGTGCCTTGCGCGTAGATGTTTACAGCAATGCGATTGCGGCGTATCTGCCAACCATTTTGCTGTGCTGTGTAGGTGCGGATTTTTTATTCGTTTCATTCCTATTCAAAATTACAGAAAAAAAGTAACCGCCTAACGCCCCCGCGTTCTTGACAAAACAGTGCAGGAGCCGGCATCTCGCCGGCTCCTGATGTTTTTGTGTTCAAAATGACAATCAGTGTATAAGATGATCAATCATTCGGTAGAAACATTCCATCTTTCATGATGAGTACACGATCTGCAAAT
>JAVXRV010000138.1:0-4231 GCA_036643515.1 Ruthenibacterium sp.
AATTGAAGACAACCCAAGTGCGCCGCAAATGCTTTTGACGGTCAGACGTATGGGTTACAAATGGAATGTCATGGAGTGAGATGTGAAATGAAAATTTGCACCGATAAAGCAGTCAAACGATTTTTTATTGCACTTTGTGCCGTGATAAGCGCCTTTTTGATATTGTCGCAGCTCGTGATTTGGCGTGCATATCCGATGGCTGCGCCCGCGCTGCTTGCACTCTCCTTGCTGATGGCAATTGGCATATTGGCTATCTGCTTGCGTTATTTCTACAAGCAAAATAAAACGATAGAAAATGCTACCGAGCAAGTAAATCTCTACTTAGCGGGAAATACCGATGTGCGTATTGCGTGTGATGACGAGGGCGAATTGTATAAGCTGTTTCATGCGGTGAACACCTTGGCGACGGTGTTAAACGCACACGCTGAAAATGAACTGCAAGCAAAGGAATTTTTGAAAAACACCATTGCAGATATCTCCCATCAGCTAAAAACACCGCTTGCCGCCTTAAACATTTATAATGCCTTACTGCAAGGCGAGGCGGACGCACTGCCGGAAATCAAAGAATTTGCATCCTTGTCGGAAAAAGAGCTTGACCGCATTGAAACGCTCGTGCAAAATCTACTCAAAATGGCAAAACTGGATGCGGGATCGATTGTAATTGAGAAAGCACGTGAAAATCTTGCCGATATGATGCATGAGATTGCACTTTCTTTCGCCTATCGGACGACGCAAGAGCAAAAAGAAATCATCTTATCCGGCGAGGACGACTGCACACTTTTTTGTGACCGCGCTTGGATGATGGAAGCCATCAGCAATGTGGTGAAGAACGCGCTTGACCATACAAATTCAAATGGGCAAATTTTCATCGAGTGGAAACAGTTTGCGGCATTTACCCAAATCACGATAAAAGATGATGGCCGCGGCATTCACACAGAGGATATTCATCATATTTTCAAGCGGTTTTATCGCAGCCGATTTTCGCAAGACACACAAGGAATCGGCCTTGGCTTGCCGCTCGCAAAAGCAATTGTTGAGGTGCATGGAGGAACAATCACCGCAGACAGTATTTTGGGGCAAGGCAGCACGTTTACTATGAGTTTTTTAAATCCTACAAAATTGTAAGCTGCAATTCACCTGAGAGTAAGAAACAAATGCTATTGTGTTGATGATAAGGAGATGGTATCACATGAATTTATTGGAAATCAATGCAATTTGCAAAACTTATGGCACGGGTGAAGCGGCCGTTCACGCACTGAGGGACGTTACTTTTTCTGTTCCCAAAGGAGAATTTGTTGCGGTTGTCGGCGAATCGGGTTCCGGAAAAAGCACCCTGCTCAATATGATTGGTGCGCTTGATGTGCCCACATCCGGCAAGGTGCTCATCGACGGAAAAGATGTTTTCGCCATGAAAGACGAAAAACGCACCATTTTTCGCCGTCGCAATATCGGGTTTGTGTTTCAAGCTTTCAACCTCATTCCGGAATTGAATGTCGAGCAGAACATCATTTTTCCGCTGCTGCTTGATTATCAAAAGCCGAACAAGGCGTATCTTGAGGAAATTTTAACGGTTCTTGGCTTGAGCGAACGGCGGCATCATCTGCCGCGTCAATTGTCCGGCGGACAGCAACAGCGTGTCGCCATCGGCAGAGCCCTCATTACCCGCCCAACACTTATCTTGGCCGATGAACCCACCGGAAACCTCGATACACAAAACAGCAACGAAGTGATTGCACTGCTCAAAAAAGCTTCTAAAAGCTATGCGCAAACCATTTTGATGATTACACATAGCCGTAGCATCGCCTCCTCAGCCGACCGCGTACTGCAAGTATCGGACGGTGCATTGACCGATTTCGGGAGGTGCAACGGATGAAAAGCTATCTAGGTCTGATTCCCATTTCGGCAAAAGTTCACAAACGACAAAATCGCATGACGCTCCTGTGTATTATTTTTGCCGTGTTTTTGGTAACAGCTGTGTTCAGCATGGCCGATATGGGCGTTCGCATGGAGAAAACGAGGTTGCTCGGCAAACATGGCAGCGCGGCACTGCAAGGACTGAGCGGCAATGCAACCGCACAAACATTATATTTTACAGCGGCGATATTGTTTATCTTCATACTGATTGCCGGCGTGCTGATGATTTCGAGCAGCATCAACAGCAATGTTGCCCAAAGAACCAAATTTTTCGGTATGATGCGCTGCATTGGAATGAGCAAGCAGCAAATCATCCGTTTTGTAAGATTGGAAGCACTCAACTGGTGCAAAACGGCGGTTCCCATTGGCGTTCTACTTGGCATTGTCGCCACATGGGGATTGTGTGCCGCATTACGTTTTTTGGTCGGTGGAGAGTTCGCAGAAATTCCCCTTTTCCAAATGAGTGCCATTGGCATTGCATGCGGCATCATTGTGGGCGTGCTTACGGTGCTCATTGCCGCCGGTTCTCCTGCAAAACGAGCCGCAAAGGTATCGCCTATCGCCGCAGTATCCGGCAATTCGGAAAATACAAAAAACGAAAACGGCAAAGTGAATACTCGCCTTTTTAAAATTGAAACAGCACTCGGCATACATCATGCCATATCGGAAAAGAAAAATTTGTTGTTGATGACAAGCTCTTTTGCACTGAGTATTATTTTATTTTTAAGCTTTTCTGTTTTTATCGAATTGATTGGCTATATGATGCCGCAACCATCGAATACTGCGGACATCAACATTTCAAGCAACGATAGTGCCAATTCGATAGACAGCGCTCTGGCGAATAAAATAAGCGGATTGGCCGGTGTAAAGCGTGTTTTTGGCCGCAGAAGCTACCTTGGTGTTTCGGCAAAAGTCAATCAGCAGTCGCATACGATTGACATGATTTCCTACGACACATTTGATTTGGACTGTCTTGTAAAGGATAGGCAGCTTCAAAAAGGCAGCGATATTGCAAAGGTATATGGAAACAGTCATGCCGTGCTTGCCGTTGGGGACAAAGAGAACCCCATAGAAATAGGCGATACGATTGTGATAGGCGATGAAACGCTTGAAATTGCAGGACTGTTGAAATTCAACCCTTTCAGCAGCGACGGCAGAACAAATGGCGAAATCACGCTCATTACGTCCGGAGAAACCTTTGCACGGCTGACCGGCATTACCGATTATTCTCTTGTTTTGGTACAAACAACAAAAGACGCCACGGATGAAAACGTGGCGTCCATGCGCGATATCATAGGTGAAAACAATGTATTGAACGATCGGCGCGATTTGCGTACCACCGATACATATACTGCGTTTTTGCTGTTTGTATACGGCTTTTTAGCCATGATTACGCTCGTGACGGTGCTCAATATTATAAACAGCATTTCCATGAGTGTATCTGCAAAAATAAAGCAATACGGCGCCATGCGTGCGGTTGGGATGGACGAGCATCAGGTCACCAAAATGATAGCCACCGAAGCGGGCACTTATGCCGTCATGGGCTGTTTTGTCGGCTGCGCAGTTGGCCTGCTGATGAGTAAGTTGTTATATGACACGTTGATTACCGCCCACTACAGCTATGCTATCTGGTGCGTGCCAATTATTCCTCTCATCATCATCCTTGTATTTGTGCTTGGCGCTACCGTTGCTGCGATTTATGCACCGTCAAAACGGATTCGCAAGATGATGGTGACGGACACCATCAATGAATTGTAACGAGAAAATTGCAAAGCGACAGACATTTACAGCAGCTCGCCATATTTCTTGATATACACTTTTTTCATGGCGGTTGCGAGTATCATATACCCTAAAATCATACCGATGAGCCACGGAAAATAGATGAGCGGCAGAGGTGACATACCAAGTGATGCGCCGAATGCCGTGTAGGGAATGATGGTGCCGATTGTGATGGCAAGGGTGGTGATGCCGAGTACCGGCAGAGATGCACGGCTTTGAATAAAGGGAATTTTGGGTGTGCGAATCATGTGGATAACCAGTGTTTGCGACCACAGTGACTCTACAAACCATCCGGCATTAAACAGAGCCATAAACAGCATATTGTCAACGCCGCTTGCACCATACGCGCCGCCGCACACCGCGGGACATACGACAAAAAACATCACCACATAGGTCATAATGTCAAACACAGAGCTTGTGGGGCCAATCCAAAGCATGAATTTTCCGATGGAGGACGCATTCTATGAATGTCAATGAAAAAGTGAGCCACGCGCTGATGAAATTTTGAGCCACTTGCGCTGATGAAAAAGTGAGCCAC
>JAVXRV010000139.1:0-4127 GCA_036643515.1 Ruthenibacterium sp.
ATCGTCCCCTACAGGGCAATCAATTTCACAATTGATTAAATCATTTAAAACATTGGTTACGAAAGAAATCGGATTTTCATCATGGCAACGGTCATTTCACGACCACATCATCAGAAACGAGCAGGAATATTTGAAAATATGGAAATATATTGATAGTAACCCACAAAAATGGGAGGAGGACGGTTTTTTTGTTTCAAAATGAGAGATTTTTTGCGACGGATTTGCGTGAGTTATGACACAAAAATACAATTTTGCATTTTTAGTTGACGTCGAGGCCTCTTTGGTCTAATATAGATATAATCTAAAAGAGATTGGGGAGAGGGACGGTATCATGTTGAAGCGAACTTATGGGTTATTTACGGCAATTACCATGATTATTGGCATTGTCATCGGTTCTGGTATTTTTTTCAAATCGGATGATGTGCTGAGTTACACCAATGGAAACGTATTGCTTGGCGTATGCGTTTTTTGTATTGCGGCGATTGCCATTATTTTTGGCTCGCTTGCCATTTCACAGCTTGCGACACGCACCGATAAACCCGGCGGCCTTGTGACGTATGCGGAGGAATTTGTCGGCTTGCGCACGTCAAGCGCATTTGGTTGGTTTTATACCATTTTGTATTTGCCGGCACTGGCGGCGGTGGTGGCGTGGATTACCGGCATGTATGTCTGTCAACTGTTCGGTTGGGAATCGTCGGTCGGTATATGGACGCTTGTGGGCGCGATTGTGATTGTGGTTTTGTTCATTGTCAATGCGCTTTCGGCAAAATGGGGCGGAATTTTTCAAAATGCCGGCATGATTATCAAATTGGTTCCACTTGTGGCAGTGGCGGTACTTGGCTTGATTTTTGGCGACCCTACGCCGATTTTGATACATGACACACAGACGTTCGGCGCCACGGCGTCGTCGCTTGGCTGGATTGCAGCATTTGGCCCTATTGCGTTTTCGTTTGACGGCTGGATTATTGCCACCACCATCTGCCATGAAATCAAAGACAGCAAACGTAATTTGCCGTTGGCACTGACGTTTGCACCACTCGCCGTTTTGGTGATTTATGTTGCTTATTTTGTGGGCATGACGTCGCTTGTGGGCGTGGACAATGTGCTTGCACAGGGCAACGACAGCGTATTTACGGCTGCGAACATGCTGTTTGGCGCAATTGGTGGCAAGGTTATTTTGGTGTTTGTGACGGTTTCGGTTATCGGGACGGTGAACGGCATTATTTTGGCATTGATTCGTATGCCGTATTCTATGGCACTGCGCAATATGTTGCCTTGCTCAAAACGGTTGAGCAAAACATCTGAAAAATTGGGCGGTATGCCGTTCAACTCTGCCATTGTTGCTTTTTTGCTGACGGCATTTTGGCTCGTGGTCAACCACATCACACAATCGGCCGGTATGCGTGGCGATGTTTCTGAAATTGCAATTTGCATCAGCTATCTTAACTTTATTGTTTTGTATATTGCGGTGATGCGCCTTGCCAAACGTGGCGACATTAAAAGCAAATTCTTTGGCTATGTGGTGCCGTCGCTTGCCATTCTTGGTTCGCTGTTCATTTTATTGGGCAGCATCACCCATCCGCTGTTCGTCTATTATGTTTTAATTTGTGTGGCGGTTATGGGAATTGGCTTTTTTTATGGCACAAAGTCACATCCCGGACAGATAGAATAAAATACATTTTTCAAAAAGTGTCCATCTGCGTGGCAAAATGACGGTTTTTATATATCAAAAAGCGCAAATTGCATAAAAGCAAAATGATTTTTGGAAAGTTGATTCGATTCAAAAAAATGCATATCATCGCAATAAAATGCTTAAAATTCGCTTGGGTTTTACGATAAGTGTTCGGTGAGTATGAAAAAAATGGCAAATTTATTTGATATCTGTGACGAATTGTATTATAATAATGTCGGGTCATTCGATAATGTGTATATTTCTATGATTGAATGATTCTGTGTACATGCTATATTTGCTGCGGATTCATTCGCAGCTTAATATAAATATCGAACGAAAGGAGATTGATTCCAATGAAAAAGTTTATTTCCATGATGATGGTAGCTGCGCTTGTCTGCGTAATGAGCATCCCTTGCTTTGCTGCCACACAGACAAAAGCAGATTTACTTGCGCTTGTTGGCAAAGCTCCGGCTGAGTATCAGGCACAGGCAACTTCTACCATCAATGCGATGACGGAAGCTCAGGCTGCAGTTGTTGACGTAGCTACTGTTAAAGCAGAGGCGAAAGCAATTCAGGCCAAAGAAGCAGCAGGCACATTGACGATGGCTGACATTACAAACGCGCAAGCGGCTGTACAGAAAGCGACCGGCGTTGCCATTGCTGTTGCAAACGTCAGCGTAAGCAACGGGAAAGTTTATGCAACAGTAACGACTGCCATCAATGGCAAAGCGTCTACCAATGCATACAGCGCTCCTGTAAGCCCCAACCCAGGCCCGTTGCCTGTAACCCCGACTCCGGCGCCCGGCAAAGGCAATGGCGTTATCAAAACAACTGGCGTAGATGTAGCGAGCTCTGCACTGATCCTTGTTATTGCAATGGTCAGCGTGCTTGGCGTAGCCACAATCAAAACTCGCAAGGCTGATGCTAACGCATAAGGGCCCCCTTGCGTTTTAAGCAAGGCGCTTTGCAAGAACAAAAGGGGGGAGGAACCCGTAGGGCGTACTCCCTCTTTTTTTATTTTGAAAAATAGTTTGAATAAACTTTACATAAAACACTTTATTGTGAAAACGCATTTAAAGGAGAGGTGCTTGTGACAAAACCGAAATCGACAAGCGATAGGCTTTCGTATATTTTATTTCCCGCGGCCTTTGCAGTGTTGACCAGTGTGATTTTATATATGATTTTTGCCCCCGCGCTTGACCCTTATCTGACGTTGGCAAAATATATGTTTACCGGCACAGCGAAGGTGCAGTCGGCAGATTTGTTCTCAAATTTGCAGGAAAATTTGGCCGACAGCGGCGAAGTGGCTTTGAGCGAAATTACGTATCCGCAAAATGGGGATTTATACGGCAAGCTGACGATTCCGGGCTCAACCGTGGATGCGCCTGTGTATTATGGTGATGCGCCAAAACAGTTAAACAATGGCGCGGGCACCTATGTAAACAGTGTGGGTGCCGGATTGCCGGGCGAGAATAAAACAATTTTGCTCGGCGGACACAACACCACATTCTTTAATGGGTTGCAAACGGTAAAAGAAGGCGATACCATCATTTTTGACACCAACTACGGCAAATATAAATATGAAGTGACAAAGATGCAAGTTGCCGATGCAGACGCAACCGATACGTATGATTTTAACCGCACGGATGAAAATTTGATTTTGTATACCTGCTATCCCTTTGATGCGTTTGGCTTGACGCCGGAACGCTATTTTGTGTATGCGAAATATACAAGCGGTCCTAAAATCAACGCAGACAAATAGAAAGGAGACACGCATGGCCAATACAAACACAAGTAAAAAACGCATTGCGTGGCTTCCTGCTGTGCTCTCTTATATGCTGTCGCTGCTTTTGGTGATGCTGGCGATTGTTGGCATGATTGCCATGACGGTTTGCAGCCCGCGCTTTTTCAAAAAGCAAATTGAAAAAAGCCAATTTAGCACCAATGTGCTTGCCGAATTGACGGAAAACTACCTCAGCTATGGCGTTGTGGGCGGATTTTCTGCGCAGGTGATGGAGAGCTTGATTTCTGCCGACCGCATCCAAAATGATATGTATCAAACGGTTGACCGGCTGTATGACGCGAGCATGACAGAACAATCGTATGCGGATTTACATCAAAAATCCCTTGACACCTTTGTCGCGGATGTGAAAGCGCGCAATTATTCGGTGACGCCTGAGGTGGAAAAAGGGCTTGTTTCACTTGCGGATGCTTGCACACTGGATTACAGCAGCCACGTCGGCATCCCGTTTGCGTCGTATTTGCGTGGAATTTTTACAAAATTGCAGGATAATATCTGGTTGCCGCTCGTGCTTTTGCTTTTGCTTTCGGCGGTGTGCATTATCCTTCTTTGGATGAATGTGCACAATAAGGCGGTTCGGTTGCGCTATTTGACGTATTCTATGACGGCGGCGACTTTTTTATGCGCGCTGATGCCGTTGTTTGCACGTGGAGT
>JAVXRV010000140.1:0-4068 GCA_036643515.1 Ruthenibacterium sp.
AAACAAAGGCAAAACAACCATTGATGAACTATCCCACAGCATCGCGCAGGTAACACCAACGGCAGCGGCAATGCAAGTAAGCTTCTATCAAGTGGGTGCGGCCTTATCAACTATTACGGCGCAGGGCGTACCAACAGCGCAGGCAACAACGCAACTTAATAGCCTTTTTGCCGAGCTCGGGAAAAGCGGAACAATTGCCAGTGATAATCTAATGGCGGCGGCTGAAGGCACAAAATATGCCGGTAAAGGCTTTTCGGAGCTTATGAAAGATGGCGTGCCATTATCCGAATTGCTGCTATTGATGGCTGATTATGCCGGTGAAAATGGCAAATCAATGCTTGATATGTTCGGCTCGATTGAATCTGGGCGTGCAGCTCTTGCGCTTGTAAACGAGGACGGGAAAACCTATACCAAAAACCTCGATGCAATGTCGACCAAAACCGATGTGGTAACAGACGCTTATAGCAAAATGATGAATACGTTTGCCGCAAAAAAAGACGTAATAATTGAAAGCTCAAAAAATATCGCCATCGCGGCATACCGTTATATCGAAAAGCCACTCAAAAGTGCAGCGGATACTGCAATTAAATCCATTCAATCGCTCACGAATTTCGTAAAGAAAAATGGCGATAAAATCACCGCCACATTAAAAGATGTGGCAACAGCAGTTGCATCCGCCACCGCCGGATTCATAGCATTCAAAACCGTACAATCCGCCATCGCCGTCATTGATGGACTTACTCGCGCATATCAAACGGTGTCCGCATCGCTTACGGCCTACACCGTGGCACTTGCGGCGAGTGCTGCAATGGAGGCACGCGGTATCGGCGTTGGAAAGTTGCTTGCGGCATCACTAAAAACAACAGAATTGCTCATCGGTGCGCTAACAGGACAAATTACAATTGCAACAGCAGCCACCACTATATTTCACACCGTTGTAGCTGCCATCAGCGCGCACCCTGTAATTGCAGTCGCAACGGCGGTTGCGGCGCTTACGGCAGGGCTTGTTGGGCTTGCGCTGCTGACAAAATCCGAACAGAGCGCCGGCGAAGCTGCTATTGAAACGGCACAAAGGCATCGTGATGCCATTGCGGAAAAATCGGCCGCATTCAAAGAGCTACAGGAAGCACAAGCAATCACTGCTATATCAGACCTTGTGCAAATCGACAATGCCGAACGCCTATCCCAAAAACTGCAAGCAGTGACGAGTGCCACCGGATTTGTGGACGAAAAAAATCGCGGCATGGCTGCCTTTATCTTGGGCGAATTAAACGAAGCGCTCGGCACGGAATATGAGATGCGCGACGGACAAATCACACAATATCAGGTGCTACAAGGCGAAATTGCAAAAACGATTGCCGCAAAACGTGCTGAGATTATGTTGGCGGCAGAGGAGGAAGTATACAAACAGGCGCTGATGGATCGCATGACTGTGCAACAACAGGCAGCCGACCAAGCAATCGCAATATCGCAAGCAAAGGCAGAGCAAGCAGATCTTGAAAAGCAGCATCTATCTGAAATAGCGGCAATCGAAGAACTCAATGCGCTGGCCGGAAACGCGCATCTCGGCGAAATACAAGTCTGCGCAGCATTAAAGAGAGAAAGCTGGTATCAGGAACTTGAAGCTCTAAAAGTCAACATTGCCGGGCAAGAAGCAGAATATGCAAAAAGTCAATCGGACGTTGCCGGATATTATAGCACAATTGCAAATTTTGAAAATGCGGCCGCGTCGCTGCAGGCCGGCAATGTGGAACAATGTATCGCTATGCTGAATCAGCAAAACAACGGCTATCGCACGGCAAAAGATGTCGTTGCGTTAACCGCTGCCGAGCAACAGCAGGTGCTGGGTCAACAATATGCAAATCAATTGGTGCAGCTTGCCAGCTACATGAAAGCCTACAATCAAGGACAGGCAGGATTTAATCTGGAGGAATTGTCACGCCTGCAGGAACAGGCAAAAAGCTGCGGGCTTGAATCAGAAAAAGTCGGTGTAGCCATCGTAGATGGGCAAATCATCGGTCTTAACGGTAAAAAAATACCGCTCAACGACACAATACAAACACTGGCTGATGGCGCTATATCCATCGCTAAAAACGCTGCGCCGGATTTTGTACCAACCGGCGCAAATATGGCGGCCGGTGTTGCAACCGGCATTCGCAGCGGTACAAGCGGCGCGGTACAAGCGGCCATAAGCCTCGTGGAACAAGCAATCGCGGCAGCAAACAAAAAGGCACAAATAAAAAGCCCGAGCAGAGTGACAATGAAAAGCGGCGAATATCTCGCCGAAGGCTATGAAGTTGGCATGGAAAATCGCAAGGCGGATGTCGAAAAATCGGGCGCAGCCTTAATGCAATCGGCCTTGCCGGAAACGTCGCGCAGTTGGAATAATAATTGGACTGCAAGATTTGGCGAGCAAATGTATTCGGCTGCCATGGCACGGCAACACAGAAATGTTGGGGCGCAAATGCTTGAAATGCCTACCGCACCTGCAGGGCAAACCATCATCCAAAATGATAACAGCATTAACCCGATATTTAATCAACCGATGCAAGCACCGGACGAAATCGCACGCGCTTTGCGGCTTTCGGCGCGGCGGGAATTGGCAGGTGCGCGATGAAACACAACGTCATTGTAAAATGGCTGCGCAGTGACGGGCGCATCTTTCTGGCCGATGGCATTGACTGGGGCATCCTCGCCATCACCGGCATCGGCAGCGTCACGCCGGAGCTTTTCACCGAAAAGCGTGCCACCGGCGACGGTAGCATTTTAACCGGCAAGCGCATCGGCGACCGCGAGCACAGCTACACACTGCGCAATCAAAACACCTTTTTAAACGAGATGATGCGCGGCGCGGTCATTTCGTTCTTCAACCCGAAATACACCTACAAAGTATACGTCACCTACCAAGGCCGCACGCGATGGATTGACGCAGAACTGCTGCTGCCCGCGATTCCGAGTGAAAACGTCTGCCAAGCAATCGAGGTCACCATTACGATGCTGTCATCAGACGTATTTTTCAAAAGCATGGACGAATTTGGAAAGGACATCGCCGGTATCGAGCCGCGTTTCGGGTGGCCGCTCTACGACATTGCGGGCAAAGGATTCATCTACTCCACGTTTAATTTTGCAAAAACAGTGCTTCTTGAAAATGACGGTGACGTCGCGTGCTACTGCAAAGCCGTGATAGAGGCAACAGCAGAAGTAAAAAATCCGAAGTTAATGCACGGCGATGCCACGGTTAGAATCATAGACACCATGCTTTCCACCGACACCTATGTGATTGACATGCTGCACAAAACCGTCCTCAAAAACGGCAAAAACGCGCTTGTCAAAATCGACCGCAACAGCGATTTTTCCGGCATGGCGTTTTCTGTCGGTGACAACGCAATTTCATTCGGCGCAGACACGGGCGAAAACGCGCTCAAAGTGACGCTCTATTTCAATAAACTGTACTTGGGGGTGTGATATGGAACTGCTCGCGCTTGATAAAAATTTCGCACCAATCCGCTATTTAACCTATATCAATTTGCAGTGGGACAGAGCCTATTACACCTGCGGCACGTTCAGCGTACAGCTCCCCGCCGCCGCATACAGTGCCGACATCGCCTACATCTACACGAAAGACCGCGACGAAACAGGCATCGCGCAAAAAGTGTCCTATGAAACGACCATCAAGGGTGCATTTGTACAAATCAGCGGGTTTTTCCTCGAACAAATATTGAAAGATAAAATCATCTACCCGACGTATTACGCACACGGAAACCTTGAAACCGCCATTCGCGCGATGGTGACGCAGTACAAAGCAGATATTCCGCTGTTGACGCTTGGCGCGGCGCACAATCTCGGCAGCCGCGTAACATGGCAGGAAACAGGCGGCGAAATGGACATCGTCTGTGCCACCGCACTGCAAACGCAAGAATTATCGTACCGATGCCGTTACTCTCTGCAAGAAAACAAAATATATTTCGAAATCTGGCAAGGCGTCGACCGTACACAAGACCAAAGCATCAATAATTTTGTGACCTTTTCGCATGGGTTCGGCAATTTGCAAGAAGCGCGTGCCGATAC
>JAVXRV010000141.1:0-4019 GCA_036643515.1 Ruthenibacterium sp.
AGCACGTTTGACAAAATAATTGCTGTGCAATCAAAAATCCCCTCCCGAATTTTCGGGAGGGGATTTTGTGTTGTCATACAAAATATGCGCTGCGGTGTTTTTACAGTCAGACATCCACCAAAAGCTCCGCAAAGCAATTGTCAAATTCGGCAGACAAAAGCGCGTTCACGCGCACATCCACATCATGCAAATCCGCCACTTCAATTTTATCCGCCACCGGCTTGAAATACAGTGCAATCCACATGCGGCGGCCGGTGTGCGTCACGTCCAAAAACGTGATGTCATATTGATATTCGGCAAGAACAGGGGCGGTAATTTCACGAATTTTTTCGCGCACGGCCTCATTTGGTGCAATGAGCATCAAATCGCGAAACGCGTTCACCATCAACATTACAACTTTTGGCAACATGAAAACAACAATCATCACCGACACAAACTGGTCGAAAAACGGCAGAATCGGGTCGAAAAAAGTGCCTTTCAGCAACGTGGATAAAAAGAATGCGGCAGACAGACCGAGGCTGTAATAGACGTCAATGCGCCAGCCGTACAGCTCCACCTCCACGGCCGGGGAGGTGATGGACTTGTTCATGCGGCGCAGCACAAGCAGCACTGCAAAACTGGCAAAACCGAGCAAAAGCTGCGAGAAGGAAATTTCGCGGCCGTCTACGGGGTTGCCGCCGGCAAGCGCAAGCTGAATGCTGTTGATAGACAAACTCAGCGTGACCGAGAGCATCATAAAGCCTTTTGCAATCACGAAAACCGATTCCACCTGCGCATAACCGAACGGCATTTTTTCAGTGACCGGACGATGAAACAGCGGCGTCAAAAACAACGTCAAGCTGATAATCAGCAGCTCGATGCCGTCGTAAACGGCGTCCATGAGCACAGACTGTGAGCGTGTGTAAATGGCCATCATCAGCTCCACAATCACAAAGCAAGCGCCCGCGCCAAAGGAAAACCATAAAATTCTTTTTTCGGCTTTTTCCGCCAAAGACATAAAAATCCTTTCGTTTGTGATGGGTTTTAGAAAAGCGTAAGGAGCGACACACCTGTCGCCACATTCATCATGCGATGAATACAGAGCGACGAGGGCGTCGCTCCCTACAATCTAAATGAATGATTAAGAATGATATTTTTCGCAGGTGCATTTTTTCCATTTGAGGCCGCTGCCGCAAGGACAAGGATCGTTTCGGCCGATTTTTGCACCTTTTTTCACAGGCTGTTTTTTGACGCTGCCGTCCTCTGCGCCGCTTTCGCCGGTCGGTTTGGCAACCTGCTCGCGCTCGAGATTTTGATTTTGTTTAAATTCGATGGTCAGCAACATGCGTGTGGTATCCTCACGGATGCTCTCCACCATGGCGTCAAACATGTTGAAACCCTCAATACGATACTCTACAACAGGGTCATGTTGGCCGTAGCTGCGCAGATAAATGCCCTTGCGCAGTTCGTCCATCGCGTCGATGTGTTCCATCCACTTGGTGTCGACGTTGCGCAGCAATACCACGCGCTCAATTTCGCGCATCATCTCACTGCCATATTTTGCTTCTTTGGCCTTGCAAATATCCGCGGCGCGGTTTGTCAAAGTTTCAATGACATTTTCGCGCGTCAATTCGCCAAGTGCGTCGGGTGCATAGTGAAAATCGTCGTCGCGCGTCAGCCAACCGAGATAGTGTGCGCGCAGGCCGGTAAAGTCCCAATCGTCGGCAATGTCGCCGCCAAGATAAAGTGTGGCGTTGTCGGTGATGGAGTCGTGCACCATCGTGCGCACGCTTTCGGAAACGTCCTCGCCCTGCAACACTTTGCTGCGCTGACCGTAGATGATTTCGCGCTGACTGTTCATGACATCGTCAAATTGCAGCACGTTTTTACGAATGGAGAAGTTGCGCGCCTCCAGTTTTTTCTGTGCGCTTTCAATGACATTTGTAATCATTTTATTTTCAATCGGGGTGTCTTCGTCCACATGAAGGGTGTCCATAATGCTCTGCACGCGGTCGCCGCCAAACAGACGCATGAGGTCATCTTCCAGGCTGATGAAAAAACGGCTTGCGCCCGGGTCGCCTTGACGGCCGGCGCGTCCGCGCAACTGGTTGTCAATGCGGCGGCTCTCGTGGCGCTCTGTGCCGATGATAAACAGGCCGCCCGCCGTGCAGACGTCGGCAGCTTCGAGAGAAATGGATTTTTTAAATTCGCTTTCAAGCGCCGTGTAGCGCTCGCGCACTTTGATGATGTCGGCGTCGGCGGTTTCAGCGTGGCCGGTGCTTTCAAGAATCATTTCTTCGCTAAAACCCTCTTTGCGCAGGGCGTTTTTCGCAAGATGTTCCGCGTTGCCGCCAAGCACGATATCCGTGCCGCGTCCGGCCATGTTGGTGGCGATGGTAACGGCGTTTTTCTTGCCGGCCTGCGCGATGATTTCAGCTTCTTTTTCGTGATATTTCGCGTTCAAAACTTCGTGTTTGATGCCGCGCTTTTTCAGCATGGAGGAAAGCAATTCGCTTTTTTCAATCGAGATAGTGCCAACGAGCACCGGCTGGCCTTTGCCGTGGCACTCAAGCACTTGCTCAATCACGGCATTGTATTTTCCGTTTTCTGTTTTATACACAGCATCGTTGTAATCTGTGCGCGCAACCGGCTGATTGGTCGGCACTTCCACCACGATTAAGCCGTAAATTTCGTTAAATTCTCCGGCTTCGGTTTGGGCAGTACCGGTCATGCCGGCGAGCTTTTCATACATACGGAAATAGTTTTGGAACGTGATGGACGCAAGCGTTTTGCTCTCGCGCTCAACGGTGACGCCCTCTTTGGCTTCAATGGCCTGATGTAAACCCTCGTTGTAGCGGCGGCCAAGCATCATGCGGCCGGTAAATTCGTCCACGATAATCACTTCGCCATCGCGCACAACATAGTCCACGTCGCGCTTCATCACGCCGCGCGCTTTGATGGCCTGATTGATATGATGCTGCAACGTCATATTATCAGCATCAGCCAAGTTGCCGATGTTGAAATATTTTTCTGCTTTTTCAATGCCGCTCTTGGTGAGGGTGGCCGTTTTTTTCTTTTCGTCGATGATATAATCGCCGTCGATGACATCATCGTGTTCTTCTTTGTCGTCGAGTTCCGCCACAACGGTGGCCTTTAACGTGTGCGCAAAATTATCTGCCAATTTGTATAAATCGGTGCTCTTGTCGCCCTCGCCGCTGATAATGAGCGGTGTGCGCGCCTCATCAATCAAGATGGAGTCCACCTCATCGACGATGGCATAATAATGGCCGCGCTGCACCATTTGCTCTTTGTAAGTGACCATGTTGTCGCGCAGATAATCGAACCCGAATTCGTTGTTTGTGCCATAGGTGATGTCGGCTTGATAGGCGGCGTGGCGCTCCTCGTTGGAGATGCCATGGACAATGAGGCCGACGGAAAGACCGAGAAAACGATACACTTTGCCCATCCATTCGCTGTCGCGCGTGGCAAGATAATCGTTGACCGTGACGACGTGCACGCCTTTTCCGGTGAGGGCGTTGAGGTAGACCGGCAGTGTGGCGACAAGCGTTTTGCCTTCACCTGTGCGCATTTCGGCGATGGCACTGCGGTGTAGCACAATGCCGCCGACAATCTGCACCGGAAAATGACGCATTTGCAGTACGCGCCAACTGGCCTCGCGGCACACGGCAAACGCGTCCGGCAAAATATCGTCGAGCGTTTCGCCGTTTGCAAGGCGTGCTTTGAGCGCGGGCGTAACAGCTTGCAGCTCGGCGTCGGTTTTTGCTTTGTAGGTATCTTCGAGCGCGAGCACGGTGTCGGCAATCGGCTGAATTTTTTTCAGTTCCTTGGTGGACACGGAGCCGCCGAATATTTTTTCAAAAAAAGACAAAATCATGACCCTCTCTTATTTGCAATATCATATACCTTATTATAGACACTCTCTATCATACTACAAACAGGGAAAGCGTGTCAATGAATGGAGTGTGAATTGTGTGGATTCGTACAAATTCGCGGGTAAAAAACAAAAAAAGCACGGCAGA
>JAVXRV010000142.1:0-4010 GCA_036643515.1 Ruthenibacterium sp.
GCAGCACCCGAATTGCTTGATGCCAACGACGAAAAGCTGACCGCTTTTATGACGCGCCTTTACAAAAGCTGTTTTGACCGTGAGCCGGATGCCGCCGGTCTTGCCGCATGGGTCGGCTATCTGAAAAACGGCATGTCGGGCACTGATGTTACGATGCACTTTTTCCATTCGCAGGAATTTTCGAATTTAAACACCATTGATACCGAATTTTTAAACAGTTTATATTATGTTGTATTTAACCGCGCGGTCGATGAAAGCGGCGCAGAATCGTGGATTCGCGCGATGGGCGAAGACGGCTTGTCACGCGATTGGGTGCTGAGCAATGTGCTTGCCTCGCCCGAATTTGCAAACGTATGCCGCGATTACGGCATCCAGCAAGGCGCCTATAAATCCACACAGCCGCGTGACCAAAACCCGCAGATTACAAAATTTGTCAACCGCATGTACTCCGTTTTTCTTGGCCGAAAGGGTGAAGAAGGCGGCTTGAATGCGTGGTGTGGCGTGTTTCTCAACAAAACCATGAACGGCGCGAATTTCGCCTATGAGCTGAGCCGCTCACAAGAATTTATCGGCCGCAATTTAGACGAAACCCAGTATATCAACGTGCTTTACAACGCGGCATTTGGCCGCGACGCCGAGAGCGACGGCCTTGCCGCATGGTTGTCGACGTTTGACAAGGGCACGTCGCGCGAATACGTGCTCAGCGGCATTATCAACTCGGTTGAATTTAAAAATGTCTGCGACAAATACGGCGTAACACAGGGCTATTATAAAGTGACACAGCCGCGCGACTGCTATCCGCTTGTGGCGCAGTACGTTGCCAATTTGTATCAAAATTTACTCGGTCGCCGCGGCGGCGAAACCGAATTGAACGAAAATGTCAATAAATTGAGAGCCGGCAAAACCGGCGCCGCATTGACGCAGGAAATTGTCGCAAGCACGGAGTTTTTGATGCGCGGCCTGTCAGACAGCGACTGTGTCAACGCGTTTCATCTGGCGCTGTTTGGGCGCGCCGCCTCCGCTGTTGAAATGAGTACCTATACAGGATATCTGCTTCTCAATTCCCGCGAGGCGCTGTTATCCCTGCTTGGCGGCTCCAATGAATTTAGCGCGTTTTGCAATAAACTTGGCGTAACACCGGGCAAATTTTCAGGAAGCAGTACCGAAATCAAAGGCATTGACGTATCAAAATATCAAAATGAAAAAGGCGCGATTGATTTTAACGCCGTGCGTGCCGCCGGCTATGAATTTGTGATGGTGCGCGCTGTTTCCACCAACAATGTCAGCATTTATGAGGACCCGTACTTTCGTCAAAACGTGCGTGCAGCCAATGCCGCCGGCTTAAAAGTTGGCGTATATTCGCTGTTTTATGCCACCAATGACGCCGAGGCACTGCGTGAAATGCAATATTTATTCCGCGCCATTGACGCGATGGAGGCCGAGGGTATCCGCTTTGCCTATCCGATTGCCGTTGATGTGGAATTCAACATATCTCATTTAAGCCGTGCCGAATTGACCCGTCTTGTGCAATATGAACTCACGATTATTGAACAGCGCGGTTATTATCCCATGCTGTATTCGGGCGCTAATTTTATGCGCAACCAACTCAATTTAAGCCAGTTGCAAGGCTATGATATCTGGGAAGCATCGTATTCCAGCGCACCGATTTTCCCAAAAAATCCGCATATTTGGCAGCACGGCGGCGGGCCTGTTCCCGGCGTGCCCGGCAATTGTGACATGAATATCAGCTATGTGGACTACAACACAAAAATTCGCACCACACGCAATTCCTACGGAAATCTCTGGAATCATTGGTGAGCAAAATGCCCGACGCACAAAATGCGTCGGGCGTTTTTGATTGAAATAATGCACATAGTATGCTATAATAATGCTATTGTGCATCGGCCTATAGCCGGCACAGTGAAGCGCCTCGCGAGGGGTGTATCGCATTATAAATAAAAAATCGAGGGTGAAACTATGGCGTATAAAATCAGTATCATTGTGCCGGTTTATAACGCGGCCGATTTTGTGGCAGACGCATTTGCTTCTCTGCGTGCGCAAACCATCGGTTTTGACGCATTGCAAGTGCTGTTTGTAGACGATTGCTCCACAGACAACAGCAAGGAAATTTTAACCGGATGGGCAGAGGAATTTGACAATGTTTTCGTCTATTCCACGATAAAAAACAGCGGCGGTGCCGCCGGCCCACGCAATGTTGGCCTTGCACATGTGTGCGCGCCGTATGTGATGTTTCTTGACAATGACGACTATTACGAGCCGGACGCGTGCGCTTTGCTGTATGAAGAAGCTTTGCAGAGCGACGCTGATTTGGTGAGCGGATATTTTCGCGATGTAACGTCTGATAAAAAGCATTTGAACGAAAAAACGCCCGCCTGTCCCCTCACAGGCAAACATGTGTTTACCTTGCCGGAGCAATTGCTTGACGCACAGGATGCCAATGTTATTTTTTGGTGCAAAATATACAAAGCATCGCTGATTGAAGCCGCTCATCTGCGCTTTTATGAAGATACGCAGATGGAGGACACTGTGTTTTTCACCGCCTATCTTCTGCACTGCAAAAGCATGGTTTATCTTGACAACTTGATTTACAATTTCCGCGCACACGCGTCTATTTCCCGCACGTTGAACGCCCGCTATTTGACAAAGCATATCCGCGGCTATGCCTATCTGTACACGCTTTACAGCGAGGCCGGCCGCATGGATTGTTTTGATTATAATGTGCGCGTTGTGCCGGATTATTTTGTGCCGCGCTTTTTTACGTCGGAGGAAATCGAGCCGGAACAACAGCAAGAGTTGTTGCAAAAATGGCAGTGGCTTGTGCAATATGTGCATGAGCACGCCCTGTTTGCGTCCGATGAAATAAAAGCGCCGCTGCTTGCCATGACGGCGTACAATGAACTGGACGCCGCCGTCGCGTATGGGCGTCTGTATGCCAAATATGACATCGTCGGCACCATGAATCACAACAACACCATTCAGCTTGCAGAACTGCGCGCGCGCAATCAAGCACAGGCAAACCTTTATCTGGCGCTACAAACAGACTATGAAAACGCGCGCAGCGACCTGTTTCATCTCAACCAACAATTGCTTGGCGCACAGCAAAGCATCGCCGAAATTCGCGCAAGCCGTTCTTATCGCATCGGCAGTGCCATGCTCTCCCCACTGCATATGCTGCATCGCAAATCATGATTTTTTCAAAAAATATGCACATGAATTGGCTCTCCTTGCTCATTTGACCAGAAGAAAATACTAAACCCTTCTATTTTAAACAGACTAGGCAACAGTAATCCCCCCATTTTGAGCAAAGCGATAAATCAGATGGGCATTTTTCTTTACGAAATCCTCAAATTTAACAATCCATTGATATGTTGGTAAAACGTACCTTGCGGTATTGAAACCGGCATCTGTAAGGCGCTCAAAATTGATTTCAACTGTTTGGATTCCACTCTTTGACGATAATGTCGGTATGGACGATTTCTGTGCCATCTGCCAATGTCATATACGGATATATCATAGTGCGAACCTCATTGTTTCAATAATTGCGTCTAAAGGTTTAATATATCGACACTTCGCCCTTGACAATTTTTTTGCATAGCTGTGACAGGTTGGCGCAGCCGTTATCAGATATGATTTTGTCAAGCATTTCGCCCTCTGGCTTGGTAAGCGTAATAGCTTTTTTATACATATACCCTGATTCTTTTTTGTAATCACGCTTTTTTGTGCTTTTCTCCTCTTGCATTTAATCCCTCCTGTAGATATAGTGAAAATAATCATTTATCCATTTATAGTAAAGAATTAGCAGATGTGGACGGTTCGTCCATGTCTGGTACTTGGTTAGCGACGAACCGTCGCACACCATAGAAGAAGGACGCACTGTTGACATTGTAGCTAAAAAAGTAGGTTTTAAATCAGGTCGTCAATACGAGAGAACTAGGAATGTTGTAAATAAAATTGACAAGCTAAAAGAGCAAGGCAATGCAGACGATGCC
>JAVXRV010000143.1:0-3902 GCA_036643515.1 Ruthenibacterium sp.
TATATCGCCAAAATCAACCCAGATACGGTTTTCTTCCGGACTGTCGAGGCGCTGATATTCGAGCCACTGCTCTTTGCCGTTGGCGTCGATATCTTTGTAATAAATGATACTGGTGTACGACAGCTTCAAATCTTCAAGATTGATGACGGTGTCGTCGTTGGCCGTCGCCTTGACAATGTACATGCTGAGCATCACGGCCACCACAGAGGTTGCAATGATGCCAAAGCACATGCAAACAGCGATGAACTTCAAAAAGCCCATCAACATACGTTTGCCGAGGCTTCCTTTTTTTTGTTTTTTCTGGGGCGCACGGCCGCTTTGGCGCTGCACCGTTTGCGTTTCTGCGTCGTTGAAACGGCGCGGGGTGTTGTTGTTATTTTCGATGATAAGTCCCTCCCGATAGGTGAAAACACGTGCGCATAAAAGCGCTTACCAAAATAGTATACCACAATTTGCAAAAAAACATAGACCCAAGATTGCAGTATTTCCGAAAAAATTTGTTTTTATTGCATAATTTTCAAGCAATGCGTCCATACTGCCTGTAAACATCTCAAAGGGGTTGATTTATTTTGGCACGTACTGCTTATTTTGTTTGCGCTGTCGTTGGTTTTTTGGCGTTGTGTCTTAGTTTGGTTCTGTTGTTTTTTGTGCCGAAAGCACCCGAAAAAGCACCGTCCGTACCCGAGCCGCCTGCCTATTATCTGCGTGAAACAGGCGGTCATGTGGCGCTGTATGCCGTGACCGAAAGCGCACCCGTGGCCGAATACAATATTCGTCCGTCGCTTTTGCCGCCGGCCGACGCGCAGGCATTGCAAGCGGGCATCCCCATCGCCACACACGCTGAATTACAGCGCATTTTGGAAGATTACGGCGGATAACACGACGCTCCATTTCATGATAACGAAATACGAGCGCCTTTCTTTTCATCTCTTGCAATTATATATTATATCGAACTTCACAATTACTTGCAATGCCACAATTGTGAAAATAAAGCTACAAATTGCACAGCCTTTATGGTATAATAGCACTACTATAATAGTATAAAGGAGAATTTTGATGCAGGAACTCGAATATCCGTTTGACGGCGCGCTGATTTTGCAGAAAAAGCGCAGCTTAAAGCGCATTCTGTCCGCGCAAAGCAATTTGATTCCCAAAAAAATTGCGCTTCTCAGCGGCAGCACCATTGGCGACATTCAAAATATGATGGAGCTTTTTTTGTTGCAAGATGGCATCGCACCCACCTTTTATACGGGCGGCTACGGCCTTTATTATGAAAATCTTGTGTTCGACGACGGCGCGCTTGCCGCGTTTGCGCCCGACGTTATTTATATTCACACCTCCGTGCAAAATATTACCGAATGGCCTTTGCAGGCAGATTCTGCCGACGATGCAAACGCAAAGCTCAACAACACCTTTGCGCGTTTTCAGCACATGTGGCAGGCGGCGGCGAAATTCGGCTGTCCGATAATCCAAAATAACTTCGATGCACCGTCGTATCGTCTGCTTGGCAACCGCGATGCGGTCGATGTGCACGGCCGTGTGCATTTTGTCAATCAGCTCAATGCCAAATTTGCAGAATATGCCGCCGAAACGCCGAATTTTTATCTGCATGATTTAAACTATCTCGCCGCAAGCGTGGGCCTTGACAATTGGTTTTCGCCCGCGACGTGGTATGCCTACAAATATGCCATGGACACGCCTTATCTTGCCACTCTTGCGCACAGCGTCACGCGGATTCTCAAAAGTTTGTTCGGCAAAAATAAAAAAAGCGTGATACTCGATTTAGACAACACGCTCTGGGGCGGCATCATCGGCGACGACGGGCCGGAGGGCATTGTGCTCGGCAAAGAAACACCTGCGGGCATGGCATACAGCGAATTTCAGACGTACTTAAAAGAATTATCCTCGCTCGGCATCATGCTCAACGTGTGCAGTAAAAACGAAGAAGCGAACGCACTCGCCGGTTTTGAACGTGCAGACAGCGTGCTGAAGCGCGACGATTTCCTCTGTTTCAAGGCAAACTGGGAGCCGAAACACCTCAACGTTGCCGCCATCGCAAAGGAAATCAACATCGGCACGGACAGTTTTGTCTTTATGGACGACAATCCGGCTGAGCGCGACATCGTGCGCCGCGAAATTGCAGGCATCGCCGTGCCGGAATTGACCGCGCCCGAACAGTATATTCGTGCCATTGACAAGGCGGGTTATTTTGAAGTGACAACGCTTTCGGCCGACGATAAAAAGCGCAACGAGATGTACAAACAAAATTTGCAGCGTGCCGCCGAACAGCAAAGTTTTGGCGATTATGACGATTATCTGCGCGGCCTTTCGATGTATGCCGAAATCGGCGCGTTTGACGCCCCACACGCCGAGCGCATCACACAGCTCATCAACAAAACCAACCAGTTCAACTTCACCACGCGCCGCTACACGGCGGCAGAAGTGGAAAATTTGATTGCCGACCCCGACAGTATTACATTATATGGACGTCTTGTCGATAAATTTGGTGACAACGGCATCGTCACCGCACTCATCGCACACAAGCGGGGCACGGAGGCGGACATTGACCTGTGGGTCATGAGCTGCCGCACCTTTAAACGCAAACTGGAACATGCCATTTTTGACCGACTTGTCGCACTTTGTGCCGCGCAAGGCATCACAAAAATTAACGGTTTTTACATTCCCACCGCAAAAAATTTGCTCGTGAGCGATTTTTATGCTACAATTGGTTTTACACAAACAGCCGAAGAAAACGGTGCGAAAAACTTTGCGTTTACCGCGTTTGACGGCTATGTTCCGCAAAATAATGTCATGGACATTCATCTGTTATAATTTGATTAAAGGAGTGCAAAGCATGGATAAAACAGCAATTTTTGAGGCCGTACAGGAGATTTTCAGAGATAATTTCGACGACGATTCCCTCGTATTGACGCGCGAAACTTCCGCAGACGACATCGAGGATTGGGACAGCCTTGAACAAATCAATCTGCTGACCGCAATGGAGAAAAAATTCGGCCTCAAATTCAAGCTCGAAGACGTGCGCGGCCTTGCCAACGTGGGCGATTTGCTCGATTTGATTGACCGGCTTTCCGCATAAAAAAGTTTTCTGTCGGGCCGTTTTGTGCCCGACATTTTTTTCGGAGGATTTTCATATGAACAGCTATACGTTAAAAAATCTCGCCGTCGGCACGACCGAAACGTTTGAAACCACGGTCACGGCCGAAAAAATGGAGCTTTTTTACAAGCTCACCGCCGACGACAGCCCCATTCATCGCGACGAAAATTACGCCAAAGCGCGCGGCTATGCGGGGCGCGTGGTGTACGGCATGCTTTCCGGCAGCCTTTTTTCCACGCTTGCGGGCGTGTATTTGCCGGGCGAACATTGCTTACTGCACAGCGTCGAATGCAAATTTGTCAAACCGGTGTTCATCGGCGACACGCTGACCGTCACCGGCACGGTCACCGAAGTGAACGAAACATTCGGTGAAATCACCATCAAAGCGCAAATTACCAACCAAAACGGACAAAAAGTAACACGCGGAATTTTGAAAGCGGGAGTGGCAAAATAATGGGAAATGTCTATCTGATAACCGGTGCGTCGAGCGACGTCGGCTGCGCCTTGATAGAGCGGCTGTATCAAGAGGGCGACTTATTCATCGCACAGGGCGCGGGCGATTTGCAACATTTGGCGCCGCTATGTCAAAAATACAAAGGCGCAATTCGCACCTATGATGCGGATTTGACCGACCCTGTCAAACTAAACCTCTTTTTGGACGATGTAAAAGCGCATTGTCCTACCCCGACGCATTTGATTCATCTGCCGGCACTGCGCGTGGTCAACACAAAATTCAAAAATTTTGACGAGGAACGTTTTGAACTGGACATGAGCGTGCAAATTCGCA
>JAVXRV010000144.1:0-3682 GCA_036643515.1 Ruthenibacterium sp.
ACTTTTTCGATTGCCAACGACCTTGCAAAATATTTTGCCATCATTCCGGCGCTGTTTTTGGGTCTTTATCCAAACTTGGCCGCGCTGAACATTATGGGTCTGCATTCGCCGCAAAGCGCGGTGCTGTCTGCCATTCTTTACAACGCCTTGATTATTGTTGCACTCATTCCGCTTGCGCTGAAAGGCATCAAATACCGCGAAGTGTCTGCGGGCAAACTTTTGACGCAAAACCTGTTAATTTACGGCATCGGCGGCCTTGTTGCACCGTTTGTGTGCATTAAACTCATCGATTTGTTGCTTGTCGCATTTCATTTGGTATAAGGAGAAAAATCATGAAAAACATCAAAGAACTGCTGCCGCGTGCGGCGATGCTATTGTTGCTGTTCACGCTCATTTGCGGTATTTTATATACGGGCATCGTCACGGGCGCGGCGCAACTTTTGTTTCCCGATAAAGCAAATGGCAGCATCATCGAAGTAGACGGTAAAAAATATGGCAGTGCGCTGCTCGGCCAACAATATACAGACGACGCGCACCTTTGGGGACGCGTGACGCAGCTCGACACCACCACGTTTACGGACGAAAACGGCAAAAAGCTTCTGTATGCCGCGCCCTCCAATCTCAGTCCGGCAAGTGAAGCATATCGCACGCTCATTGCACAGCGTGTTGCGTCCATGCGTGCGGCGAATCCGGCCATGAAAGACAGCGCCGTGCCGGTAGAGCTCGTCACAAGCTCCGGCAGCGGACTTGACCCGCATATTTCAGTGGCTGCCGCGCAGTATCAAACAGCGCGTCTGTCTGCCGTGCGCAATCAGCCGGAGGCGGAAATCATCGCCATCATCAAACAGTGCACCACCGGCAGATTTCTCGGCGTGTTTGGCGAAGAACGCGTCAATGTTTTGCAAGTTAATTTGATGCTCGACGGCATTTTGTGATACAATAAATATATAGTTTTTTGCAAGGGGGTGACAGCGTGAACGAAGCGCGGCAAAATCCGGATGTGCTGCTGAAAAAATTGCAGGACGATGAAAAAACGCAAAAGCGCGGCCATTTGAAAATCTTTTTCGGCTATGCCGCCGGTGTCGGCAAAACATATGCCATGCTTAAGGCAGCACATGCGGCACAAAAGCATGGCGTAGATGTCCTCGCAGGCTATATTGAGCCGCACACGCGTCCGGCCACAGTTGCTTTGCTCAATGGCCTTGCACAGTTGCCCTGTTTGGAAATTCACCATAAGGGGATTCTGCTGCATGAATTTGACCTTGACGCAGCCATCAAACGTGCCCCAACGCTTGTTTTGGTGGATGAACTCGCGCATACAAACGCGGCAGAGTGTCGCCATGCGAAACGCTATCAAGATATTGCCGAGTTGCTGACAGCGGGCATTGACGTGTATACCACGGTGAATGTGCAACATCTTGAGAGCTTAAACGACGTGGTAGCGTCTATCACGGGCGTTACGGTGCACGAGAGAATCCCCGATGCCGTGTTTGATGACGCAAATCAAGTAGAGCTTGTGGACATTGAACCCGCAGAATTGATTGAACGACTGCATGCCGGAAAAATCTACAAAGAGGCACAGGCAGAAAAGGCACTCGGCAACTTTTTTGAAGTCAAAAATCTGGTGGCGCTGCGTGAAATTGCGCTGCGCCGCTGTGCAGACCGCATCAGCAAAATGTCCGAAAAAGTGCGTCTTGGCGCACGCGGCGATTACTATACCGACGAGCACATTCTCGTTTGCCTTTCCTCCTCGCCCACAAATGCCAAAATTATTCGCACCGCTGCCCGCATGGCCGATGCATTTCATGGCAGATTTACGGCTTTATTTGTGGAAACGTCTGCGTTTACAGTCATGAGCGAAGAAAATAAAACGCGCCTGCGCGGCAATATACATTTGGCACAACAGCTTGGCGCGGTGATTGAAACCGTTTGCGGCGATGATATTCCGCTGCAAATTGCGGAGTTTGCACGCGCTGCGGGCATCTCTAAAATTGTTTTGGGCAGAAATAATGCCACGCGTAAATATTTTTGGGGAACCCCGACGCTGACCGAACGCCTCGCGAGTGCGGCGCCGAATCTTGATATCTACATCATCCCCGACAAAGAAACCCCGCGTTATCGTCCCGCCAAAGCCAAAGAAAAAGACACACATTTTTTACTGTCTGACCTCGTTAAAAGTATTTTAATGCTTGGAACAGCAACGGCAGTAGGCTTTTTGTTCTCCCACCTCGGCTTTTCGGAAGCCAATATCATCACCGTGTATATTTTAAGCGTGCTTGTCACGGCCATCATCACCACAAATCGTGCGTATAGCCTTGTTTCGTCGGTGATTAGCGTACTGACGTTTAATTTCTTCTTCACCGTACCAAAGTTTTCGTTCAATGCTTATGATGCAGGTTATCCGGCCACATTTTTAATTATGTTTATTTCTGCCTTTATCACGAGTACTTTGGCGGTTAAAATCAAGCAACATGCGCGGCAGTCGGCCGAAACGGCATATCGCACCAAAATATTGCTCGAAACCAACCAGCTTTTGCAAAAAGGCAAGGCGAGATCCGAGATTGTTTCTGTCACGGCCAATCAGCTGACCAAACTGCTTGCACGCACGATTGTGTTTTATCTTGTGGAAAACGATGCGCTTGCAAAGCCGCTTGTGTTTATGGCAGATGCGCAGGAAAACACCGCGGATTACACCGACAGCAACGAAGAAGCAGTCGCCGCTTGGGTGTATAAAAACAACAAGCATGCGGGCGCAACCACAGGCACACTCGGCAGCGCAAAGTGTTTGTATCTCGCAGTGCGTGCAAACGACACGGTATATGGCGTTGTGGGTGTTGTGATGGAGCATGTGCCGCTTGATGCATTTGAAAACAGCATCATGCTGTCTATTTTGGGCGAATGTGCCTTGGCGCTTGAAAATGAAAAAGCGATTCGCGAGCGCGAGCAAACTGCCATTCTCGCGAAAAACGAACAATTGCGCGCCAATTTGCTGCGCTCCATTTCGCATGATTTACGCACGCCTCTCACCTCAATTTCAGGCAGCGCGGGCATTTTGCTCTCCGATGGCGATGCCATTGATGACGCAAAAAAGAAAGCGCTGTACACCGATATTTATGATGATGCGCTGTGGCTGATGAATCTTGTAGAAAATTTGCTCTCCGTGACGCGTATTGAGGATGGTAGCATGAATTTGCACATGACGGCGGAATTGATGGACGAAGTGATTGACGAGGCAATGCGCCATCTCAACCGCAACAGCAAAGAACACACGCTGAAAATAGAGCCGTCCGGCGAGTTGCTTATGGCAAAAATGGATGTGCGTTTGATGGTACAGGTGCTCATCAACATCATCGACAATGCCATCAAGTATACGCCTGTCGGCTCTACCATTACGCTGTCTGTTTCCAAACAGGCAGGGCAAATTGTCACGCGCATTGCCGACGATGGCGGCGGTTTATCAGCCGATGCAAAGCTGCATGTTTTTGAGATGTTTTACACGGCAAACACGGCGGTGGCAGACAGCCGACGCGGCATGGGTCTTGGCCTTGCGCTGTGCAAATCCATCATCACCGCGCACGGCGGCAGCATTTCGGTTTCAGACAACGTGCCGCACGGCACGATTTTCATATTCACACTGCCGGCAGAGGAGATTCGATTACATGAATAAATTACTCGTACTTGT
>JAVXRV010000145.1:0-3673 GCA_036643515.1 Ruthenibacterium sp.
GATACCTGCCGTTTGGCAATGCGGTATCTGCTTTTTGCGTTTAAAATACAATATTGTCTTGGAAAAGATTGATCCATGTGTTGCACAGCAAAACAAGGGTGGACATGCGCAAAAAAGTGTGCGGCATTTTTTGCAAGGAGAGAAGTTTGTTGTTCGAAAATAGATGAAAAAACAAGGGTAGAATGGGTGTAAAATAGCGCCCTTGCAAACCAACAATCGTCATGCTGCTCAGCGGCGTCCAGCGAATGGAAACCGTGGCCAACATGCCAAAAAGCAAAAGCAAGGCGGCGACAATCCAGCCTTTCATCTTTTGCGGAAACAGCGAGGAGTTGCTGTTTGTCGGCAACGCCGCAAGCAGCAGCAGACAGGTAAATCCGCCGGAAATCAAGACGGTGTTTCCGATTCTGATTTCATACAGCGAGATGGCGTTGATGAGAAAATCGCCCAAATGCAGTCGAAGTGTGTTGTACAACATCATCAGGAGTTCGCCCGGATGCGCAAAAATATAGGAAAAAGAACGTCCGTCCGGCAAATTATCCACACTGTATCCGCTGCTGTTCCACAGGACGGTAAAGGCATCAAAGTTGAGCGCAAACACAATCACACCGGCCAGAATGCAAATTCCGCCCGCTGCGAGCATTATTTTTTGTGTGGCAGGGGAGAGATGCCGATAAAGCACCGGTAGGCAGAGCAGACAGATGGGAATGTAAACGAATTTTGCCGGTGCGAGCAAAAGCGCCGCAGACAGCAGCAAAACCACATCAAACCAGCGCGGATGCCGGCGCATATACCCGATTTGCAGCATTTTAGCCGTGAGATAAAACGCGAGAGCCAGAATCATGCCGTCGCGCGAAAGAGAGAGTGTCTGGCTAAAGACTGCCGGCAGCAAGGCCGCAATCATAAAGACGTTTTTGCCCACCGGTGTAATGCGTATGGCAAAAAAAGCCAATAAAACAAAGACAAGATAATTGCACAGCCGCGCAAAAGAAATCGTAAAAAAGCCATTCCAATTGAAAAGCCTCCCAAGCGTCATCCCAAACGCTTGTGGCAAATACAGATAAGAGCTTGTGCCCGGCTGCCGTGCGGTTTGCTTCACAAGCATGGTGTCCTGCTCAGAAACAGGCGCGGCTGCTTTTTCGGCTAACACAGAATAATAACGAATTTGAACAACCTCGCTGATATAAGGATAGTCGTTGAAATCATCACATGCACGCCGCCAATAATATTGTGGACGTGTGCCGTATAGACCTTGCGGTTTCGGCTCGGCATCTTCGGTTGATGCGGCATCGCTGCTTGTGTCTTTTGCATCTGTTGCAGAATCGCCAAAATCAATTTCATCATCGCGATAATCGAGAAAGCCCTCCTGTCCGAGCATCCGGTTGGAGAGTGTATACGTAATATCTTTGTGAAACTCAAGGTCAAAACCATATGTCGGAGATTGTAACATCATTACCGGAACCACGAAACCCAGCGCAAGCAGCAGATAAAAATATTCTGCTTTTTGGAGATTGCGCATACATACGGCCGCTACGGCAAGCACGCTGATTAAAACGGCAATCGACCAAAAAAATGCAGGAATATTTTCATAATCGTCCAGTGGCGTCATCCATGTAGAGGCCTCCAGCACATGACCGCTTAAAATGGCAGGACCGCTTTCAAAATCATTGGTGTCACTGAGTTGCGGAACGATGAGAGCGGTTTCGGGAATATTTGCGGCGGTTATTTTGACAACATAATGGCCGCTTGTCGTATTGACTTTTTGCGAAAATCGCAAATCGACAATGCAACTTTTGTTTTCCTCTGTCAAATCGTAGGAGGATTCAGCGAGCACGGTGTCGGTGTCTGCGTCGAGCAGCACGGCTTCAAGCGTGCCAGAATCAAGTGTTTCGGTAATGGGTTGCAGACGAATTGAAAGCCCGCAAAACGGCTTATCCATCCAAAATTCCTGTGCCAGTATGCCTTGGTTCGGGAAAGGCAGCGAGGGTGCGGCAGAAAATTTTTCCGGAGCCCGACAAATGGGGCGCAGACCGTTTTCCACAAGCGGTAAAACGGTCGAAAAATATACCGCCAGTGAAATCAGTATGCACAAAAAAGCGGTGAAAACCGGATACAGCAAAGAAAGCACTTTGCGAGAATTTGTAGTAGTCGGCAAAAAAACACCTCGATGATGAGCGCAAGCACTCAAAACAATCTTTAAAATATGCCCTAAAAAGATAAAACTTTAAAGAAACAATTCATTATATTATTATAACAGAAACAAGCAGTGAAATGCAAGCCGATGAGGCGGTGTACAGGTGACGAAAAGATACAATTATGACAAGTTTTCTAAGATTTCTCTTCATCATCGTGCAGAATGAGTTGTGAAAATAATTAAAAAATGTTATAATGTAAAATAACGCAAAGTATCACAAAATGGAGAATTGCGTCAAAATGTTGTGAAAGTGGGGAAAGACGGTGGTTTATTGCTTTTTTTCCGCACAATATCTGCCCGTGCAAGGCGGCGTGGAGCGCTACACCGAAAGCTTGGCGCATTTGCTGCACACAAAAGGTCATGCGGTGCTAATTGTTACGTCAGAGCGCCTTGACCTTCCCGCGCACGAAACAGATGCACAGGGCGTGGAAATCATTCGTTTGCCTGCATGGAACATTTTGCAGGGGCGACTTCCGCTTGCAAAACCGGACATCATGCGCCGTCTGCGTGCGACGCTTGCAACCCGACACATTGACAGAATTGTGGTGCAAACACGGCTGTATCCGCTGTGTCTTGCAGGCATGCGCTTTGCGTGCGAACATAAAATTCCGTTTTTGACCATCGAACATGGCTCTGCATACGTGGGCGCGGCGAACAGCGCCGTGCGGCTTGCAGAAAAAATCTATGAAAATCAATTGATGAAACGCGCAAAAAAATGCTGTTCCCATTTTTATGCAGTGTCCGATGCTTCGGCAAAGTGGCTTGCACATTTTGGCGTTCAAAGTCGGGGCGTTTTGTATAATTCGGTGGACGCTGCGGCGATTGCGTCGGTGCTGCAAGAAAAAAACAGCGATGTGCGCACGGAACTTTCACTGCCGGCCTGCGCGCCCATTGTGATTTTTGCAGGACGGTTGGTGCACGAAAAAGGTATTTTGCAGCTGCGGGATGCCGTCTGCCAGATTCACGCGCAAACAGGGCTTCATTTGCTCATTGCCGGTGATGGCCCGCTGTATCAAACACTTGCACAAAATCCGAAAGACTGCGTACATTTGCTCGGCAGCGTTCCGCGCAAAAAAGTGCTTGCCTTATTGGCGCAGAGCACGATGTTTTGCTTGCCAAGTGATGCGGAGGGGTTTCCCACAAGTGTGCTGGAAGCCATTGTATGCGGATGTTTTGTGATTACGGCACCGTATGGCGGCGCAAAAGAAATCATCACGGGCAAAGAATACGGCTGTGTCATGCCGGGGAATACAAAGGCGGATATTGCATCGGCACTGTGCGCGGCGCTCGCCGATGCGGCATACTGCAAACAAGCGGTACTGCATGCAAAAAAACGCTTTGAAGAAGCATTCACATGGGAAAAAACCTGCCAAAAATTAGAGGCGGCCTTTTTTGACATACAAGGAGAAAACAATGAAACTGCTGGCAATTATTCCGGCATATAACGAAGAAAAAAGCATCGTTTCTGTGGTAGAGGCATTT
>JAVXRV010000146.1:0-3655 GCA_036643515.1 Ruthenibacterium sp.
ACTCAAATTGTGTCTGAACAAGTGGCGGCAAATGCGCCGGTGACCTTGGCACAGCTTTGTGTAAACGGCACGGATGCACTCGCGCTCGGCGTCAAAGGCCGCGCGGTAGGCACGGCATTGCAAACGGCGCTGCAACGTGTTTTGCAGGACGAATGCAACAACACGCGCGATGTTTTGCTGCCGCTGCTCGCAAGCTTTGCAGCACTGGAAAAACCGTGCGAAAAATGATATAATCGTATTATTATATCATGAATGATTCTATCACCACAAAAAGGAGTGCACGCCATGCCGAGCCGAAAACTGTATTTTAAAACCTGTGCCGCAAGCACGGTTTGCGCCGCGCTTGTTTGGCTTGGCTTTTTTCTGTGCAACAAAAACACATTGCCGTTTGCCGTCGGTTTTTTGTGCGGTGCGGCTGTGGCGGCGGGCACATTGTGGCTGTTTTTTAAGGCATGGCGCAGTGCACCAAACAGCGGCATGGTGGCACTGTGGTACGCTTTGCGCATTGTATTGACCGTGGCGTCCATCGGCGTGGCACTGGCATTTTCAAGTACGGCGGCGCTCGGCATTTTGCTGCCGCAGCTTTTCCCGATTCCGATTTTGGCGCTGTTTTTGGCGCTGCAAAAAGACTGATAGAGGAGAAAAATCATGCTGCAAAATCAAACAGTGGCGGCCATTCTTGTGGCGGCCGGCGCGTCGCGACGCATGGGCTTTGATAAATTATTGTACCCGCTCGCACAGGGCACGGTGTTTGAAAAGAGCCTTGCGGCGTTTGAAACACATCCGTTTATCGACGAAATCATTGTGGTGGCCGGCGAAAATATCGACGCGATACGGCCGCTTTTGCAAAATTGTAAAAAGCCGCACACGCTTGTGTCGGGCGGTGCAACGCGCGCTGTCAGCGTGCAAAACGGCCTTGCCGCAACGAATGCTGTGCTCGTGGCCATTCACGATGCCGCACGGCCGTTTGTGCGCGAGGAAACCATTACGGCGGCGCTCACGGCGGCGTTGGCACAGGGCGCGGCCGCACCGGCAGTGGCGGTAAAAGACACCATCAAACAGGCGGACAAAAACGGTGCGGTGACACAAACACCGCCGCGCGAAACATTGTTTGCCGTGCAAACGCCGCAGTGTTTCAAACGGGAACTGTATTTAAAAGCGCTTGAAACGGTGCAGAATGACGCCGTCACCGACGATTGCAGCGTGTTTGAGCTGGCCGGTTTTCCGGTGCAGCTCACGCAGGGCGATTATGGCAATTATAAAATCACCACGCGCGAGGATTTGCCCGCGCAAAAGGAGGAAAAAACAATGCGAATCGGACATGGATATGATGTGCATAAATTGGTGGAGGGACGTGCGCTGATTCTCGGCGGCGTGGACATTCCGTTTGAAAAAGGGTTGCTCGGCCATTCGGACGCAGACGTGCTGACGCATGCCGTGATGGACGCACTGCTTGGCGCGGCGGCACTCGGCGATATCGGCAAATTATTCCCCGACAACGATCCGGCCTATGCGGGTGCAGACAGCATCGTTCTTTTGCAAAAAGTGGGCGAAGCACTGCATCAAAACGGCTATGCCATCGAGAATATAGACGCGACGATTTTGTGCCAAAAACCGAAACTTGCACCGCATATCGGCGCGATGCGTGAGCACATTGCGGCGGCGCTCGGCATAGACGGCGCGACGGTTTCCGTGAAGGCAACCACCGAGGAAGGGCTTGGCTTCACCGGCAGCGGCGAGGGAATTGCGGCACATTGTGTGTGCCTGATTGTGAAAGCATTGTGAATATCGAAGTTTTTCTTTATTTGTAGTACATTTTATGATATAGTTAAAAAGGAAATCGTGATTAAATTCACACCAAAAGAACGGAGGCCTTGCCGTGACCGGTACACAATCTGCCTGGTACCTGTTTGTCAACCGCATCAAAGCGAGCGACCCGATTGATTTGCTCGACATTTTAGTGGTTGCTTTCTTGATTTATAATGTCATCGAACTTGTGCGCCAAACGCATACGGCACAGCTTGCCAAGGGCGTTCTGGTGCTGTTTTTCGTCTATGTTTTTGCAGATTTTTCCGGCATGCGCACGCTCAGCTGGATGATTAAAAGCGTGATGCAGTTCGGCCTGATTGCACTTGTGATTGTGTTTCAGCCTGAGCTGCGCCGCGCGCTTGAACAAGTTGGGCGCACAAATGTATTCGGCACACAGCTTTTTCACAGCAAGGTTGACCCAAACGATTTGCGTGCCAAATGGCAAAACGCAATCGTTGCCGTGTGTGATGCCGCCGAGCGCTTTGCCGATTCTCGCACCGGCGCGTTGATGGTGCTTGAGCGTCATACCAATCTGTCCGAAATCATCAAAACCGGCACCGTATTGCACGCGGACATCAACCCCGAAATGCTTGGCACAATTTTTTACGAAGGCACGCCGTTGCACGATGGCGCGGCCGTGATTCGCGACGGACAAATTGAGGCCGCAGGCTGCTTTTTGCCGCTGTCGAACAACCTTGAAATCGGCAAAGATATGGGCACGCGCCACCGCGCCGCACTGGGCATGAGCGAAAATTCCGACGCGGTGATTGTGGTGGTCAGCGAAGAAACCGGCATCATCTCCATCGCGAAAAACGGCGTGTTGATTCGCCGGCTTGACCGGCAGAATCTGTTTAATATGCTAGAGGGCGACATGGTTCCGCCTGCGACGGAGGAAAAGAAACGGCCGTCGTTTTGGAGGAGAAAAGAATGAAACAAGAAAAGAAATTCAGCCTTGCAAAACTGCTTGCCGGCCGCCGTTTCACGGTGATTTTGTCGCTTGTTTTGGCCGTGCTTGTGTGGATGTATGTCATCACGGTGGTCGACCCAAACCAGTCAAAACCCATCCGTGTGCAGGTTAATCTTGATTTCAACTCGGCGGCCTATACAAGCCAAGGCCTTGATATCATCGATAAACCGTCTAAAAACATCACGGTGTACGTCAATGGCGACAACAGCGTCATCGGCGGATTGTCGGCAAACGACATTCAAGTGTACCCCGATTATGCGTCGGTTTCCGGTTCCGGCAAATACAGCTTAAAGCTCAAAGTAGAAAAATCCGACACCTATAAAAACTACACCATTGAAAATACACAGGCACAATATATCGATTTAACGTTTGAAAAGGTGGTCACACAAAAATTTGCGGTCAACGTGAATGCAAGCGGCGTGCAAACGGCAGACGGTTATTATATGGATTTGCCCGTGGCCTCGCCCAAAGAAGTGACCCTCAGCGGCCCCGAAACCGTCATCAAAAGCATCGACAAAGTGGTGGCGAATGTCGAGCTGAACGAGGTGCGCACAGAACCCGCTATCGCAAACGCAATGCTCACCTATTTAGACAAAACAGGAAAGGAAGTTGATGACACCTATATTACAGGTGATTTCAACCAGGTAGAAGTGACGATTCCGATTTTAAAAATAAAAGATTTGCCGATTTCGGTAGAATTTACGAGCGTGCCGGCCGGCTATGATACCGCACAGCTCGGCGCAACGCTATCGCAAAAAACCATTCGCGTGGCAGGCCCCGCAGAGCTGATTGACGCAAAAGAAAAGTACGAATGCTATGTCAATCTCGCCGATTTTAAGCTCGGCGAAAGTGTGCTGTGCAACATCGAACTCGACGAAG
>JAVXRV010000147.1:0-3623 GCA_036643515.1 Ruthenibacterium sp.
AGGCCAAACAGCGCCGTGATACCATGGCAAAGCATTCCGTGCATCCCAGTCTTTATTATTCCGAGCAGGAAGAAATCTTAAACCAAAGCGGCGAAATTTGGGAAACGCCGCACACAGTCGCAAGCAAACTCGAAGAAAAAGAAGAATATCCACGCGGATAATCCGCAAAAAGAAGCCGTGAGCGCCGAAAATCTCCTCAGCGCTCGCGGTCTTTTTTGCCCGCAAGACCACGCACAATCTCACCCCTCCGCTTGCGCATCGCCACAAACCGTGCTATCATAAAATCAATAAAAACAAAAGAGGTGTCCCTATGCCGCGCCTGACGCAAAAAACATCCGCCGCTACTTATACAACAAATATCCCCGCCGATGCCATCAACAAACTTGGCCGCCTTGAAGATTTATGCGATACCCTGCCGCAAAAGCAGGCAGAAATTTCCGCAGAGCTCGCCGTTTTGCGCGCTGCCGGCAAAGAAAAATCCGTCCAATTTCGCGAGTTGCTTTCGCAAAAACTCACGAATAGCCTGCTCATCAGCACTCTGCAAGCCTATCAACTTCTATAAAAAGGAGGCAATTTCCAATGAATCACTATACGGATATCAACGCAAAATGTTTTGATACATGGGTGGCAAACGGTTGGGAATGGGGTCAGCCCATCAGCCACGCCACTTATGAAAATGCCAAAAACGGCGACTGGTCTGTGCTGCTCACGCCGACAAAACCGGTTCCGCACGACTGGTTTTGCGCGATGCCAAAGGCGAAAATTCTCGGTCTTGCCTCCGGCGGCGGGCAGCAAATCCCCATTTTTGCGGCACTCGGCGCCGAGTGCACCGTGCTCGATTATTCCAAAGCGCAACTTGAAAGCGAAAAAATCGTGTCACAGCGCGAACATTACCCCGTGCAAATCGTCCGTGCCGACATGACACAGCCGCTGCCCTTCGCAGATGCCTCCTTTGACCTGATTTTTCATCCTGTTTCCAACTGCTATGTGGAGGACGTGCTCCCCATCTGGAAAGAATGTTACCGCGTCCTTAAAAATGGCGGCATTTTACTTGCCGGCTTTGACAACGGCATCGGTTATGCCTTCAATGAGGAGGAAACCGAGCTTACGTATCGTCTGCCGTTTCATCCACTGCGCGATGAAAAAGCCTATCAAGATTCCATGGCGCACGACTGGGGCATTCAATTTTCGCACACCATTGAGGAACAAATCGGCGGGCAGCTCAAAGCCGGTTTTACGCTTGCCGACATCTACCAAGACACCGGCAACACAGGCAATCTGCACAACTTCAACATTCCCACCTTTTATGCCACAAAATCCATCAAATAAAGATTGACACACGCTTCTTCCGGTGTTATATTAGAAGTAGATATTAGGAACAGTTCTCAATAATATACGCTTGGAAAGAGGCCTTCATGACAGCGCAAAAAAAATCCATTCCAAAAAAAATCGAGCTTTATTTCGACATTCTCTATCTGCTCACGGCCGTTTGCATCGGCGTTTATCTGCTTATCACCGCAAATGGCGGCACAGCAAGATTGCTTTGGGGCATCATGTCCCTCACGCTCGCGGGCGGCGACGCATTTCATCTTATACCGCGCATTTTAGCGGCGGCAAGCGGCGACGCCGAACGGTTTCGCAAATCCATGGGCTATGGCAAAATGCTCACCTCCATCACCATGACGCTGTTTTATCTTTTTCTCTGGCACTGCGGCCTATTGCTGTTTGCGCAAAGTTTTCCGCGATGCACCGTTTTTATTTGGATTCTCGCCGCACTTCGCATCGCGCTTTGCCTTTTTCCGCAAAACAAATGGACAAGCGCCACGCCGAGCTATGCGTGGGGCATTTGTCGCAATCTGCCCTTTGCCGCCATGGGCGCAATGGTACTCATTTTGTTCGCACGCTTCGCCACTCAAAACCTCAAATTCATGTGGCTCGCTATTTTACTAAGCTTCGCGTTTTATATTCCCGTTGTCCTATGGGCAAACAAACACCCGAAACTCGGCATGCTGATGCTACCGAAAACGCTCGCGTATGTCTGGATGCTCACCATGGGGCTCAGGTTATAACACGTGATTTGCATAGACATCCATTCACACAAAATATAGGAGGTCGTAACAATGAACAGCAATCACAAATTTTTCATCTGCAAACACTGCGGAAATATGGTCGGCATGATTGACAACAAAGGTGTCCCGCTTATCTGCTGCGGAGAACCCATGGAAGAACTCGTGCCCAACACCGTAGAAGCCTCGCACGAAAAACACATTCCCGTCGTCACGGAGGGGCATCACAGCATCACCGTCACCATCGGCAGTGCCGAACATCCCATGACCGAAGAACACCACATCGTGTTTATTTATGTTGAAAGCGAGCACGGCGGCCAGCGCAAAAACTTAAATGTCGGCGAAAAACCGGTTGCAACCTTCGGCTTTATCGACGACAAACCCGTCGCCGTCTATGCCTATTGTAACATTCACGGCCTGTGGAAAGTCGAACTCTAATCGTCCTTTTTTGAATTAAAACCATAAAAAACGCCCGCAAAACTTGAAAACCAAGCTTTGCGGGCGTTTTGTTGCGTTATATTAGACCAATTCGATAATTGCCATTTCAGCGGCGTCGCCACGACGCGCACCTATTTTAATAATACGGGTGTAACCGCCATCGCGGTCTGCGTATTTGGGGCCAATTTCGTCAATCACTTTTTTTGCAACTGTTTCTTTCGTAATGAAAGAATAGATTTGGCGTTTTGCATGCAAGTCGTCGCGTTTGCCAAGTGTAATCATCTTTTCTGCCATTGCGCGCACTTCTTTGGCGCGGGTAACGGTGGTTTCAATTTTGCCGTTATCACAGAGATAGGTTACCATGCCACGCAGCATTGCCTTACGGCTGTCGCTTGCTCTGCCGAGTTTTCTTGTACCGGGCATCCCAATTCACTCCTTTGCAGTTTACTCGTCTTCGTTGGTTAAGCTAAAGCCGAGCGATTGCAGTTTCGCAATAACTTCCTCAAGGCTTTTACGGCCGAGGTTGCGCACTTTCATCATTTCGTCTTCAGATTTGTTAATTAAGTCTTCTACGGTATTGATACCGGCGCGTTTGAGGCAGTTGAACGACCGCACAGAAAGATCCAGTTCCTCAATCGTCATAATCAAGGCTTTTTCTTTGCCGGTGTCGTCTTTCTCCACCATAATTTCAGCGTCCATCGCTTCCTGCGACAAATTGACAAACAAGTTGAGATGTTCCGTCATGATGCGCGCGGCAAGGCTGACCGCCTCTTTTGCGCTAATCGTGCCGTCCGTCCAAACTTCAAGCGTCAGCTTGTCATAGTCGGTAATCTGGCCTACGCGGGTGTTTTCAACCGTATAATTTACTTTCAGCACCGGGGTGTAGATGCTATCCACGGGCAATGCGCCCACAGAAGCCTGCTCCGCGGCGGCTTTGTTGCGGTCTGACGGAATATAGCCACGGCCTTTGTCGAACACAAGCTCCATCACGAGCTTGCCGCCTTCTGCGAGTGTGGCAATATGCCAATCGGGATTCAAAATCTCGATTTCAGCGTCCTGTTGGATGCTGCCGGCAGTCACTTCCCCTTCGCCGGTCGCTTCAATGCGAACGGTTTTAGG
>JAVXRV010000148.1:0-3591 GCA_036643515.1 Ruthenibacterium sp.
TCAATCTCTCGCGCAAAGACGCGCTCGCAGACATGGCCGCCAAACAAAACGGCTAAAATGAAACACAAAAATGCCTTTGCAGAAATGCAAAGGCATTTTTTATCATAGCGTGTGCCGCAAGCGCGGGCGCCCTGCACATTTTATTTGCCAAACAAACGCGCCAGTGGCGCCACGGCAACTTGCAGGTCCCGAATGGCGCTGTTCAGCGCTGCAATGTCAAGCTCGGCAAGCGCCTTTGTCGCGGCGGTCATGCTCTCTTGGCCGGTGGTGGCAAGCTTGTCGATGTTGGCGGCCAGTGCCGTCCAGTCAATGCCCGAAATCTCATGCGTCACCGCGGTAATTTCTACCAAAGCCGTGTCAATTTTCGGAATCAAAACAAAAGCGCTCACCCAAATAACAACAAAAATCCCCACACAGGCGAGTGCGCCAAGGCGTGCCCATAATAATTTCTTGTGTGCCAGTGCGTTTGTTTCGGCCTGTTCGGCATGAATTGCGTCGCGCAAAGCGTCCGTCAGCTCTTTTGTATCCATAAAAACAGCCACCTTTTGTTCTTTTTTTCAAGTATACACCGCATGGTGTCGAAAAAGCAAGCATCAGCAGGTATAAAAAATACGCCTTGACAAACACCATATGTTATGGTATTATAATAAAGCGCTTCAAACAAAGAACAAAGCGCAAAACATATCGCGGGGTGGAGCAGTCCGGTAGCTCGTTGGGCTCATAACCCAAAGGTCGTAGGTTCAAATCCTGCCCCCGCAACCATAAATCTGTTTGGCTATGCCGGACAGATTTTTTTGTTTAAAAAAGGATTTGAACGTCGCGAAGCGCGACAGAACCCTGCCCCCGCAACCATTTTTAAACCCTCATCGTCAGTGGTCATTCGCTGATGATGAAGATTTTTTTTGCGCTTTTGCGGGCAGAAAACGGCACTTGACACATATTCGTATAGCATGTATGATGAGGGTGTCTAAGCCGATGCATGGGCGCAATGTGAAATCATATTGCGATATCAATTGTTTTTGCGCGAAAGCGCGGGGGAGACTTTAGCATGGTTGATTTAAGAAAAAGTCCGTACTATCTTTCAGACGAGGACATCATGTGGGTGCACTGCACCATTGAGAAGATGACGTTGGATGAAAAAATTGGGCAGCTTTTTGTACAAATGGGCGAGAGCGGCGCAAGCGAAGAACGCATTCAATCGCTGGAAGAAAACTATCATCAAGGCGGGTTGCGATATCAAGGCGATACACGCGAACATGTGGCCGATTTGATTGCAAATTACCAAAAATATGCAAAACTGCCGCTTTTGGTGGCGAGCAACTGCGACAACGGCGGCGACGGCGCTTACAAAGGCGGCACGTTTGTGTGCTCGGCCGCGGGCGCGGCTGCAAGCAAAAGCCGCGATACGGCCTATCAAATGGGTGTTGTGGCCGCGCGCGAAGCCGGCAATGTCGGCTGCAACTGGCTGTTCAATCCGTGCGTGGATATTTTGATGAACTGGCGCAATACCATCGTAAATACGCGCTGTTTTGGCGACACGGCCGACGGCGTAATTGAAAATGCGCGCGCGTTTATTCGCGGCGTGCACGAGGGCGGCCTTGCCGTTTGCTGCAAACATTTTCCGGGAGATGGCGAGGAGGAGCTTGACCAGCACCTTGTGCTCGGCACCAACAATTTGTCGGCGGAAGATTGGCGCGCAAGTTATGGCAAGGTGTACGAGGCCATGATAGAAGAAGATATCGAAGGCATTATGGTGGGACATTTTGCACAGCGCGCGCTCAGCCGTGAGTTTGCGCCGGGCATTCGCGATGAAGAAATCATGCCCGCAACGCTCAGCCCTGAACTTTTGCAGGGACTTTTGCGCAAGGAACTCGGCTTCAACGGCCTTGTCATCACCGACGCATCGCATATGGCGGGCATTGCCAATATGGAGCGGCGCGAAGTGGCCGTGCCAAAAGCAATCGCCTCCGGCTGCGATATGTTTTTGTTCAGTAACCGCATGGACGAGGATTTTATGTACATGAAACGCGGCTATGAAAACGGCATGATATCTGAAAGACGTCTATACGACGCACTCATGCGCATTTTGGGGCTGAAAGCAAAGTTGCAACTGCACAGATGCCACGCGTCGCTCAAAACAGCGCAGCCGGCACTCGACGCCGTTTGCCTTGCACAGCACAGTGCACTGGCACAGCGTGCGGCGCAAGATTCGATTACGCTTGTGAAAGACACGGCAAAGCTGCTGCCCATCAACCCGACAAAATATCCGCGTGCGCGGCTGTATTACATCCAAAGCACGTCGCAAAGCCGCGCCGAGGCGCCCGATGCCATGCGTGATACCGTGGCAAAAGCGCTGACGGACGCAGGTTTTTCGGTGACGATTGCGCCAAACTTTTTCGATTTAGAAGCGCGCGCGGGCGCGAATCAAGAAAACATCCGCAACATGACCGATTGCGGCAGTGTGGAAGAATTTAAAAGCAAGTATGACGTGGTGTTTGTGGTGGTGAACGTGCACGGCTATGCGCAGGAAAACAACGTGCGGCTGCGCTGGAGCTGTAACCATTCCAACGAGTTGCCGTGGTATGCGACAGAAGTGCCCACCATCGGCATCAGCCTAAACTATACCACGCATTTGATTGATTTGCCGCAGCTTCGCACTTTTATCAATGCATATGGCAGTGCACCGGAATATTTAAGTGCGCTGACCGACAAAATTTGCGGAAAATCTCCGTTTGAGGGTACGCCGAGCGAAACCGTTTTTTGCAATCGCTGGGAAACGCGGCTGTAATCAAGCGCAGGGAAATAGGGCGGCAAAAGCAAGCGGCATTTTTACAAAATCTTGCCCCTCAAAATAGAAAAAACCATTTTAAATAGACAAAAGTGCAGGAGCCGGCGAGATGCCGGCTCCTGCACTTTTTTGTCAAAAACGTGTGGTGTTGAGCGGTTATATTCTGTTATCATACCACTGAAAATATCCGCAATCAATCATCGATGGTATTATCTTCAGGCGATAGCATGCGGATTGCAATTTGCACATCCTTGCCGTTAAATTGGCAATTGTAAGTATCGGTGACCAGCAGATTCTCCGGAGCCGTCTGGAGCGGCTGTAGTCGATGATTTGTGGTATATGCCTTGAACTGCCAATCCTCCATCGTTTTGGGTTTGCAAGTATTGGACATATCCACCTTGCGGCAAGCCGCTTGATAAAGGCCCAGGAACTTTGAAATAGTTTCTCCACAAAGCTGGAAAGTCTCATTTTTCTTCATGCCCTCCAAATTGGGGAGCACTTTTTCGGAGATTTGCGCATGGCTGACTTGATTGCGCAGATTGCCGATGTTGTAGTAGCTGAGGAAAAAGTCATACAGCAGGTCATCATCGTTCAGATTAGAATATGCCTTGCACATTTCCGGATTTTTGTTGTAGAGCTGCTCAACGCGGGATTTTGCAAAATCCTTGTTCACCAAGCTTTTCTCTTGTCGGAAATTGATGAAGCCTCTTCCATAGGACTTTATGAAATAGTGATCAACGTCGTTAAAGAAAAAGCGGTTTTTGGGGCTTTCATTCCAGAAAAGAAGATTCCATGCCTCCTTG
>JAVXRV010000149.1:0-3465 GCA_036643515.1 Ruthenibacterium sp.
ATGGTGGCGTATGGATTACTTCAGACCTTGATGAACAAAAATATGGCGCTCATTCCGAGATTGTATCCAACTTTGTTTTTCAAGGGGTTACAGACAAGAAAATATCCCCAGCTGCATTTAACAACTGTGAACAAGCATTGGCAATGCTGGCTGACGTGGGATTTGATATTGGCTATGAGGTGTATCAACCGCTGATGAGTGATATTACATCGTTAGCCAATGTCAATGAGGCAGAGCGAGCGGGTTTGTTCTCCAAAAACTGTCGGTGGGAGTTTTTGATGCTGCGTTGTAAGGAGTAGCCCTGATACAACACAACCTCCGTGTCATAACGTAACCGTCAACGCAAACCACGTCAAAGGCGCTGTTGCAGATATCTGCAACGCCCCCAAAAAAGCAAGGACGAGATTGATTCCCATAAAGGGTTCCAATCTCGTCCTTTTTGCTGTAAAATGAACGTAACCGTCAACGCTACCCACGGCTTGCGGCAAAGTCACAATCATGAAAAACCTCTCCGAGCATGGAGATTTTTCGGCATATACCGCGGTTGCCCCGCGGCGGCGAGCGGCACGACGAATTGGAATTGGCATCGCGTGAGAATGTTACACGAAAGCGCGCGTCTGTCAATCGTTTTTGCATATTTTTTTGCAATGCTTTTGCAAATTTCAAGATTCACTGCAATTTCCCCGCATATCTCGATGCAAAAAACTTGTTTCTTCTATGATGCTCTTGCTTTCGCTGTAACGCACGCCGGCCGTATTATTTGGTAACGAATACAATCAAGTGTTTCGGTTGAGATGCGGTATTCTCTTTCGCTCAATACTGCTGATTGCGAAATTCAAGCGGTGTTTTTCCTGTGTGCTTTTTGAATAGGCGAGAGAAATAGGCGCTGTCAAAATAACCGCATGCGGCGGCGATTTCGGCGACGTTTTGATTTGTCATTTTCAATAGTGCTTTCGCTTGATCCATCCGCAGAAGAATGACAAGACCGGCTGGCGTGGTGTGAAAAAAAGACTTGAAACACTTGTGAAAATAGCCCTTCGATAAGCCGGATTTCTGAATCAATGCGTCGATGGAAAGCTCCTCTAAATAGTGCTTCTTGAGATAGTGCTCGGCCTTTTGAACCGCAGGTGGGCAATAATAGGCCTCGGTGTGCTCTGCCGTTTCCATCAGCAATGTGAGAAGTTGCAAGGTGCATACGCACGCCTTGAAACGGTCTTGCTCCATCCCACGTTGAAACGAAGTGCAGATGGCTGAAAATAGTTGTTGTACGGCTTTGTCTTGCCCGAAAGAAACTTTGATTGGCAGACAGCGCAGCACCGGATTTTGATAGGCCGGCTCTGCTGTTTGTTCACTGCCCCAAAAATACGGTTCAGTGTGCGAAATTTGTTTTCGCAGCGCAAAACAAATCGTATACCCACGGTAGGACGGAATGCCGCACAAAACCTGACCCGGCGTGCGAAAATTGACGTCGCCGGACTGAAATTCCACATACTCGCCATCCACTAAAATGCCTGCCTTGGGTGAAGTATAGTATTCCATTTCATAATTGTAACAGCGGCGGGGCACAAGTGTGTGCCGTTTGATATCTTCAACAGAGAAATCAAAGCGCCGTGCGGCCAAAATGTCCAGATGAATTTCATCTGTCAGCAAAATTTCCATAAAAACCCCAATCAATATTACTTTTGTCCTGTTTTTGTCACGTTCATCATACCATGATTTTTCAAAATATTCTATAATGAAAACAACAAATTCACCAAAGGAGAATGATTATGACCGGAAAACAGCGCATGACCAATATGCTGAAACATCAGCCTCTTGACAGGATTCCTGTGTATGAACACTTTTGGAATGACACACAAAAAGCATGGGCGCAAAGCGGAAAGATTGACCCCGACGAAAACATGAGCCGGCACTTTGATTTTGATATGGACGAGTGCTGGGCGTTTAAGATGGTGCTTGATCTCGATTTTGTGCCGGAAACCATTTCCGAAACAGAGGATACCATTACGCAAAAAGATGGCAACGGCGCAATTTTAAAACGTCACAAAAAACACGATACAACACCAGAACATATCGGGTTTACCATCACAGAACAGGCGGATTGGGATTTGGTGAAGCATCTGCTTACGGCTGACCCGCGCAGAATTGATTTTGAGGCATACCGCAAAGCGAAACAGGAAGCCGCTGCGGAAAATCGCTTTTTCTGTTGGTCCGGCATAAACGTATTTGAAATGATGCACCCGATTTGCGGCCACGAAAACATGTTGGCAGGGATGATTTTAGAGCCGGAATGGATTCAGGAAATGGCACAGCAATTGATTGACGTTACACTGGAACTGCAAGAAATTTTGTTTCAGCAAGAGGGATATCCGGATGGCATCTGGTATTATGAGGATATGGGCTTTAAAAACAAACCATTTATGTCGCCCGATGCATACCGAAAACTGATTTTCCCCTGTCACAAACAAAGCTGTGACTATGCGCACAGCCACAATATGCCGGTCATCATGCATTCCTGCGGGTACGTCGAGCCGCTTTTGCCATATATGATTGAAGCGGGCATCGACTGTTTGGAAGTGATAGAAGTGAAAGCAGGCATGGATTTGTTGAAGCTTTACCAAAAGTATGGCAAGCAAATTGCATTTATGGGCGGCATTGATGTGAGAGTGCTATATACGAATGATAAGGCGCTGATTGATCAGGAGCTTGAGGAAAAAATACCTGTTGTGAAGCAAGGATATGGATATGCGCTGCATTCGGATCATTCGATTCCAAAAACAGTGGACTATGACACTTTTGTGTATTTTTTAAAAAAGGCAAAAGAACTGGGAACTTACACCGAAGCGGTGCAATAGCACCATCACACAAACGCGCAGGACAGGATTGACCGGCGCGTTTGTGCTATTTTTGGGAAGAAAGCATTCACGATGCGTTCGCTCGTCTTGTACAAATTGTAGCAACTGGACATATTATTGTCCTTGTACACAACCTTTTGTCAAGTTGCATACAGCAAAGACGAGGGTTGGTAGGACAATCAAAAGTAAAATTGCTGTATAAAATACACATTACGGTTCGTGTTGTAAAATACGGCGAAATTGTGTTTCGTACAGCTCCGTATAAATGCTGTCCTGCGCAAGCAAAGCGGCATGCGTGCCGCTTTCGGCGATTTTGCCGCCATCAAGCACCAAAATTTTGTCGGCGGCAAGCACTGTGGACAGCCGATGCGCAATGACAAGCGACGTGCGCCCCTGCATCAGCGTGTCGAGTGCAGATTGAATCGCGTTTTCGCTGATGGAATCCAGTGCGCTTGTCGCCTCGTCCAAAATGAGGATTTTCGGATCTTTTAAAATGGCACGCGCGATGGACAAACGCTGCTTTTCTCCACCCGAAAGCTTTAAACCGCGATTGCCCACAAGTGTGTCGTAACCGTTTGGCTGTGCGGCGATAAACGCATCAATGGAGGCG
>JAVXRV010000150.1:0-3460 GCA_036643515.1 Ruthenibacterium sp.
GAACTGAAAATGTACCAGTGCGGTTTGCCGAAAGAAATGGCGCTCGAGCTGTTCAAACCGTTCGTCATGAAAGACCTTGTCGAAAAAGGCCTTGCCAACAATATTAAATCTGCCCGCAAAATGGTGGAGCGCACCCGCACGGAAGTATGGGATTCGCTTGAAACCGTCATCAAAGGGCATCCGGTGTTGCTCAACCGCGCGCCGACCTTGCATCGCCTTGGTATTCAAGCGTTTGAGCCGGTTCTCGTAGAAGGCCGCGCCATCAAACTGCATCCGCTTGTCTGTACCGCATACAATGCCGACTTTGACGGCGACCAGATGGCTGTCCACGTGCCGCTGTCGGAAGAAGCACAAAACGAAGCAAGAACCTTGATGCTCGCAAGCAACAATCTGCTCAAACCGTCTGACGGCAAGCCCGTTACCGTGCCGTCGCAGGATATGGTGCTCGGCAGCTATTACCTCACCATGGCCGATGACGGCGAAAAAGGCGAGGGAAAAGTGTTCCGCGACGAAAACGAAGCGGTCATGGCCTATCAAGAGGGCGTGATTACGCTGCACGCAAAAATCAAAGTGCGTCGCGAAGCCGAAATTGACGGAGAATTGCGCACACGCATCATCAATACCACGGTCGGTCGTTTGATTTTCAATCAGCCGATTCCGCAGGACATCGGTTTTGTCGACAGAACCAACCCCGAAAATGCGTTTTTGCTTGAGATTGATTTCTTAGTCGGCAAAAAGCAGCTCGGCGCGATTATCGAGCGTTGCATTCATGTGCATGGCACGGTGATTACGTCTGAAATGCTCGACAAAGTCAAAGCGCAGGGATATAAATATTCCACCAAGAGCGCCATCACGGTGGCTGTTTCGGATGCTGTCATTCCGCCGCAAAAACCGGCGATGCTAGCCGCCGCCGAGGAACAAATTCTCAAGGTGACAAAGCAGTACAACAAAGGCTTTATCTCCAACGAGGAGCGCTACAACAGCATCATCAAAATTTGGAATAAAACCACCGAGGACGTTTCGGAAGCACTGTCTGCCAACCTTGACGCGCACAACCCCATCTTTATGATGGCGGATTCCGGCGCGCGCGGTTCCATGGCGCAGATTCGTCAGCTTGCCGGTATGCGCGGCCTCATCGCCAACACCTCCGGTAAAACCATTGAAATCCCGATTCGCGCAAACTATCGTGAAGGCCTCAACATCTTGGAGTACTTCATCGCCGGTAAGGGCGCTCGAAAAGGCCTCGCCGATACCGCACTGCGCACCGCCGACTCTGGCTATTTGACCCGCCGTCTTGTGGACGTTTCGCAAGATGTGATTATCCGCGAAGAAGATTGCGGCGCAACCGAAGGCTTGCTCGTTTCGGATATCCGCGAGGGCAACGAAATCATTGAAAAGCTCGAAGAACGCTTGCAGGGACGCTATTCCGTGCATGATATTGTGCATCCGGAAACAGGGGAACTGCTCGTGTCCAAAGACGAAATGATGACCGAGGACGACGCGAAAAAAGTGGTGGCCGCCGGTGTCAAAGTGGTGGAACTGCGCACTGTGCTCTGCTGTATTGCAAAACACGGCGTTTGCAGCAAATGCTACGGCGCCAACCTTGCCAATGGCCGCATTGTCGGCCGCGGTGAGGCCGTGGGCATCATTGCCGCACAGTCTATCGGCGAGCCGGGCACACAGCTCACCATGCGTACGTTCCATACAGGCGGTATCGCGTCTGCCGAGGATATTACACAGGGCTTGCCGCGTGTTGAGGAATTGTTCGAGGCACGCCGCCCGAAAAACCTCGCCATCATGACGGAAATTTCCGGTACGGCGCACATCGACGACACCAAGAAAAACCGCCATGCGGTGATTACCGGTGTGGACGAAAACAATGCACCGGCTGAAAAAAGCTATCTCATTCCGTTTGGCCAGCGCGTGCGTGTCAACGACGGCGATTTGCTCGAAAAGGGCGATATCATCACAGAAGGCTTTGCCTATCCGCAGGATATCCTCGCCATCAAAGGCCCGATTGCCGTGCAAAACTACCTCATCAGCGAAGTGCAAAAAGTATATCGCTTACAGGGCGTTGACATCTGCGACAAGCATATTGAAGTTATCGTGTTGCAGATGATGCGTAAAATTCGCGTGGACGACGGCGGCTCTACTGGCTTGATTGCCGGCTCCAGCCTCGACAAAGCCGAGTTCCGCGAAGAAAATGCAAAAATCAGCGAACGTATCGCAAACGGCGAAACAGACCTCAAATTTGCCGAGGGCAGCTCCTTGCTGCTCGGTATCACCAAGGCCTCCCTTGCCACCGATTCGTTCCTTTCTGCCGCTTCCTTCCAGGAAACGACCCGCGTGCTCACCGACGCTGCCATCAAAGGCAAAGTGGACCCGCTGCGCGGTTTGAAAGAAAACGTCATCATCGGCAAACTGATTCCCGCCGGCACAGGCCTTCCCGAAGTGGAAGAAGAACTAATTGCAGGCGAAGAATTGGGACTGTAATTCAAGCACAAAACGCCCCGACCATGTGTTTATATGGTCGGGGCGTTTTTTATTCAAAATAAAACAAATCTTCAAACCGCCAATCGAGCGCGGTGCATAGAATCAGCGCGAGTTTTGCCGTGGGGTTATACTGGCCGGTTTCGATGGAACTGATGGTATTGCGCGATACACCGATGATTTCGGCAAGCTCTGTCTGCGACAAATGCGCCTTTATACGCGCTATTTTGAGACGGTTTTTCAAGGTCAATGTGTCATTCATACCGTCACCGCAAAGCCGCATTGACGTAGTTTATCACATTCAAAAGGGAACACAGACCGGCGACAATCACGGTAAGCAGCATGATGTTTTGCTTTTTGAAGCGATAGCGGCCGTAGGTAAGCGAGGCGAAAAATGCCCAAAACAGCGCCTGTAAAGCGTGACCGGTTTCCGGTGCGCCATAAAATAAATTGAAAACAATCATCAACATAAACAGAATCATAAAGCAGATATAGCCGATTTTCAGACCTTTTAATTCGGCATTTTCCATGCCTTCGTCTTTGCTTTCCGCACGACTTTTTTCTAAAATTTCTTTTTTTGTCATGGAATACTTCTCCCTTTTCATACTAAAATTTGCCAAGTACACTTGGTAAAATCAGTATAACGCTGCCAAGTGTACTTGTCAATACAAGATAAGAGAAAACAGGATTAAAAACTTGCTTTTATGCCCATCCTATGAGATAATTATATTTATACACGGCCACACAAGAAAATTCGGCAAAATGCTGAATTTTCAGCAATATTTATGTTGACAGAAACGGCTTTTACGTGTAAAATATAAATGTTGCGCCATAGGTGCGTTTTGTGATGTCTATAGCAACTTTTTTAGACTCGGTTGTTTGGCGGCTTGCCGTCTCAACATAGAGGTTCTGCGTGCAAACGCAGCACCAAAAATCTGAAAGAAAGGAGAAAATTATGCCAACATTTAAC
>JAVXRV010000151.1:0-3423 GCA_036643515.1 Ruthenibacterium sp.
TTACCGAGGAAATTTATACCGCACTGCCCGGCGCAAACGAAACTTTGATGTATACAAAATGGCCGATGTATGAGCCGCAACTCGATTTTGCCGAAGAAGAAGCGTCATTTGAAAAAATCATGGATGTCATCAAAGCCGTGCGTACCGTGCGCACCGATATGGGCGTACATCCGACAAAGCGCACGTCGATGATTTTGGAAACCGCCGACGCAGAGCCGTTCAAAGCGGGCGAAAGCTATCTTGCCAAATTTGCGTTTTGCACCGACATCACTTGCACCGAAAAATATGCGGGCGACACGGACGGTATGGTGCAACTGGTGACGCAAGCGGCACGCGTGCTGATTCCGATGATGGAACTGATTGACAAAGACAAAGAAATTGCACGCCTCGCAAAAGAAAAAGCGCAGTGCGAAAAAGAGATTGACACGCTGTGCGCACGTCTTGCCAACACCGGCTTTATGGCGAAAGCACCGGAAAAAGTGGTGGAGGAAATTCGGACAAAGCACGCACTGGCCATTGAGAAACTGGCGAAAATTGAGGAATCCATCTGCGTGATGGGATAAACTGTAAAGAGGAAACAGAATGACGTACGAAGAAGCGCTTGCTTGGGTGCACACACTGCCGCGACTTGCGGCGACGCCCGGCATCGAAAATACGCGGCGGCTGCTTGCCGCACTGGGCAATCCCGAAAAAAAACTTAAATTTGTGCACATTGCCGGTACGAACGGAAAAGGCAGTGCCACCGTGATGTTGGCGAACATCTTAAAAGAGGCCGGCTACAAAACCGGCGCGAACATCAGCCCATATGTGATTGATTTTCGCGAACGCTTTTTACTGAACGGCAATATGATTGACGCAGACACGTTGGCGGCGCTGCTGTGCGAAGTGCGCGACGCGGCGCAAAGCGCAGGCGGGGACTTTGTGGAGTTTGACGCCGTGACCGCGGCGGCACTGCTATGGTTTGCGCGGGAACAATGCGACATTGTCTGTATGGAAGTGGGACTTGGCGGACGGCTTGATTCGACCAATGCCATTGAAAACACGCTCGTTGCCTGTGTGATGGCGATTGGAAAAGACCACACGGAACTGCTTGGCGACACGTATGACAAAATTGCCGCCGAAAAATGCGGCATCTTTAAAAATCACTGCGATGTGGTGGCATATCCGTTACAGCCGCAAGCGGCCATGGACGAAATTGTTCTGCGTGCCGCCAAGGCGAAATGTGCACTCACGGTGCCGGAGATGGAAGATTTACACGTTTATCGCGCACCGGCGTTTGAAAATCGTGTCAATTATGGCGGGTATGACCTCAATATTCCGTTTCCCGGCATGCATCAGGCATGTAATGCCATGGTGGTGGTGGAAGCGGCACTGCGGCTGTGCGAACATGGCTATGATATTTCAGACGAGGCCATTATGGCAGGCATCGCAAAAGCGGCATTTCCGGCACGCATTGAAATCATCAGCAAAGACCCGCTTATTTTACTCGACGGTGCGCATAATCCCGATGGCGCACGCGCACTGGCAGACACCCTCAAAGCGGCAAATGTGCATCATCTCACGGCGATTATCGGCATTTTAAACGGTAAAAATCCGGAAGAAATGCTTACGGCACTCAGCCCGTGTTTTGAGGAAGTGTACACGGTCACACCACAAAACCCGCGTGCGATGCCGGCGGCAGAGCTTGCGGCACTTGCCAAAAAGCATTTTGCCAAAGTGACGGCGTGTGAGGACGTGGACACGGCGCTCGTAAAGGCAAAACAGAATCTCGATGGCGGGCTTGTCATCTGCGGCAGTTTGTATCTTGCGGCCGAGGCGCGCAAAATTTTAAAACCATAAGCGTAAATTCAACAAAATATACAGAGGCATACAGTCTATGATAGTTTCATAGCCTGTATGCCTATTTTTTTTGGAATAGAAAACGGAGATTTGTATGACACAAGTAACATTACACACAAACGGAAAAACACTCACGGCCAAACTTTCGGGAGAAATTGACCACCACTGGGCAACCGTGCTGCGTCGCACCATCGACGACCGCGTGACGGCTGAAACACCGAAAATTCTCGTGCTCGATTTTGAGGCGGTCACCTTTATGGATTCGGCCGGAATCGGGTTGATTCTCGGCCGACACAAATTGGTCAGTGCGCTTGGCGGCGTGGTGGTGGTGCAAAAAGCACCGGCAGAAATTCAGAAAATGCTTGCGCTCGCGGGCATTGATGCAAAAGAGTAAGGAGCAAATGAAGATGAAAGCACAAAATACAGTGAAATTCACATTTCCGGCGCGCAGCGTCAACGAGGGTTTTGCACGCAGTGCGGTGGCTGCCTTTGCGGCGCAGGTAGACCCACTGCTTAATGAAATTGCCGATATTAAAACGGCGGTGTCGGAGGCGGTGACCAACTGCATCGTGCATGCTTATCCCGATGACATGGGCGTGATTACGCTCACGGCGTCTTTGTATGCAGACAACAGGCTTGTGCTTGTGGTGGCGGACAAGGGCTGTGGCATTCCGAATATTGCAAAAGCGATGGAACCGCTGTTCACCACAGGCGGCATTGAACGCGCGGGCCTTGGCTTTGCTGTGATGGAAAGTTTTATGGACACGGTGCGCGTGCGCTCGACACCCGGCAAAGGCACGCGTGTCACACTCATAAAACAGCTCGGCCGACGCTAAGGCACTCTCTATACATACTATATATAAGAGAGAAGGAATACAATGCCGGTGATTCTGGGTCCGCGCACTGAATTTATTGAACATAATTTAGGCCTTGTGCATTCGTGCGCAGGGCGTTTTAAAGGGCGCGGCATTGAATATGACGATTTATATGCCGCAGGTTGTATGGGACTCGTGAAAGCATACGACGGTTTTGACGAAAGCCGCGGACTGTGCTTTTCCACGTATGCCGTGCCGGTGATTTTCGGGGAGATTAAAAAACTGTTCCGCGATGGCGGGTCTATTAAGGTAAGCCGCTCCATCAAAGAACTTGGTATGAAGGTGGGCGCGCTGCGCGAGCGCATTCTAAAAACGACCGGACAGGAGCCGACAGTATCACAAATTGCAGAAATGCTCGGCGTGAGCAGTGAACAAGTGGCGGACGCGATGAGCGCATCATTGCCGGCGCTTTCTTTGACGCCGGTATCGGATGAGGACGGCGCACGGGAGTTCGATATCCCGCAGGAGAGCTGTGAGGAGGCACTTTCAGACCTGCTCAGCCTCAAAACCGTGCTTGCGACACTTGGTAAAGAAGAAAAAAGCTTGATATATCTACGATTTTTCAAGAATAAAACGCAGAGCGAAACCGCAAAAACACTCGGCACGACACAGGTGCAAATCTCGCGCAGAGAGCGGCGCATCCTCGAAAATCTGCGTGAAAAGCTGACAGAGTAAAAAAACATGGGGAAAAGCGTCGAAAAGTGTTGAC
>JAVXRV010000152.1:0-3417 GCA_036643515.1 Ruthenibacterium sp.
TTGCATTTTCTTTGGCACTGGTAATGGCGCTTGGATTTACTGCCTGCGGCTCTGATCCGGCAGTCGAAAAAGAAATCGAACAAGCGGCGTCCGAGGTGATGAGCGTTGCGGAAAAAACCGCCGAGAGTGTCCTTGCAACAGAAGAAGGCAAAACAGCCGAGCATAGTGTGCAGGCAATCAAAGACCGTGGCGAGTTGATTGTCGCGACCGAGAGCCAGTATGCACCGTTTGCGTTCAAAAATGAAAAAGGCGAAATTATTGGTTTAGAGCCGGCTTTCGTGCAGAAAATGGCAGATGACCTCGGTGTTAAACTGACGATTATGGACATCGAATTTACGGCGGTCGTTCCGGCGGTTCAGTCCGGCGCGGCAGATATGGCGCTCGCGGGTTTATCTCCGACGGATGAACGTAAAAAGAGCGTAGACATGTCAGACGTTTACGTCGGCGGCGCACAGTGCATGATTGTACGTGCCGAAGATTTGGATACCTATCCCGATGCGGCAAGCCTCAAAGGCAAAATGATTGTCTGCCAAAAAGGCACACTGCAACAGACACTCTGCGAAGAACAATATCCCGAAAGCGAACTGAAATCGCTGCCGAAAATGCCCCAATGTGTGCAAGAACTCAAAGCCGGCAATTGCGCGGCAGTGATGATGGACGAGGTCAGTGCAAAACAATATGTGAAAAACAATCCCGACCTTGCCATCGGCAAAGCGCCGGTCACCATTGATCCGGCCGAAGTGGGTACCGCAGCTGCCCTCATGTTCGGCAACACCGATTTGCTTGACTTTGTGAATGCTGAAATCAAAAAATACAACGATTCCGGCGAGCTTGCAAAATGGTTTGAAGAAGCACAGGTACAGGCTGAAAAACTCGGCATTGAATAAAAAATAAAATACTCGGCAAAAAGCGCAGCATCGAAGAAAAATCTTTGCGGCGCTTTTTGCGGGTGGAGGATAGCATGACAAATTCACTGTTTTCGCTGACAAGAATGTTCAAAATTTTTGCCAAATATCACACGTTTTATTTTGAGGGACTGAAAAACACGCTGTCTATCTCCTTTTTTGCCGTGCTTATCGGTCTTGCCCTCGGTTTATTGCTCGCCTTTGGGCGCATGAGCAAAATTCACCCCTTGCGATGGATTTGCACCGCATATGTCGAGGTGGTGCGCTCCACGCCGTTGCTTGTGCAGGCCATGATTATTTATTACGGCTCTACGGCAATGAACCTCAAATTTTCAAACGCCAATTTCAACGTGTTTTTCTGGGGATTGGTTGTGGTCGGCCTCAATTCCGGTGCGTATATGAGCGAAGTGATTCGCGGCGGCATCGGCGCTGTGCCGGGCGGACAGATGGAGGCCGCGCGCGCTGTCGGCATGACACATTGGCAGGCGATGCGCCATGTGGTACTGCCGCAGGCTGTGCGCAATATTCTGCCGGCCATGGCGAATGAATTTGTCACGATTATCAAAGAAACCAGTGTGCTGTCCATCATCGGCGTGGCGGATATTATGTTCCGCACCGGCGATGTCACCTCCATTACCTATTTCTATTTTGAACCTTATATCATCGCTGCACTGCTGTATTTCGTCGTGGTGTTCCCACTGTCGAAGCTGGTTGCGCTTTTCGAGAGGAGGATGAACAAGAGTGTTACACGATAATAAAATACAAGGCGATACGCTGATTGAAGTGCAGGGTCTTGAAAAGCAGTTCAAGTATGTGTCCGTGCTCAAAGGCGTCAATCTTTCCATCCACAAGGGCGAAGTGGTGGCGATTATCGGCCCGTCCGGCAGCGGAAAATCCACCATGCTGCGCTGTTTAAATCTGCTTGAAATGCCGACCGGCGGTCATATTATTTTCGAGGGCAGCGACATCACCGACAAACATGCCAACATCAATAAAATGCGGCAGAAAATCGGCATGGTGTTTCAGAATTTTAATTTATTTGCCAACAAAACCGTGCTCGAAAATATCACGTTAGGGCCGATTCAAATTAAAAAAACACCGAAAGCAGAGGCTGAAAAAGCGGCCATGAAGCTTCTAGAGCGCGTCGGCCTTGCCGATAAAGCCAACGAATATCCCATCAAATTATCGGGTGGACAGCAGCAGCGCGTGGCCATTGTGCGATGCCTTGCCATGCAGCCGGACGTGATGCTATTTGACGAACCGACGAGTGCGCTTGACCCCGAAATGGTGCATGAAGTGCTCGATGTCATCAAACAGCTTGCCATCGAGGGGATGACAATGGCGATTGTGACGCACGAAATGGGTTTTGCGCGCGAAGTGGCGCACCGCGTGGTGTTCATCGACGAGGGCGTCATTATGGAAGAAGCGCCGCCGGCCGAGTTTTTCGGCAATCCCACCAACGCGCGTCTCAAAGACTTTTTGGGCAAAGTATTATAACAATGTGATGATATCAAAAAAACTCCGCCGAAATTTTGTGGTTTCGGCGGAGCTTTTTGCTATTTCCAATCTTCTTTTTGTTTGCGATATTGTCCGAGCAAGCCGTCATATTTTTTGCCTTGCACACGATAATACACTTCAAACCCGACGGTCATACCCACAAAAATCAGCATGAAAACTCCACAAAAAATCAGCCAACCCAGTGGATTGCCAAGCGGAAACCACTTGCAAAAAATGCCGCACAGCATTAAAATCGGCAGATAAAACGCCACAAACAAAAGGATGCGCAGCGTATAGGACAAGCGGTGAAAAATCCAGTCCGAAAATAGGGCGGCCTGTAAAAATGCGCCGTACATGGACATCAGCATCAGCGCAAAGAGAGTCAAAAGCGAAAGACTTTTGCCGCCAAAACAAAAGGTGATGAGCATTGCGAAGATGACGGATGCCGTGAACACAAGACAGGTGCTGATTTTCCATTCAAGGGTGTGTTTTAAAAAATTTTTCATGCAAAAAGCCTCCTAAAGCCCAAGCCGCTGTTTGATGGCGGCGGTATATTGGCGCGAAACAAAGAGTTTTTCGCCGTTTGTGAGTGTCACAATCATTCTGCCGCCAAATTCAGGGCGCAGAGATTGAATTTGCGTAAAATTGATGATGCTGGATTTGGATGCACGGAAAAAATCGTTTCCCGCAAGCTGTTCTTCGAGCAGATAAAGTTTCAGCGGCGTTTCATACACGCCGTTTTTGGTGTAAAAAAATGTTTTTTTGTCAACGGTATCAATGTACAAAATCGTTTGCGCGTCCAGTAAAAAAATTTCGCCGTTCTGTTCGCCGGTCAGTTTTTGCTCAAAGGTACGTAAAAGTGCTGCCATTTTGAGTACTTGTGCATCTGTTTGACGACACAAAATCATCACTTCTGTTTCCGACACAGCGGCCGATTCTTCAATTTTTAATTTCATGCGTTCCTCCCTTGGTCATGTCAAGATATCCTGTGTTTATATCTTACGCGCAGGTTACG
>JAVXRV010000153.1:0-3168 GCA_036643515.1 Ruthenibacterium sp.
AATATGCCACAAAAATGCCGGCAAAAATAATGCCGATGGGGTTGTTGAGGCCGAGCAGTGCGACCGGAATACCGTTGAAACCCTCGGCAGCAAGCACGTCCACCACTTCAATGCCTTTGCCGGCGCCTGCGAGATATAGACATGCGCCGCCAAGCCCCGCCAGCGCGCCGGCGATGACCATGGACAAAATAATGCTGCGTTTTTCGTTGATGCCGGCATATTTTGCGGCGTCGCGGTTGTAGCCGCAGGCTTTGAGTTCATAGCCGAATTTTGTTTTTTCAATGAGAAAATAGATGAAAATGCCGGCCAGAATCGCAATAAAAATACCGGCGTTGACACTGGATGCAGACGAACCGTGACGGAAAATCTGATCCATCCCGAGCTTTGGCGCGTTGGCATGCGGCGCAACGGTCATGCTCTGGTTTTTGAGCGAGTCGAACATCGTGAGCGTAATCAAAAAGTTGACGCCATACATGCCGATATAGTTCATCATGATGCAGGCGATGACCTCGTTGACGTTGCACAGTGCCTTGAGAATGCCCGGCACAAGCCCCCACAGCGCACCCGCGCACATGGACGCGAGCAGACAGCAAACCCACAGCAGCGCGCCGGGAATAAAGGTGCATTTCACGCCCACTAAAACCGCAGCGTATGCTCCCACAATAAACTGTCCTGCGCCGCCAATGTTAAACAAACCTGTTTTGTTGGCGAAGCCAACCGAGAGACCGGTTAATATAATTGGCGTTGCCATGTATAAAACTTGCCCAACGCTTTTTAAGTCAGACAATGCGCCCACGAGAATGGACAAAAAGCCGCCAAACGCGTTGAATGGGTCGGAAATCAGCAAGATGACAAACCCCACCAAAAGGCCACACGCTATGGCGAGCAATGATGACAAAAAGCTCGAAAAACCAGCCTTTTGTGTCAATTGCAAGAGCGGCGATGTTTGATTTTTCATTGCACTGCCTCCCTTTTTGAACCAGCCATATAAAGGCCAAGTTCCTGCACTGTGACGGCTTTCGGGTCAAGGTCTGCCACAATTTCACCCTCGTAAATCACGAGAATGCGGTCGGACAAATTCATCACTTCATCGAGTTCGAGGCTGATGAGCAAAATGCCCTTGCCGGCGTCGCGTTCCTCCACAATTTTGGAGTGAATGTATTCGATTGCGCCCACATCAAGCCCGCGCGTCGGCTGAACGGCAATCAAAACATCGGGATTGCGGTCAATTTCGCGTGCGATAATCGCTTTTTGTTGGTTGCCACCAGACAGGCTGTGTGCGATGGTTTTTGCGCCCTGTCCCGAGCGAATGTCAAATTTGTCAATCAATTTGTCGGCATATTCATAGATGGTGTCATATTTCAAAAAGCCGTTTTTGCAAAATTGCGGCGTGAAATAGCTTTGCAGCACTAAGTTATAGGCGAGGTTATAGTCAAGCACAAGGCCGTGACGATGCCGGTCTTCGGGGATGTGGCCAATGCCGGACACGTTTTTTTCACGAATGGACGTGTGTGTGATGTCTTTCCCTTTCAGCAGCACCGTGCCGGAATTGGGCGGCACAAGGCCGGTCAGTGCGTACACAAGCTCGGTTTGGCCGTTGCCATCAATGCCGGCAATGCACACAATTTCGCCCTTGCGCACTTGCAGGCTGACGTCATGCACCACATTTTTGGTGCTGTGTTTTGCCTTGACGCACAGTTTTTTGGTTTCCAGTACAATTTCACCCGGATGCGCCGGTGTTTTGTTGACGTTGAGGTTTACCTTGCGCCCCACCATCATTTCACTCATTTGTTCTTTGCTTGTTGTGGCCACGTCTACAGTGCCGATGTATTTGCCTTTGTGCAACACCGTGCAGCGGTCAGCCACTTCTTTAATTTCGTTGAGCTTATGTGTGATGAAGATGATGCTTTTCCCCTCGCTCACAAGCTCTTTCATAATTTGCATCAGCTCGTCAATTTCTTGTGGCGTCAGCACAGCCGTCGGCTCGTCGAAAATCAAAATTTCGTTTTCGCGATACAGCATTTTCAAAATCTCGACGCGCTGCTGCATGCCGACCGTGATGTCGGAAATTAGCGCATCCGGATCGATTTGAAAACTGTATCGCTCGCTCAGCGCCATGACTTTTTCGCGTGCTTTGTCCATTTTGAGAAAGCCTTTTTGCGTACTTTCCACGCCCAAAATAATATTTTCAAGCACCGTAAAATTGTGCACAAGCTTAAAGTGCTGGTGCACCATACCAATGCCAAGCCGGTTGGCATCGTTTGGATTTGCAATATGCACTTCCTGCCCATTTTTTTTGATAATGCCATGCTCAGGCAGATACATGCCAAATAAAACGCTCATCAGCGTAGATTTTCCCGCACCATTTTCGCCAAGCAGTGCATGAATTTCACCTTTTTGCAATTGCAGTGTCACATGATCGTTGGCAATGATGCCCGGAAACTCTTTCGTAATGTCACACATCTCGATGATATAATCCATTTCGTCGCTCCTTTGTCGTTCTTGGGTAATATATTGCGCAGATTTATACTATTTTTATTTCTATTATAGTACATTTTGCACAAAGCCGCAAGGCTAAAACGACAAGCATCTCTTGTGTTTATCCCGAAAATCTTCTATGGTTTTTGGCAAAATAGACTGCGAATTTTTAAAATTATGCTTATTTTGAAAAATTGCACTGGTAATGCGGCGCAAGAAATGGTATAATATAAAAAGTTTCCCTCTACCTTGTGCGGGTATGGCGGAACTGGCAGACGCGCTAGACTTAGGATCTAGTGTCCTTGACGTGCAGGTTCAATTCCTGTTACCCGCACCAAAACTTGACCGTAGCAATGATACGTTGCTGCGGTCAATTTTTTTATTTTCATATTAAGAAAGCCTGCAATACAAGGTGTTTACCCACAAGAGGTATTCAAAACACTTTGTATTGCGGGCTTTTTTGTGTTCCTGTGATTTGGCGGCAACATCGGCATAACACGTCAATTTAAATACCCTTGAGCAAAATAGAATATTTCTATGTAAAACAACAGGGTTCAAGGGGAAATAAAAGTGTTAAAACGTTCTGCCAAATATATAAACGGTAGTTTGACGGTTGCACTTCCTACACTAAGTCGAACAGTTCTTGCTGTTAATAGCTTTTTCTACTATCTCCAAGCAGAAATCAATGTC
>JAVXRV010000153.1:3178-3407 GCA_036643515.1 Ruthenibacterium sp.
ATCGCGGTTGCATCGGATGACCTTTCGTGTCAACTTCTATCATTTTCCACAATATTTTGTAATTTTGGGATAAGTGTGACATCTGCTGGGAGCCAATCAACACTGTACAGTTCATCTTTCGTTAGCCATTTTGCAGCTTCTGCTTCTTTAAGGACGATGGCGCCATCAACTACAATACACCAGTAACAATCCATACTTAAATGAAAAGTCGGGTAATCATATTCAATAG
>JAVXRV010000154.1:0-3304 GCA_036643515.1 Ruthenibacterium sp.
TATGACACCGTTCTCTCCGAGGGCGGCGCCATGATTTCACAAGGACAGCGTCAATTGCTCGCACTCGCGCGCACCATGGCGGCAGACCCCAAAATTTTAATTTTGGACGAAGCGACCAGTTCTATTGACACAAAAACGGAACGGGCATTGCAAATCGGTTTGAACCGCATGATGCAAGGCCGCACCTCATTCATCGTGGCACATCGCCTGTCCACCATCAAAGCCTGCGACAAAATTATGTACATTGAAAACGGCCAAATCCGCGAATGCGGCACGCATGCCACACTCATGCAGGCAAAAGGCCTATACTATCAATTGTGCCGGAATCAGTGAGAAAATCACATTCATATGCACTATACTATCTGACTTTGATAGGAGGAAATAAGAATGCTCAATCCGCAACAAAACAAAAAACTGCTGCAAAAACTGGACACTTGCCGCAAGGTCTTTGACCGCTTTATTTTTACGTCGGTGCAAACTTTGCCTTTTTTTCAGTATCAAACCAAAGAACATTTGAGAACGGTACCAAAGGACGCACTTTTCACACAGCCGGCGGAAACATGGGGCGGCGAGGGGATGACTGCATGGTTTAAAACAAGTTACACGCCAACGCCAGAACTGGACGGAATGCCGCTATATTTGATGCCGAAAGTGGGCGGATATGAGGGGCTTCTTTGGGTGGACGGCGTGCCGTGCGGCACGTTTGCCACCAAAATTGTCGTCACACGACATGGCAACCATTATTGCGACCTTTTGTGCAAAAAAGCAGATTCTCAAAAGCCGATGTCCATTGCCCTTGAGTTTTATGCCGGCCATTATGTGAAGGGCTGTCAGCCGTTTGAAACAAACGACAACACAGGCTTTACCTATCCGCGCGGTACCATTGACGTTTGCATCAAGCATCAAAACGTTGCCGCCTTTTTATATGACCTGCGCATTCTATTGCAGCTTGCGCAAGGTGAATCCGTCGATGCTTTTCGCAAAGCAGAAGTGTTGAACGCACTGTTTGGTGTGCATCAAGTGCTGCTTTATTCGCCGGAACAGGTTTCGCAAGAAACTTGGTTTGCGTCTTTGCAGGCCGCGCGCGAGGTGATGCAGCCGATACTTGCGAAGAAAAATGGCGACAGTGCGCCAACGGCATGGTTGACGGGACATTCTCACATGGACACCGCATGGCTGTGGCCGGTGCAGGAAACCATTCGAAAAAATGCGCGGACGATTGCAAACCAGCTCAGCTTGATGGAGCAGTTTCCGGAATACCGCTTTTTGCAGAGTGCGTCTTGCCACACACAGATGATAGAACAGCAATATCCGGCTATTTTTGAGGCTATGAAAGAAAAAATCGCACAGGGACGCTATGAGCCAAACGGTGCAGTGTGGGTGGAATGCGATTGCAATTTGACCGGAGGAGAGGCGATGGTGCGCCAGTTCTTGTGGGGACAGCGCTACACGCAGCAAAAATTCGGCATCACATCGGATTGTTTTTGGTTGCCGGATACCTTTGGCTATTCTGCTGCGATTCCACAAATCATGAAAGGTTTTGGCGTTTCCTACTTTCTCACAACCAAGCTTGCATGGAACGACACCAATACATTCCCGTATGAATCGTTTGTATGGGAGGGAATTGACAAAACCAAGGTGCTCGTGCATTTTTTTGTGATGGACACGTGGACAGATCCAAAAGAACTGTCGGAACGTCTGTACGGAAACAGCTATGCAGACTGTCTGCACAACAAACAACTCGGTTCGGACAGGCTTGTGGCATTTGGATACGGCGATGGCGGCGGCGGGCCGCAATTTGAAATGATAGAGCTTGCACGTCGGCTGCATGATGTGGAGGGGTGCCCCAAAACAGAGTACACTTCCGCGTCTGACTTCATGAAAAAACTCTCCCAAAAGGAAAAAAGTTTGCCGATTTACAAGGGCGAATTGTATCTTGAATTGCATCGCGGCACACTCACCGGAAAGCAGCAGATTAAAAAGAATAACCGCATGGCGGAAATCGGATTGCACCATGTTGAGTTTTTGACGGTTTTGCGTGCTTTTTTTGACAAAACAAACCCTTGTGACAAGGCGTATCGCTCTTTGTGGGAAGTGCTTTTGCAAAATCAATTTCACGACATTTTGCCGGGCAGCTGCATTCCACAGGCGCATGATGAAGCCATATGTGCCGTATCGCAGGTGATTGCTGCCACCAACGCATTGCAGCAAACGCTCGCGCAAAGTTTTGCACAAAACACGGCAGATGTGGGGACATATAGCCTTTGCAATACCACAAGTTTCAAGCGAAATGATGTGGTTTATCTGACGGAAAAGCAACCGATGTACGATAAAAACGGCACATTGCGTACACAGCAAATCGTCACGCGCGACGGAGAAACTTTGCTTGCAGTGGCAGGGGTGGTACAAGAGCCGTACGCTTTTACGCCGCTTATACTGGAAAATGGCGCAGATGCGCATGACACTTTGTTTGTTCGCACCGAAAACACACTGCAAACACCATTTTTTGTGGTGCAATTTACGCAAGACGGTTTTCTTGCCTCACTGGTGGAGCGCCGCACAGGACGCGAGATGTGTGCCGGCTTGCCGCTGAATACTTTTGTGGCGGCGGAAGATGTGCCGGCCGCTTGGGATGGCTGGGATATTGATGCAGACTGCTTTGCAAAACTGGCACCCTGTGCGCAGCTTTTGAACAGCCAAATTGTGTCCTCGGGTGCAGTGGAATATCGCATCCGCAATACCTATGCCATCTGTCAATATTCAAAAATAGAACAGGATATCATCTTTTATGCAGACAGTGCCCTCATCACGTTTGACACAAGGCTGACATGGAATGAAAAACATCAGTTGTTAAAAACAGCATTCGATACCACTGTGCAAAATACATACGCGACCTGTGAAACACAGTTTGGCAGCATCAAACGGCCGACAACGCGCAACGATTCCGTAGAACAGGCCATGTTTGAAGTTTGCAACCACAAATATACTGATTTGAGCGAGCCGGGCAGTGGTGTAACGCTGCTCAACGACTGCAAGTACGGCATCAGCGTAGAGGGCGGCAAAATGATGTTGTCACTCGCGAAAGGTGGTTTGCGTCCGGACGACAGAGGCGATGCGGGCGTGTACACATTCCGGTATGCATTGCTGCTGCACGAGGGCGGATACGCTGCCAAAAATGTCACCTTGCCGGCCTATTGCTTCAATGACCCTCCGCTGCAAATCAAAGGCAAAGCGTCAGCCGGTTCTTTTGTCCGCACGACACATGATAATATTGTAATAGAAACCATTAAACCGTGTGAAGATG
>JAVXRV010000155.1:0-3279 GCA_036643515.1 Ruthenibacterium sp.
CCGGCCGTTTTGGCTTTTTGCAGCTGCACGGAGAAATCGGTTTTGCTGTCTGCCGTAAAGGCTTCGGCTGAAACAATTTCAAGGCCTTGGTTGGCTGCTTCGGATGCAAATTTTGAGTAGATGCCGGAAGAATACACGTCGGAGCTGTCATAAATGACTGCAATTTTCTTGGCAAGCTTATTGGTGCCGATATATTGTGCAGAGGCAGCACCCTGGTTCGGGTCTGAGAAGCAGACACGAAACGCATTGTCATATTTTACGCAGTCAACAGCAGAGCCGGACGGTGTCAACTGAAAAATATTGTCATTATGGCTTTCTTCGGCTACTGCGATGCAAGGCGTGCTTGTCACCGTGCCCATCAGCACTTGCAAACCCCAGTCTTTCAAATTGTTGTAAGCATTGATTGCTTTTTCAGCGTCATGCTCATCATCTTGAAAGTTCAGTTCATACTGCAAGCCGCCGGCCGCGTTAATTTCTTTCACGGCAAGTTCTGCACCGTTTTTAACGGCGTTGCCATAAACAGCCGCACCGCCTGTAAGGGGGCCGATACCGCCAATTTTAATTGCGCCGTCTGCGGACGAACCCGCTTTTGCAGCCGTGCTTTTTGCGGTGCCATCCGCTGCGTTACTTGCCGTGTCGGTTGTGGTTTTTGCTGTGCCGCATGCGGCCATACTAATCGCAAGACACATTACCACCATCATACTAACAAACTTTTTCATACTCTCTCTCCTCCAATAAATATTATCCTCCATACAAATGGCACATACAAATGCACCCTTGCAAAAGATTTGAGTATTATTCTATACGGATTGCGCGAAACATACAATACACTATTTCGCCATACTTTATCCATCTAAAGTGCATTTTTGTGTGATATTGCATAAAAGAACGTGCAAAACCGCTCTTTTTTGACATCTAATTGACATTATTTGTTCTTTTTTTGACATATTTGCATTTTTAAGAATTTTGTGCACGCTTTAGAATTTTTTCATATCCGCCGCTGCCATATTGAATGCATCGATTGATACGGCTGATGGTTGCGGTGCTGATTTCAACATTTTTGACAATTTGCTCATATGTTTTACCCGCAAGCAGCATATTGGCGGCTTCCACACGCTGTGCCATATCTGCAAGTTCTTTGATGGTGCATAAATCCGCAAAAAACTCGTAACATTCGTCCCTGTTTTCAAGCTGCAAAATTGCATCAAAAAGCGTATCCGTTTGCTCGTTTTTGCAAGCATTTTTTTCCGCCATTTGGTTCCACCTCTTTCAAAGTCTGCGCAGTGTTTTTGATTCACTCGTTCGCTTTCATACTTTACCACAATAAATAGGTAAATGCAACTGAAAATTTTATTTGCATAGTAATACACACATATGATACACTTTAATAGAAAGGAAGTGGTGTATGTGAAACCACAAAAATATGAGGACAGTCAATATTTATGGGGTTCCATTTTATTTACGGTTGCCGGTTTACTGTATCTTTTCAGTCCAATTGATATCGTGCCGGACATGTTTTTTGGTTTTGGGCAGGTGGACGATGTGGTTGTGCTTGGGCTCACGCTGCGCGAAGCGTGGAAAAGTTGGACGTATTACAAGCTGCACCGCATTCCGAAAGACCCCACCACACCGCCGGATGCAACCGAAATCCACGCGGAAGGACATCTTGTAGACGACGCACAAGACAGCTCCGACAATCCCGACGATTCGGCGAAGCAATGATGGCTTTTTTCGGCATTTTATGTTATAATGACCCGCAAGCTTTTTCTGCGGCGGTTCCGCCGCAGTGGATTGCATCTGCATTTTTTGAATAGAAAGAGGTTTTTTCATGCAAATTTTGCGTGTTACTCCCGCAACCTGCGATGTGCTCAGTGCTTTTTTACTGGCGCAGTATCCCCTTTTGACCCTTGGCAAACTTCACAAATATTTGCGTGAAAACAAAATTAAAGTCAACGGCAAAAAAGTGCCGCTGACAACGCGCCTTTTGATGGGCGACGAAGTGAAAGTTTTCATTCCTGACGAAGCGCTGTTTGCCGTGTCCGGCCCGCAGTATCGCAGCGTGCAAAACAGACTGACCGTGGTATATGAGGACGACGACGTTCTGCTTGTGGACAAACCCGCCGGCCTGCTTGTGCAGGATGAAACCGGCCTTGTGGCAGATACGCTCATCAATCGCGCTCTGCGCTATTTGTATGAAAGCGGATTTTACGTCGACAATGCACCTTTTACGCCGTGTTTGTGCCATCGACTGGACACGGGAACGTCCGGTCTTGTTGTTTTGGCGAAAAATGAGGACGCGTACAATGTGATGTCAGAGCTTCTGAAAAAGCGCACCCTCAAGAAGAAATATGTTTGTGTCACTTTTGGCCGTCCGTCGCCCAAAAGTGGTATCTTACAAGGATATTTGCAAAAAGACGCAGAGCAAGGCTTTGTGCGTGTGATTCAAGATGCCGCGCCCGATGCAAAACCCGTGACCACAGCCTATGAAACTTTGGCGGAGAGCGGCCGTCTTGCACTGCTTTCAGTGGAATTGATTACAGGACGCACCCATCAAATCCGCGCGCATTTTACCTCCATCGGTTGCCCGCTGCTCGGCGACAGCAAATATGGCAACAATGCGGCAAATCGTGAATATAAAATGAAATATCAGGCGCTGTGTGCATACAGTATGCAATTTCCGGCCATTGGCGAGGGTGCGTGTCATGCGCTCTCCGGCAAGAGTTTCACGGTGCAAAAGCCGTGGTATTATCAGCAAATACTCGACGGTACACTGCGATAAAACAAAACAGCCACCGCACAAACCGTAAAAAGTTCGTGCGGTGTCTGTTTTATGCAGATGATTGCTCTATCCCCAAATCGTTGCATGAAGAAATGTACCCGATGCAACACTCATAGTCTTGACTTGATGAATGCGGCAGCTTGTGAGGGCGTAATATTGCTTACATCAATTTTTTCTGTATTTAACGCATTGTAATGATTGATTCGAGAAACGCTTCTGTCAATCACATCTTCCGTCCTTATTCCACTGTCTATATCCGACTTTAGTCTTTTTACCAAGGACTGCTTATCTGCAACAAGAGAAAACGATTTTATCAAACAATCGTCAGTATGGAGCGCGGATAAAAGGGAATCAATGATACTTTGCTCGTGCATTACCCAACAAAAAATAATGTATTCATATTGAGAACACTTTAAAAATTGGTTTAACTATAACCGCTACTATAAAAGTGAGCCACTTTGTGTGGAAACGCTGATGAAAAATTGAGCCATTTAAAATAA
>JAVXRV010000156.1:0-3241 GCA_036643515.1 Ruthenibacterium sp.
TAAACGACGCACCGTCGCAGCTTTCTCTTGATGATAATGCGTCGACGTTGCCACAGATTGCCTCTGTTTCTCTGCCAAAACTATCGGGACTTGTGCATCTTTGCGTGACGGGCGTGACGGAAAATTCAGTACTCATTGTACAAAACGATAGTATTTATACGTCCAGTATTGACAGTGTTGATTTGCTGCATCTGCTTGCAGACGCAAGCGTTGAAAAGCGCTGTTTTGACGCAAAGCCGCTGTATCGCGCGGCCTTTACAGCAGGTGTGCGGGCGCAAAATATCACCTTTGACGCAAAGCTTGCCGCCTATTTGCTCAATCCGGCGGCGAGCGCCTACACCGTTGTGCGGCTTGCGCAGGAATATGGCGTTTGCGCGACGTTTGCGGGCGAAGTGCCGGAGGCGGGTGTGCTTGCGCCGTTGTGCGAGATTCTGCGCGAAAAAATTGACGCGGACGGCATGACGATGCTGCTTGACGACATTGAAATGCCGCTGTGCGAAGTGCTTGCAAGTATGGAGCATCACGGCATTCTCGTGGACAAAGACGGCATCACCGCGTTCGGGCAGGAATTACAGCGTGTGCTTGCCACCGAACTATCTGAAATTTACGACGCTGTGGGGTATGAATTTAACGTCAACAGTCCGAAGCAGCTCGGCAAAGCGCTGTTTGAAGATTTGGGATTGCCCACGCGCAAAAAAACAAAAAGCGGCTATTCCACCAATGCCGAAACGCTCGAAAGTTTGCGTCATTACAGCCCTGTCATCGACCATGTGCTGCTCTATCGCACGTATCAAAAACTCAACTCCACCTATGTGGAAGGCCTTTTGAAGGTCATTGGCGCGGACGGGCGCATACATTCCACCTTTAACCAAACAGAAACACGCACCGGCCGTATTTCGTCGGGTGAACCGAATTTGCAAAATATCCCTGTGCGCACCGAACTTGGCAGTCGTTTGCGCAAATATTTCATCGCTGCACCGGGCGAAACGCTGCTTGATGCCGATTATAGCCAAATTGAACTGCGCATTTTATCGCATATTGCCGACGATAAGGCCATGCAGGAGGCATTTTTGACCGGACAGGACATTCACCGCAGCACCGCCGCGAAAATTTACGGTGTATCGCCGGAACAGGTCACGTCTACCATGCGTTCGTCTGCCAAAGCCGTCAATTTCGGCATTGTGTACGGCATCGGCGCGTTCAGCCTTGCCAAAGACATCAACGTATCGGTCAAAGAGGCAGACGCGTTCATCAAAACGTATCTTGGCAACTTTCCGAATGTGAAAAAATATATGGATTCCACGATTGAACAAGGGCGCGAAAACGGCTATGTTTCCACGCTTTACGGCCGCCGCCGCGCGTTGCCGGAGCTTGCATCGGGCAACTTTAATTTGCGCAGCCTCGGTGAACGCATGGCGATGAACACCCCGATTCAAGGCACGGCCGCCGACATCATCAAGCTTGCCATGGTGCGCGTCTATCGCCGTTTGCAAGACGAAAATCTCGCAGCAAGGCTTATTTTACAGGTGCACGATGAACTGATTGTCGAGTGTCCGATCGGCGAAGCGGAGCAAGCCGCCAAAATTCTCGGCGAGGAAATGCAGCATGCTGCCAGCTTGCGTGTGCCGCTCAGTGCCGACGTAAACAGCGGTGACACGTGGTATACAGCCAAGGGGTAAGCAGATGATTTTTAAAAAACTAGAGCTGCATGAAGTGGCGAGTGTCACAGCCATTGAAGCGGGCGTGCTTGATGGCTGGAGCGAAAACGGCATTCTTTCTGCGCTTGAAAATAGCGCCGCACGGTGTTTTATTGCCGTTGAAAACGACGTGGTTTTGGGGTTTTGCTGTTTTTCTTTGGTGGTGGACGAGGCAAATCTTGACGCGCTTTCCGTCGCTGCCATCGCCAGACGGCGCGGCGTTGCCACCTCTTTGCTCACGTTTGCGTTTGCGGCGCTTGCGGCGGAGCACGCGCGGAAATTTTTTCTTGAGGTGCGCAGTGAAAACGCACCGGCGCTTGCGCTCTATCGCAAACTCGGTTTTGCCGCCATTGGCACGCGGCGCAATTTTTATGAAAATCCCGCGGATGACGCGGTCATTATGGAGAAGAAATGAACATTTTAGGCATTGAATCAAGCTGCGACGACACCTGTGCCGCCGTGGTGGAAGACGGGCGCATTTTGCGTTCAAACTGCATCGCAAGCAGCGCCGCAGAACAAAATTTATACGGCGGTGTTGTGCCGGAAATCGCGAGCCGCCGCCATATTGAGCACATTTCACAGGTGGTGACGCAGGCGCTTGCCGACGCACACTGCACACTTGCCGACATTGACGGTGTGGCCGCCACCTTTGCGCCGGGACTGATTGGCGCTGTTTTAGTTGGCCTCAATTTCGCCAAAGGCATCAGCTATTCCGCGCAAAAGCCGCTGATTCCTGTGCATCATCTGCGTGGGCATATCGCGGCATTATACTTGACGCATGCCGATTTAAAACCGCCGTTTTTGTGCCTTGTGGCGAGTGGCGGACACAGCCATATTGTGAAAGTAAACGATTATACGTCTTTTACGGTGCTTGGGCGCACGGTGGACGACGCCGCGGGCGAAGCGTTTGACAAAGTGTCGCGCACGCTCGGCCTCGGCTATCCGGGCGGCCCTGCCGTCAGCAAAATGGCAAAACAGGGCAATGCGTCGGCATATCCCCTGCCGACGCCGCGCGTGGAGGGCAAGTATAACGTGAGTTTTTCCGGCCTGAAAACCGCCGTCATCAACACCGTGCACAACGCCGCGCAAAAGGGAGAAACGCTCGATGTTGCGGGACTTTGCGCCAGTTTTGAACATCGCATCACAGGCATTTTGGCCGAAAAACTGCTGCTTGCGGCGCGCGATACAGGCGCAAAACAAATTTGCATCGCGGGCGGCGTTGCGGCAAATTCCGCTTTGCGCGCGGCGGTGGAAGCCGGTGCAAAACCGCTTGGCGCAGCGGTGTATCTGCCCGAAATCGCCCTGTGCGGCGACAATGCCGCCATGATTGCGGCGCAGGGTTTTTATGAGTTTGCGGCCGGCCACACGGCCGATTTGACGTTGAACGGCCTCGCGACACTCAATATGGATTACTAAATTTGAATCAAGTGATTGACATGCGTGAATCTTTGTGATATGATTTTGATATCAAATAGATTTAGGAGGATTCATCATGGAAGAAAAAGTATTGAAAAACAGAAAAAACGGTATGCCGATTTTGTGCT
>JAVXRV010000157.1:0-3225 GCA_036643515.1 Ruthenibacterium sp.
ATTCTTTCGCCCGGTTCTTATGATCGGACATACTCGGCGGAAAAACCTGTGCTCAGCACAGCAACCTCCCGCGTCAACGCATATCGCACCCTGCGTTTTCCACTGAAAATACAGGGGTTTCGCAGTCGCCTAATAATAATACCAAAAACCCCTGCACATGGCAAGGGTTTTTGAAAGTTTTTTATGATTTTTTTCGTTTTTTTGCATTTTCAGCGTTTCCACTAGTTTTTTTGCATATATTTTCTCTGTTTCGGTGTATTCTGGCAATACGATTTCCCATTCACCCTGCCATCTGGCCCTTATTGTGCGTAAAGCGCAACAATATTTTTAATAATTTCCACTGCGGTGTCCATGTCCTCTGCCGCAATGCACTCATACGGCCCATGAAAATTATACCCGCCCGTACCGAGATTTGGGCATGGCAACCCCATATATGACAGCCGCGCACCGTCTGTGCCACCGCGAATCGGCTCAATCACCACCCGCGCACCCGCTTGTTCCGTGGCGGTTTTTGCACTGTCAATCAAATGCATACATGGTGCAATCTGCTGTGTCATATTATAATAGCTGTCTTTGATGTCCACCGTCACCTGTGCGGCTGGATGTGCCGCCTGCACATTTTTGGCAATTGTGTCCAAAAACGTCTTGCGCACGGCAAATTTTCCCGCATCATGGTCACGCACAATGCAGTGTACCGTGGCGTTTGCGCCGTCTGCCGCAATGCTCTCCACGTGATAGAAGCCCTCGTATCCCTCCGTCGTCGCCGGCGTTTCTGTCTTGGGCAGTGCCTCAATGATTTCACTTGCAATCAGCGCGGCATTCTCCATAATCCCCTTTGCGTTGCCCGGATGTACCGCCACACCCTCAATGGTAAAAACAGCCGATGCCGCGTTAAAATTTTCATATTCAATGCCGCCCACCGCGCCGCCGTCGAGCGTGTAGGCAAAGTCGGCGCCAAAGCCGTCCACATCAAAATGATCCGCACCCTCACCAATTTCTTCGTCCGGTGTAAACGCAATGCGCAGTGCGCCGTGCGGCGTTCCCGCTGCCAAAATTTCTTCAAACGCGGTCACAATCTCGGCAATGCCCGCCTTGTCGTCCGCGCCAAGCAAAGTGCTGCCGTCGGCCGTAATCAGCGTTTTCCCCGCAAGTCCGCTCAAAAACGGAAATTCACTTACCTTTAATATACGGCCGTCTTTCTCATATTGAATATCTTTCCCGTCATAATTCGGATGAAACACCGGATTGACATTTTCGCCCGAAAACGACGGCGCGGTGTCCATATGCGCAATCAAGCCGAGCGTCGGCGCGTTTTCGCGGCCGTCCGTTGCCGCAAGGCCGCCATACACGTAGCCGTGTGCATCCACACGCGCCTCCACGCCAATGCCCGCAAGTTCGCTCGCCAATAAATTCGCCAGCACAAGCTGGTGGTCTGTCGAGGGCGTTGTACCCGTTGTTTCGCTTGAAATCGTATTGATTTTCGCATATTGTACAAACCGTTCAAATGCTCGCATAATCAGATGCTCCTTTTATAAAATAAGATACTCATTATGGTATCAGAAAACAGGCGTTGCGTCAAACGCTTTTCCATCTTTTTTAGCTAATTTATCTTGGATTCATGCGCGTTTTATGTTATACTAAAATAAGTTATATAAAACAAAGGGATTTGTATGCCCTTTTATAAGGAGCTTTTATGATGGAACATTCAATTTTCAGCGGCAAAACTTTATTGATTACCGGCGGCACCGGCAGCTTCGGCAATGCGGTGCTACACCGTTTTTTGAGCACGGATATCGGTGAAATCCGCATTTTTTCGCGCGATGAAAAAAAGCAGGACGACATGCGCCATGCATTTCAGGCTGAATATCCCGAATGGGCTGCTAAAATCAAATTTTATATCGGCGACGTGCGCAATATTGATTCCCTGCGTGACGCAGTGCGCGGTGTCGACTATATCTTCCATGCCGCCGCGCTGAAACAAGTTCCCTCATGCGAATTTTTCCCGATTGAAGCAGTGCGCACCAACGTCCTCGGCACCGACAATGTGCTGACGGCCGCCATCGACGCACACGTCAAACGCATCGTCTGCCTGTCCACCGACAAGGCGGCCTACCCCATCAATGCCATGGGTATTTCCAAGGCAATGATGGAAAAAGTCATTCGCGCCAAAGCGCGCAATGTCGACCCCGCCGATACCACCATCTGCTGCACGCGTTACGGCAACGTCATGTGCAGCCGCGGCAGTGTCATTCCGCTGTTTATCGAGCAAATCCGCGCGGGCAAAGCCCTCACGATTACCGACCCGAACATGACGCGCTTTTTGATGAACCTCAACGAAGCGGTAGACCTCGTGCTCTTTGCGTTTGAACATGCCAACCCCGGTGACTTGTTCATCCAAAAAGCCGACGCCTCCACGATTGAAGATTTGGCCAAAGGCGTACAGCAACTATTCGGCGAGACCGGCATTCACATCATCGGCACACGTCACGGCGAAAAATTATACGAAACGCTCATGACAAAAGAAGAGCGCCTCAAAGCCACCGATATGGGGCATTATTACCGTGTTTCCGCCGACGAACGCGACCTCAATTACGACCAATATTTCGTCAACGGACAAGTCACCACCGAGAGCGACGAGGCTTACACAAGCCACAACACCGTGCGGCTTGACATGGACGGCGTTGTCAAAAAATTACTGACCAACGACTATATTCAACAGGAGCTTGCGGAAAATGGAAACTAACACGCCCTTGCTGATTACCGGTGCAGGCGGTTTTGTCGGCAAAAATCTTGTGGCAGAACTGACGAATCGCGGTTTTACAAATCTGCTGCTCTTTGATATCGACACCCCGAAAGAATTGCTTTCGCAGTACGCTGCAAAGGCTTCTTTTGTGTTTCATCTCGCGGGCGTCAATCGCCCGAAAGACGCAAGCGAATTTTACACGGGCAACCGAGGCTTCACCGAAGAAGTGTTACATCTGCTGGAAGAAAGCGGCAACAAAGCGCCTGTTCTTGTCACGAGCAGTGTGCAAGCCGCACTCGACAACGATTACGGCAAAAGCAAGCGCGAGGCCGAAGAATTGCTGTTCGCCCACGAGCGTAAAACCGGCGCACCTGCGCTTGTATTTCGCATGCCGGGCGTATTTGGCAAATGGTGTCGTCCGTCATATAACAGCGTCGTGGCAACTTTTTGCCACAATGCCGCAAACGGTCTGCCCCTTGAAG
>JAVXRV010000158.1:0-3212 GCA_036643515.1 Ruthenibacterium sp.
GATTGAAATTCTCGGCTGCGGCATGGTGCACCCGAAAGTGCTCGAAAACTGCAATATTGACCCCGAAATTTACACCGGCTTTGCGTTCGGAATCGGCCTTGAGCGCATTGCGATGATGCGCTACGGCATCGATGATATGCGTTTATTATATGAAAACGACCTGCGTTTTCTCAAACAATTTTAGGAGGACACGAACATGAAAATGCCATTGAACTGGGCAAAGGATTTTGCCGAATTTACGTGTACTCCGCATGAATATGCCGAGCGCATGACCATGAGCGGCAGCAAGGTGGAAACGTACACCTGTGAGGCCGACGAGATAAAAAATGTGGTGGTTGGTAAGATTTTGGAGATTGTGCCGCATCCGGATTCCGACCACATGGTGATATGCCAAGTGGAAGTTGCACCCGAAACCGTGGTGCAAATTGTGACCGGTGCGGACAATTTGAAAGTGGGCGACCTTGTGCCGGCGGCGCTGCATGTGGCAAAACTGCCGGATGGGAAAGAAATCCGAAAAGGAAAACTGCGCGGTGTGGAAAGCAACGGTATGCTGTGCAGCCTTGGCGAACTGGGGCTGACAAAGCATGATTTTCCGAATGCGACCGAGGACGGCATTTTGGTGTTGGAGGAGGCGTTTCCCGTTGGTACAAACGCCGCCGTCGCGCTTGGCATGGACGATGTGAGCGTGGAATTTGAAATTACACCGAACCGGCCGGACTGCCTTTCTGTCCGTGCGCTTGCACGCGAGAGCGCGGCCACGTTTGGCGTGCCGTTCATCGACCATGTGCCGCAAATGCCCGCCGGCAAGGGCGATATTCACACCTTGCTTGACGTTGCCGTGGAGGACACGCAGCTTTGCAGCCGTTACACCGCCGCCATGGTGGAAAACGTGCGCATTAAGCCGTCCCCGCGCTGGATGCGTGAGCGGCTGCGTCTGTGCGGCGTGCGACCCATCAACAATATTGTGGACATCACAAACTATGTTATGCTTGAATACGGCCAACCGATGCATGCGTTTGACTATGCGTATGTGAACGGAAAAATCCGCGTGCGCCGTGCCACCGAGGGCGAAAAAATCGTGACATTGGACGGCATAGAACGCACATTGACAAGCGATATTCTCGTGATTGCCGATGAAAAATGTCCGATTGGCATTGCCGGTGTAATGGGCGGAGAATTTTCGGGCATCTATGAAAACACCAATCGCATTGTCTTTGAAAGCGCCTGTTTTGACGGCCCGTCTGTGCGGCTTGCGGCCAAAAAAGTGGGGCTGCGCACGGAGGCATCTGCACGCTTTGAAAAAGGCCTGAACCCCGCAAGCTGCTTGGCGGCATTGCAACGCGCACTGGAACTTGTGGTGGAACTGGACGCGGGCGACGTGATTGGCGGCGTGATTGACGATTATCCGGCGCCGCGTTTGCCGCGCCGCGTGAAACTGCGACCCGATACCATCAACAAACTGCTTGGCACGAATTTATCGCGTGATGCGATGGTGGCATATCTGTTGCCGCTCGGCTTTGTGATGGACGGCGAAGACGTGATTGTGCCGCCGGAACGCTATGATGTGGAGCGCGATTGCGACCTTGCGGAAGAAGTGGCGCGATATGTCGGGTACAACAAAATGCCGTCTACCGCCGTGCGCGGTGTGGCGAGTGCACGGCCGAGCGAACGGCAACAATTTCACACAAAAATGATTGACGCACTCGTTGGATATGGCCTATATGAGATTGAAACATTCAGCTTTTTCAGCCGCAAAGCGTTTGACGCGGTGCATTTGCCTGCCGATGACGTGCTGCGTCATGCCGTCGTGATTTCGAATCCGCTTGGCGAGGATACCTCTATCATGCGCACAACGGCGCTGCCGAGCATGATGGACGTGATTGCCCGCAACTACAACGCGCGTGCCGCCGAGTGTGCTTTGTTTGAAGACGCGACCGTCTACACGCCGCTGGGCGAATCGGCCGATGTTTTGCCGCTTGAAACCGAAAAGATTGTACTGGCGGCTTTTGGCACACACTATGATTATCTTGCGCTCAAGGGCATTGTGGAAAAACTATTGGAAACCGCCGGTGTGACCGAGGCGCGTTTTGTGCGCAACACCGATGGAACAAGCTATCATCCCGGCCGCTGTGCCGATATTTATATCGGCGACGAACTGCTTGGCACGGTGGGTGAAGTGCATCCGGCCGTGCTTGCAAACTACGGCGTGAAACCGCGCGTGGTGGCGGGCGAAGTGAATTTGGACGTGTTGTATGCGCACCGTGCGGGCACGGTTGCGTTTAAGCCGCTGCCGAAGCATCCGGCCATCACACGCGACCTTGCGCTTGTGGCTGATGGCGACGTTGCGGCCGCAGACATTGCGTCGCACATTCAATCTGCCGCCGGAAAGGCACTTGAAAGCCTGACGCTGTTTGATATTTACACCGGCGATAAAATTGACGCGGGCAAAAAGAGCCTTGCCTACAGCCTTGTTTTGCGCGGCGCTGACCGCACATTGACGGACGAGGAAGCCGAAAATGTCGTGAAAAAGGTGCTGAAGTCACTGGCGGAAATTTCTGTTGTGCTGCGCAGTTAAAAAGCGCTTGCATCTGTGCGGGTTATGCGATACAATAGGATTAGAAATTTTTTGGTTTAGACAGTCACTGGCTGCATCTGTGCTGTTTTAGAATTTTGACAAGGAGGGCATGAAATCATGAGCGAAACCACCACCATTTTTTCAATTTATGATGATAAGGATCGAGAAATTAAAGCGATTTTAACGGACGTTTACCGCGCGTTGAAAGAGAAAGGATACAATCCAATCAACCAGATTGTCGGATATATTCTTTCGGAAGATCCTACCTATATCACAACCTACCAAGGCGCGCGCGCCAATATTCGCAAAGTTGACCGCGACGATTTGCTGCAGGCCCTGTTAAAGAGCTATCTCGCCGAATAATTGGCGCTGCAACAAAGAAAAGGAGAACAAACTATGGCTTTTACACCGACACTTCTGTATAAGGGGCGTCCGCTGGTGCGCAGTAAAAATGATATTTACTACGGCAATTTGGCAGACCCCTATGTGATTTTTATGCAGGTTTTAACCACCAAAGAGGAAAACGGCGTGCAGGTTGCCGACCGAATTCATGTGACCCTGCTCTCCACCGACACCACCAAAAGCCCGATTGAACGCATGGTGAAGCAAAGCGACAAAACCGGCCTGTGGCCCGCAC
>JAVXRV010000159.1:0-3209 GCA_036643515.1 Ruthenibacterium sp.
TAAAGGAATTTGAGGCGTGCCCCGCGTTTTTGCATGCATGTGCGCATGCGAGTTTTTTTACTTTATAAAACAAACAAAATGAAATTTTAAAAAATAGATAAAATGAAATTCCGCGTGTTTGCATGCGAGGACAGTTAAAATTATACAGAGCGGCGAAACATGGAGAATTTATACAGATAGAAATAAAAAATGGAGAAAACCATGCACACTTTGATGACACACAGCTTTAGCGGCACAAAGTATCATGGCTTTCAAGTGCAGAAAAATGCGATTTTTTACTTTAAAGGAATTTGAGGTGCGTCTCGCGTGCTTGTATGCATGCGCGCATGCGAGTTTTTTTACTTTGTAAATTGTACAAAGTGAAATTTCTTAAAATGAAATTCCGCGTGTTTGCATGCGAGGACAGTTAAAATTATACAGAGCGGCGAATATGGCGAATTTATACAAATAGAAATAAAAAGGAGAAAACCATGCACACTTTGATTACGCTCAGCTTTATCGGCACAAAGTATCATGGCTTTCAAGTGCAGAAAAATGCGATTTCTGTTTGCGAAGTGTTGCAGAATGCCATGGAAAAACTTTATGGCACGCGGCCGGACGTGAAAGGCTGCTCGCGCACGGACGCGGGCGTGCATGCCATCGGTTACCGCGTCAGCTTTACACAGCCGAAACCGATTGCACCGTTTAAACTGCCGCTGGCGCTCAACCGCTATCTGCCGGCGGATATCCGTGTGACAAAAGCAGAGGAAGTGGCGGAGCATTTTCATGCGCGATATGATTCCGTGAGCAAGGAATATCTGTATCGCATTCGCAACAGCGCGATTGACGATGTGTTTGAAACAGGTCTTTGCTGGCGCTGTACACCGCATTTGGACGTTGCGCCGATGCAAAAGGCAGCACAGCTTTTATGCGGCACACATGATTATGCCGCGTTTATGTCGGCGGGCAGCAAAATTGAGGACACTGTCCGCACGGTGCATTTTTTCAACGTGACGCAAAGCGGTGCGGATATCACATTTCATATCTGCGCGAACGGCTACCTTTATAATATGGTGCGTATTTTGGTGGGCACACTGGTGGAGGTTGGCATGGGGCATTGCGCGCCTGAGGATGTGTGCGGGATTCTCGCGGGGAAAGACCGCGCAAAAGCGGGCGACACCGTGCCGGCACAGGGATTATTTTTATATCAAGTGAACTACTGAAGGATTTTAATGTATGGATTTGTTTATTCCGCAAACACCGCCGGATGAGCCGGAAGGCATACAGCCGCCGCAAGAAAATATCACGCGCATTGAACGCATTCGCAAACGCCGCAGAATGCGCCGCTTGCGTGTGGCGGCTGTTTGTGTACTGCTTGTGGCGGCGGTGCTTGCTTATTTTGCGGGCGTTTACGGCGCGTCTATCGCAATGCTTGGCGATGTGGTGGATTCGATTTCCATTGCGCTTTTACGCGGGAACGGGTTTCCTGTGGACTATCCATTATCGGGGTTTATCACGGCGCAGGAACTGTCGGGCGGATTTGCGGCGCTGGGAGAGCGCGACCTTGTGATGCTGTCGGCAAGCGGCAAGGAATTGCGGCGCATTCAACATGGTTTTGCGCGGCCGTGTGTTACGGCGGGCAACACGCGCGTATGTATTTACAATCGCGGCGGCACAGAGGCACTGGTTGAAAGCCGCACGCGTGCGCTGTATCATCTTGAAACGCAGGACGCAATTTTGCTTGCCGAAATGAGCGACAATGGCACAATGGCCGTGGCGACGAAAACAAAATTGTCGGTATATGATCCGCTGCTCAATGAAATTTGGTATTGGAAAAGTGCGGAAACACCGGCGGTCATCACATTTTCATCTGACAACAAGCATTTTGCCACCGCGACGCTGCACGGCGAAAACGGAGCGCTCGGCACGGTGATTACACTGTTCAACACGCAAACAAGCGAGCCGGTTACGACCGTTACAACGATGGAAGGCATTCCTTTGCAGATGAAATATCTGACGCAAGATTCGCTTTTGGTGGTGTTTGATACCTTTGCGGCCACATATGACACGACGGACGGTACGCAGACGGCGGCCTATCCGTATGGTATGCGGACGCTGCAAAGCGCAAGCCTTGATGCCGGAAAAAATACGGTGCTTTTGTTTGCGTCGCCGCTGCATACGACACTCACGAGTGTTGTGATGCTGGACGATACGCTTGCCGAAATTGGCGCGGCAACGGTGGGCATGCGTGCCAACGTTGTGAGCGCAAACCGCATGGGTGCGTATGTTTTGACAAGTGACAGTGTGTTTACGTATGCACTGGACGGCACGTTTTGCGGCGAAACTTTATTGGAAGAAAAGCCGCTTGCACTCGTGCCGGCGGGAAAACTATTGCTGATTACACCGCTTGGCGCACGTGAATTTACGCCGCCGCCTAAACCGGCGGCAAGCATTGCGGAAAACTGAAAGGACTCTTGCGTATGGATTTTTTTACCTTGCATCCGGCACTGTGGTTTGATGTCGTATTGCTGATATTACTCGTTGTCACGATATTTCAGTATCGTGGCAAAGGGCTTGTGGCGGGGCTGCTTGACCTTGTGGGCAATTTGGCGGCGCTGTCTGTCGCATGGATTCTGTCGGGAAAATTCAGCCCGAATGTGTTTGAAAACTTTTTCAAGTCCGGCCTCATTGAAAGCACGGCCAAAACCATTCAGGAACAGGGAACGTTCAATTTCAACCAATTTATGAACGGATTTGCGAAGTTTTTGCCGGACAGTTTGGTGGAAAGATTGACCGATTCTGTCGGTGGTGTGCTCAATTCGGGCGCACCGGACATCGCACAGCAAATTGTAGAACAGGTGATTGCACCGCTGATTGTGCCAATTATTACGGTGGTGGTGTTTTTTGTGACGTATGCCGTGTGCAAACTGGTGCTTGCCTTTTTGGTGGCGACACTCACGAATATCAATCATATCCCCATTGTGGGCGGCGTGAATCGCACGCTCGGCGCTTTTGTGGGCGTGCTTGCGGGCGGCATCAATATTTTGCTCGCGCTGTGCCTTGTGTGGGCGGTGATCGCCATTACGGGCAGCAGCTTGCCGCTCATCAACGAGCAAACCCTTTCCGGCAGCTTTTTCTATGCTGCGTTTTCACAGTACAATCCATTTATATAAGGAGAAGAAACGATGCTTTGTGTAAGATGTAACAAACGACCCGCTATTGTTTTTGTG
>JAVXRV010000160.1:0-3128 GCA_036643515.1 Ruthenibacterium sp.
GTAGCTCGATTTCGCTGTTTGTCGTGCTCAAAATACGTTTGTAATGGTTATATACCGACACGCTGAGAACGGTTTTCGCTTCGTCTTGGCCGATGACATACTGATCAAGCCCTGTTTTAATTTCAGCGGGTGTCAGAATATTGATGCTCGGCTGTGCGCTATTGCGCGCCGGCTGCTTAGTACGGCGCTGTGTCTGCGGTGCAACGTCCGGTTTGCCTTCTTCGTCGAGCAACGAATGACATAGCGTGATACACTCGTTGCAAATGTTGACGCCGGGGCCAATAATCATGCGGTCTACTTCGTCTTGATGTTTGCCGCAGAAATTACAGATTAAATTTTTGTCTTTGTTTTGATTTGCCATAAAAAACCTCTAAACCTCTCTGTGCCGATGCACACTGGATCATTTGAACTTTGCGCAATGCTTATCGTTTTGAAATGACGGAATCAATAAGGCCGTATGCGGCGGCCTCGTCTGCCGTCATAAAGTTGTCACGTTCGGTGTCTGCTTCAATGGTGGCAAGCGATTGGCCGGTGCGATCGGATAAAATCTGGTTCAAGCGGCTGCGCGTGCGCACAATATGCTCCGCATGAATTTTGATGTCCGTCGCCTGACCCTGCAAACCGCTCAAAAGCGGCTGATGAATCATGATTTCGCTGTTGGGCAACGCAAAGCGTTTGCCTTTTGCGCCGGCCGTCAGTAAAAACGAACCCATCGACGCGGCAAGGCCGATGCAGATGGTGGACACGTCACATTTGATATACTGCATGGTGTCATAAATCGCAAAGCCGGAGGTGATAGAGCCGCCCGGACTATTGATATACAGGCTGATATCTTTGTCGTGATCCTGTCCCTCTAAATACAGCAACTGCGCAACCACAATACTGGCGGTTGCGTCATTCACTTCATCAGACAGCATGACGATGCGGTCATTCAGCAAACGAGAAAAAATGTCATAGGAACGCTCTCCACGCGCGGACTGTTCAATAACGTATGGAACTAAACTCATAAAAAGTACCTCCACTATAAAATGTAACAGATGACCGATACGCGAAAAGGCGTATCGGTCATACGGTTATTCTAAATTATTCTGCAGCTTTGTCTGCTTTTTTTGCTTCTTCGCAAACGACGGTTGCATTTGTTTTGATAAAGTCGATGGCTTTGTTCACGGCAAGATCTTTTTTCACTTCAAGCTCCGGAACAAGCTCTTTCACTTTTTCAACTTCCATCTTGTATGCTTCGGCAATGCGGGCGATTTCGGCATTGAAATCGTCTTCCGTTGCTTCGATTTTCTCGGAAAGTGCAACGGCCTCAAGTGCCAAACGAATTTTAACCTGCTTTTCGGCCTGTTCTTTGAAGCCGTCGCGGAATTTTGCCATGTCGCCGCCCATATACTTCAAATATTCTTCCAGACGCAAACCCTGTTGCTGCAAACGATACTCAAAATCGCGCACCATTTCGTCGATGCGGCTCTCTGTCATCACCTGCGGAACATCTGCTTCCATGCCGTTTACAATCTGGTCAACCAGTTCGTTTTCAACGGCGAGTTCTGATTCTTTTTCGGCCTGCTCTGCCATGCCTTTGCGAATGCTGTCTTTCAGCGCGTCAAGTGTATCGTATTCGGATACGTCTTTCGCAAATTCATCATCGAGTGCCGGCAGTTCTTTTGCTTTGATTTCATGAATTGTCACCTTGAACACGGCATCTTTGTCGGCGAGGTCTGCCGCTTGATAATCTGCCGGAAATTTCACGTTGACATCAAAAGTTTCGCCCGCGGCATGGCCGATGACCTGTTCTTCAAAGCCGGGGATAAACTGGCCGGAGCCGAGCGTCAACGAAAAATGCTCTGCTTTGCCGCCCTCAAACGGAACGCCGTCCACAGAGCCGTCGAAATCGATGTCTGTGATGTCGCCGTTTTCGGCTTTGCCTTCGCATGTAATCATGCGTGCATTGCGGTCGCGCATGCGTTCAATTTCAGCATCCACAGCGGCTTCATCCACAGTGTTGACTGTTTTTGTTGCTTTTAAACCTTTGTATTGGCCAAGTTTTACTTCGGGTTTGACAATAACTGTTGCTTTGAGCACCACACCGTCATCGGTGCTTGCGGAAACAACGTCTACTTCAGGACGGTCTACCGGCTCAATTTTCGCCTCAGCAACTGCGGCTTCGTATGCATCGGGAAATAAATCGTTAATGGCATCATAATGGAATACATCGGCACCGTACATTTTTTCAATGGTGTGGCGCGGCGCTTTTCCTTTACGAAAACCGGGAATGTTGTATTTGCCTGCTTCGCGTTTGAATGCTTTGGCAATCGCTTCGTTGAACGCCTCTGCGCCAATCGAGAATTGCAGCTCATGGGTGTTGTTTTCAAGTTTTTCGCTTTTTACGAGATTCATTATCTTTCCTCCAAGTTATGAGATATAGCCAGATACATTTGATTATATCATGCTTTTGTGAATTTTTCCACAACAATCTTTTAATTTTTTAACAGATTTTCAGCGGATTGAATTGCAATGCGTCCGCACTGATGAGTTTGTATGCAATGCCATCGACCGTTCCTTGCATGGCATACGGAATCGAACCGCCGTGCAAGTGCCCGTAATAACAGCGTTTTACGCCATATTCGTGCAGAATTGACACAATTTCGTCTGCTTGCGCATTGGCCGAAAGCGGCGGGTAATGTAAAAACACAATTTTTTCGTGTTCCCCTGCCGCTTGTAATGACGCAATCAAACGTCCCTTTTCGCGATTCATGATTTTTTCATCCTGCGCCTGTCCGATATCATAAAACCAGCTTCGCGTACCGCACAGCGCCAAATCGTCTACCAGTATACTGTTGTTGAACAAAAACGACAGCGAAGTGAAGTTTTGCGCCGCAAGATACGCATTCATTTTGGTGAGCGTCGTCCACCAATAATCGTGGTTGCCTTTGAGTAAAATTTTTCGCCCCGGTAAATTTTGTAAAAATGTAAAATCTGCCGTGCATTCGGGCAATTTCATCGCCCAAGACGTGTCACCCGCAAGCACCACCGTGTCTTGCGGTGTGATTGTTTTGTGCCAGTTGTCAGTTAAGCGTGCCACGTAATCTTGCCAGCCGTTGAACACATCCATCGGCTTTTCTGTGCCG
>JAVXRV010000161.1:0-3101 GCA_036643515.1 Ruthenibacterium sp.
ATTGTTTTTGCACCCTTAATCGCTTGGTTGCTTTCTACTCGCTTTGGGATAGCCGGCGTATTTGCTGCTTATGCACTGGGCGCTATTCTGGTGTTGCTCCTTTTAATGCTCTTCATCTACCTAAAAAAGCGAAAACTTTGGTCTATGGAAAATTGGATGTTGCTACCGAAGGATTTTGGTGGAAAAAAGGAAGACCGACTTGCTTTCTCCTTAAAATATGATGGCGAAGGGTATCCATCCGCTGTTGAAAACATTGAAAACTTTTGCCACAGTCGCGGCGTTTCTAAAAAATCCATACGTAACGTCACACTTTGTACAGAAGAAATGCTACTCATCTTATCAAGCAACAGCAAGAACGATAAAGATCATTCTTTAGATGTGCGAATCCTTGTCAAAGAAGATTATCTAACACTCCGAATCCGTGATAACAATATTCGTTTTAATCCATTCGAACGCACTCCTTCCGGTAACTCCCTTGAAAACATAGACCTACTCGGCATGAAACTTGTAAATGCCTTAGCAAGCGAACATGAGTACAATTACAGTGTAAACATGAACAATATTTTTATCAAACTTCCAAAACAGTAAGAAATAAATCGACTTGCAGTTTTAGACATTTTTTATCCTACCGCAAAAAATATACCAATGAAAGTTTAAACAACTTTACATCAATGGGCACTCTTGACGAATGCCCGTGGCATTGTTCGCCGCCTTGCTTTCGTCTCTTGCTAATTGCCTACCGGAATGGTACAATCAAATAAAAGATTGTTTTTTCGATATCGATAGAGATTATTCAATATAAATTTGTTGATAGGAAAGAATCTGCGGGTGGATTTATGAATCGGGTATATGAGAAGGATAATATTATTGCAACTATTTTTTGGCGCACCCTGTTTGTGATGATTATGGCTGAGCTGGCCGGTTCTTTGTCGACTATGCTCGATGGCATCATTATTGCAAGAAATTTAAACGAATATGCGATTGCGGCGCATGGCTTAGTGACCCCATACCTGAACATTCAAACGATGATTGCACGTTTTTTTGCAACAGGCATGCAGGTAGGCTGCGCACAAAGAATTGCGCGGGCAAAGTCTGAAGAGGCAAATCAGCTATTTTCCACCGCAGCTGTTATTCTTGCCGTGATTGGTGTTGTGGGGGCAATCATTGTCGCGACATTTTCAACGCCAATCGCATTTTTTTTAGGCGCCGGAAAAGATACGGTGAATATTTTGCCTATTACGTCCGACTATTTGAAGGGGCTTGCTATAGGGCTGCCTGTAACAATGGGAACCATATTTTTAATTCCCATTGTAGCTCTGGACGGAGATAAAAAACGAATTTCAGTTGCCATAAATGTGATGCTGACAGTAAATCTTGCGGGTGATTTGCTGAACGTATTTCTGTTTAAAGGCGGCATGCTCGGCATGGCTCTTGCAACTTCGGTGGGATACCTGTTTTCCTTTGCTATTTTGCTGGGGCATTTCAGAAAAAACAAATATTTTAGAATTCAGCTCAAGCGCGTCAAATTAAATCTGCTGCCTGTGCTTTCACAGGCCGGCACGCCTTCTGCTTTCCAAAGAATGTTTGCAATGTTTCGCGCCTACTTATTAAATATGATTTTTGTGGCATATGTGAGCACCTCTGCGCTTATTGCACATTCACTGGTACAAAACAATATAAAAGCGGCTCTCATTTGTATTGCCATGGCCATAGGCACCACTACATTAGCTTTAACAGGCGTTTTATACGGCGAGGAGGATAGACGCGGTTTATACCAGTTGTTTAAATCTGTCGTGAAGATTTCTTTTGGGCCATGCCTTCTGATTGCCATTCTCGTGTTTATCTTTGCGCCCAATATTGTCTCTATTTTCGGCGGCGGGAATTATACAGCGGATGCAATAATGGCGCTGCGCTTATTTGTTATCGGTTTGCCGCTTATAGCGCTCAAGATGTTTTATAGTTATTACTTCCAAGGTGCCACCAACAAAAAGCTTTCCTATTATTCTTCCTTTGTGGGAGAACTGGCATTTTTGGTTATTTTGGCATTTGTATTGGTTCGCTGTTTTGGAACCATCGGCCTGTGGATTGCATACCCGCTGAGTGAAGTGGCCTATATTGTTTTCATTCTTGTGATGGCCACTGTACAGTACAAGCATTTTCCAAGAACCATAGAAGAATTTTTGTTTATGAAAAAGGACTTTGATGTAGGCGACGAATATAAGATGGATAAGACGGCCTATCGCAAAGAGGACGTTCAGGGTCTTTCCCAAGATGCCGCGGTTTTTTGCCAGAAACATCAGCTATCCGCACGCCAGTGCTATATTACGGCTCTTACAATAGAGGAAATGGTCAATGATATCTTCGAGCATGGTGTTAAAAACAAAAAAGAGCAATTCGTGGATTTGAAAATTGTAATCAAGGAAGACAAGGCAATTATCAGGATAAGAGATAACTGTAAAGCCTTTAACCCCAAGGATCGAGCGGACATGATCTCGGATGATATCATCAAAAATATCGGCATTCGTATGATTATCGGTATGGCAAAGAAGATGGATTACGCCAATATACTGAACATGAACTACCTTACGATTGAGATTTAAGTGAATCCCCCTTTGTCAAAACATAGAAACACAAAAAGAGGAGCTTTTCTTGCAACAGAAAAAAAGCCCCTCTTTTTGCTACTTTTAAACGAGAATTACCAAAAAGCGTTTCACGGGCAAATGCTGCTTTTTTTGTGAAAGTGGCGGCGGTTACGATAGACGCAAGCCCATTTTCCGAAATAAAACACTGAAAGCAAACCGCACGGTCATCGAGTGCGGCATGCAAGCGTGATAAACTAAAATAAAAAACGGAGGATATTAGGAATGAAACCAAATCAACAAACTGCCGCTATTTGCGGACTGTTTTGCGGAACGTGTCCGTGTTATCCGGAGCGTTGTCATGGATGTTTGTCCGACAAGCTCACGCCGCACTGTGCTGTTTGCGGCAATGGATTTCGCGAATGTGCCGCACAGCACACAATCACACGCTGTTATGAATGCGGCGAATTTCCCTGCGCTCGCCTGAAAAATTTCAGTCATCAGCATTATGAAAACGGCATC
>JAVXRV010000162.1:0-3017 GCA_036643515.1 Ruthenibacterium sp.
ACACAGGCCGTGTTCAATGTCATCATGGGCGAGCGTTATAAGATGGTGACCAAAGAATTTAAAGGCCTCGTGCATGGTGATTACGGTAAAACGCCGGCACCCATCAGTGCTGAATTTACAAAACAGATTTTGGGCGATGAAGAACCCATCACCTGCCGCCCGGCCGACTTGCTAGAGCCGGAAGTTGCGAAAATGAAAGCAGAAGCCGCGAAATATTGCCAACAGGAAGAAGATACTTTGACCTATGCAATGTTCCCGCAGGTTGCGCCGAAATTTTTCGAAAAACGCAACAACAAACAGCAGGGCGTTGATGGCGACCATGCCGATTTTGTCAACAAATCGCATCCCGTATAAAAAAACAGCAAAAGACAGCTTGTGCATTGCACAGGCTGCCTTTTTTTGTGCACAGAAAACGCGGTTATTCTGTGCGGATAGTTGCAAAAAAGACAAAAAAAGTGTAAAATAAGAATATCTATTATCAAAAGGAAAGTGGGCAGAATATGGTACGCAGTATGACAGGATACGGCCGCGCAGAGCAGGTGCTCGGCGCACGCGATATCACCGTAGAAATCAAGAGTGTCAATTCGCGCTATTTCGAATATACTTCACGCATGCCGCGCAGCGTTGCGTTTTTAGACGACAAACTGAAAAAGTTGCTCAACGAAACCATCTCGCGCGGCAAAGTGGAGCTTGGGCTTACCATACAAAGCATCGGCGCGGGCGATGGCACGGTGGCAGTGAATATGGAAGTGGCAAAAAGCTATTTTGCAGCGCTTGCCGCACTCAGCGAAACGCTGCACATCAAAAACGACATCACCGCAAGCGGTCTTGCGCATTTTCCCGATGTGATTACGATGCAAAAAACAGAGCAAGATGAGGACGAACTTTGGCAGGAAATTAAAACTGTGGCGACGCAGGCGGCAGAAAATTTTGTTGCGATGCGTGCGGTGGAAGGCGAAAAACTAAAAGCAGATATCACATCGCGCCTTGCTTTTTTGGAAACGGCAGTGGCCGAAATTGAACAGACAAGCGAAATGCGTGTGCAAAAATATACCGAAAAAATGACGGCGAAATTGCAGGTGATTTTGAGCGACACGCAGATTGACGAAAGCCGTATTTTGACAGAAGCCGCCATTTTTGCCGATAAAACCGCTGTGGACGAGGAAACCGTGCGTTTGCAAAGCCATATCAAACAGTATCGTGATATTCTTGAAAAAAATGAGCCGGTCGGCCGCAAACTCGACTTTTTAACGCAGGAACTCAACCGCGAAGTGAACACAATCGGCAGCAAATGCAACGAAATCAGCATTACCCGCATGGTGGTGGACATGAAAGCGGAAATAGAAAAAATACGCGAACAAATCCAAAATATAGAGTAGCGAGGAAATTCCATGAAACTGATTAACATCGGATTTGGCAATATGGTGAGCGCCAGCCGCTTGATTGCGATTGTCAGCCCGGAATCTGCGCCCATCAAGCGGATTATCCAAGAGGCACGCGACAAAGGCGTGCTGATTGACGCAACGTACGGCCGCCGCACACGCGCGGTTTTGATTACGGATTCGGACCATGTAATTTTATCGGCCGTGCAACCCGAAACAGTGGCAAACCGCTTGACGGATACGGCAGAGGATGAGGAGGACGCAGAGATTGATGACGAATCATGACAGCAAAGAAAAATACTTACTGGTGGTTTCCGGCCCATCCGGCGCGGGAAAAGACACGGTGATTGCGCGGCTGATGGCACTGCATCCGGAGATTGAAATTTCAATTTCCGCCACCACACGCGCCAAACGCACAGGCGAAACCGAGGGCGTGAACTATTATTATTTGACGCAAGAAGCGTTTGAGCAAAAAATACAGCGCCATGAAATGCTTGAATATACAAATTATTGCGGAAACTACTATGGCACGCCGAAATCCGAGGTTGACAAACGCATTGAAAACAAAATCACCGTAGTGCTTGTGATTGAAGTGCAGGGCGCTGCCAATATTAAAAGGATTTATCCCGACTGTACGACGATTTTCATTTACCCGCCCAGTAGTGAAGAACTCGAAGCACGCTTAAAAGGGCGCGGCACAGAAACCGCCGCATGCATTGAGGGACGGTTGCAGCGCGCCAAAGAAGAAATGCAGCTTGCACCGCAATATGACGCGAAGGTCATCAATGACGAAGTGGACGCGTGTGCCGCGCGGATTTATGCTATTTTGAAAGAACGGCAAGCAAAACAATAGATGAAAAAGGAAGTGAAATGCGCATGGCCATTACAGCACAAATCGCGGTCAACAGCGCGACCTTTCACTTCGATAAACTGTATTCATACAGCGTGCCGGCGCACCTTGAAACGCGCATTTTTATCGGCAGCATGGTGCTTGTGCCCTTTGGCTTTAAAAGTGTAAAAGCGCGCATGGGCGTGGTGCTTGGCATCGACGACGGCGCCGACACACAGCACGCACTCAAAGAAATTTACGATGTTGCGCCGGAAAAAGCACAGCTTACGCCGGAACTTTTGCAGCTTGTGTACTATTTGAAAGAGCACACATTTTGCACGTATTACGAAGCAGTCAAGGCAATCATTCCGTACGGCGCACAGTATAAAGCCGACAATACCGGCACAACGCCGCATTTGCAAAAGCAAATTGTGCGTCACACCGAAAATTTTTATGTGCAAGGTGTGATGCCGAAAAAGCTGACGGCAAAACAGACGCTTGCGTGGAATTTGCTCGCTGCAGGGGAATTGTCACAGAGCGCTTTGGCAGAAAAAGACGTGTCGAAAGCCGTATTAGACGGCCTTTGCAAAAAAGGCGCACTGGTTTGCACGCAAAAAGACAGGACGCTTTTACTCTACAATCGCTATGAAAATGCCACGGAATCCATCACGCTTTCGCCTGTACAGCAAAAAGCCTTTACAGAGCTCTCCGCACTGCTCACAGCACGAAAACCGGCGGCGGCTTTGCTGCATGGCATTACGTCGAGCGGCAAAACGCTTGTGTTTTTAAAGCTGATTGAGCAGACG
>JAVXRV010000163.1:0-3003 GCA_036643515.1 Ruthenibacterium sp.
ACGAATTGCTTACAGGCTTTTTTAAGGTTCGTCTGGTATGATGAATGTGCAGTCTGAAACAGAAAGGATTCTTTTCACATGAAACGATTTTTAAGCTTACTTCTCTGCGCCGCACTGGCGCTTTCTCTTGCCGCTTGCGGCACAAACGGCGGCGCATCGCTCAGCCAAACGCAAAGCAGCGGCGCAGCCGCCATCAAAACCGCCACGCCCGCGATGGGCCGCTGGACAGAAACAGACGTCACCCCCTTGCCTTGCCGTAATTTCAGCACACCGGTGCAAATGGCAGACGGCACTCTATGGTGCTTTGGCACAGAGCTTATCGGCACAGACAAAAGCGAATATACCACAAAACTGCACAAATTTATATCGAAAGACGACGGTGCATCGTGGCAGGAAGAAGCCATCCACTGGAACGAAACATTGGACGGCGCTATCGGCAATGTTGAAACTGCGCCGGATGGCACGTGCATATTTGCCACGTATACCGAGGACAGCTGCAAATTTTGGCTTGTGAAAGCAGGCGGTGAACCCGAAGAACTTGCGATTGCCGGTTTTGCGCCGGAGTATCGCATCGGCCAGTATTATTTTATCAATCACGACCTCATCTACATCACCCGCGCACAAGACATGGACGCAAACGGCAAAATGACGGAGCCGAAAGAAGCGCTTATCCGCCTTTCGACCCAAGAAGAAGTTGCCGCCGTCAACCTTGCAAACGACAATTTCAGCGGGGTGAGCGGGGCAATGTTTGGCACTGCGTCCGACGGCAAACAGCTGTTGCACATGATGTTTACGCAGACAGGCCGCACTTTATGCGCCTTGCAGCCGGACGGCAGCAACAAAGAGCTGCTGCCCAATGCCACCAATTCTCAACATGGCACTGCCGGTGCAACCGACGCGGACGGCAACTATTATTTTGCCTCCGAGGAAGGCGTTTTTCGCATTGTCAGCGGCGGCACACTTGTGGAAAATATTTTAGACGGCGCAACGTTTGCGTTTGCACTGCCCGACAATTATGTGAGCCGCCTGTGCCGCACCCAAAGCGGCGACTTTTTAGCGACTTTCAACACCATCACACAAAACGAAAATGGCAGCTCGGACGGCACAACAAAATTGTATCGCTATCATTTTGACACCACCTTGCCCGCGCAAAGCACAGACGGCATCCGTGTGTGGAGCTTGCGCGACAGCGCCACCGTGCGCAGCGCAATTGTGGCATACAGCAAAGAACATCCCGATGTTGCGGTCAATTATGCGCCAATTCGAACCGGCAGTGCCGATGCCATGACCGTTGAGGACGCATTGCGCACGCTGAACACCGAGCTGCTTGCGGGCACAGGGCCGGACGTGCTGCTGCTCGACGATTTCGACTACACGCCCTATATTCAAAAAGGTATGTTGAGCGATTTAACCCCTGCGCTTGACCGCGCGGCTTTTGTGCAAAATGTTGCCGCACCGTTTACCAAAGACGCGGCCACATATGTGATGCCCGCGCGTTTCAGCGTGCCGGTGCTGTTTGGCGATGCCGGAACGGTGGAAGATTTGACGACGCTTGACGCGCTGCAAAAAGCGGTGCTTGCCGCCGCGCCGCGCCCCGACATCAATGGTGAGGACAACGGCTATTATGATGCCCTTGCCGAAAAAGACCGCTATGCCCTCTCTTTTTTGCGCAGCACGGATTTGTTGACCTTTCTGATGGAAACGTCCGCGCCCGCTATTTTGGAAAACAATGCCGTCAACGAAGAAAATTTGCGTAAAATATTCACGTTTTTCAAAGCAGTTTGTGACCACAGCGACCTTGGCAATTATCGTGCAGACCAAACGCCGAACGGTATTGGCATGGGTAGCAATACGCGTGACTCGGTCGTGATGGAGGACGGCGGCGTTGAATTTTCGCAAACAGGCCACGCAAAGTACGGCTACAGCCTTATGCAAACTACCGCGCTGACCGAAAACATCGCCCGCTACGACGAAAAAAGCAAAGCGTTTTTGCCCTGCAATCTTGTGCTGCGTCCCGGCCTTTCGGAGGGTGCTTATCTGCCAAACACGCTGCTTGCCGTGAGCGCCGCAAGCCAAAAGCAAGCCGAAGCGCTTGATTTTGTGCGCACGATGCTTTCGGAAAGTGTGCAGGATGCCTATGCCGAGGACGGCATGCCCGTGCGCCAAAGCAGCCTCGACAAAATGCTTGTGCGCAACGCGGGCAATGAAAAATCTGCGTACAAGGGTGATATTGCGGCATTGCTGCAAACGCTGAAAACACCGGTGCTGATGGACAGCATTGTGTTTGACAAAATTTCCGTCCATGCGGAAAAGCTTTGCAAAGGAACGGAAACGCTCGATGAAGCCGTGAAAGGTGTACAAAATGACCTCGCCATTTATCTTGCCGAACGGCAATAAAAAAAGCCAAAAAACACAGCATCAAGGCCGCCGCACAGACACAGGGGCGGCGGCCTTTTTCTTGCTGCCGAGTTTTTTGGGCGTGTGCGTGTTTGTGCTTGCGCCGTTTGCCGAAACCGTGCGCCGCAGTTTTACCGATACGCTCGGCCAAAAAAGCGTGGGATTTGCCAATTATGCGGCGGTGGTGCAAAACGCGGCATTTCAGCTTGCGGCCGCCAACACCGTGCGGTTTTTGAGCATTTGTGTGCCGCTTTTGCTGCTTGCAAGCCTTGTGCTTGCGCTGCTTGTGCGCCGTGCGGGCGCGGGCGGTCGCGTGTTTCAAACAAGCTATCTTTTGCCGATGGCCGTGCCGGTTGCGAGCATCGTGCTGCTGTGGAAAGCACTGTTTGGCACGCAAGGGATTTTGAACGGCCTGCTTGTGACATGCGGCGCGGCGCCCATTGATTTTATGGGCACGGACGCGGCTTTTTGGGTGTTAATCGCAACTTATTTATGGAAAAACAGCGGCTATGACATGATTTTATGGCTTGCCGGCCTGGACGGCATTGCGGCGGCGCTGTATGAGGCGGCGGCGGTGGACGGCGCGAATCAATGGCAGATTTTTTG
>JAVXRV010000164.1:0-2162 GCA_036643515.1 Ruthenibacterium sp.
GTCCAGATGCGGTCCACCAAGGTGGCACGCCGCAGGGTGCTCCCCTTATTGTCTACCAAAAGCTTCAAAAGTCGCTGCTCGGTCTTGCTCAGATCCACCGGCTTGCCGTCCTTGAAAAATTCCATGCGGTCAAAATGAAAGCAAAACCCGCCTTGCATATAATTTTCAACCCCAGCCTGCTTGCGGAGCTGGGTATGCACTCTTGCCCGCAGTACGGCAAGGCTGAACGGTTTTGTAATATAGTCATCCGCGCCCAGTTCAAGCCCCGCCACAATGTCCGATTCCAAGTCGTTGGCGGTGAGCAAAATAACAGGTGCTTTCTGCGTTTTGCGCAGCTCTTTCATAAAATCCAGACCATTTCCGTCCGGCAGATTGATGTCAAGAAGCATCAAATCAAAAGCCTGTGCCGCCGTTTTTTCTCTTGCCGCGGCAAGGTCAAAGCACTGCGTTATGACGAGCTCTGCACTTTGTAGCGCAAGGACAATGCCATTTGAGAGTGCCTTGTCATCCTCAATAATCAGTATGTTTTTAATAATGCACCTCCGGTACAGGTTGTGTCAATTGCATTCGCCGGTACAAAAAACCATTACCATTTTTTCGCAAAATTTTGTGTGGCAACAATATATTATTTAATATTATACCATTTTCAACTTAGCATTTCCACCGCGAAACAGTTCGTTTTCCGTTTTCACTTCGGTAGGGATGTAGAGATTGCTTTTATATGTGAAAAAAGCACCATCAAAGACTTCCGCGTCCGCTGTGTTAAAATCTTTTGCACGGCGGAGCAAAGCGTTCATTCTTGATATCAAAATGCCCAGCTTAAACGGCTTTGTGATATAGTCATCGCCGCCGATGTCAAGCCCCATGACAACGCTCGTTTCTTCATCTGAGGCCGTTAAAAAAATGATTGGCACTTTAGAAACTTGGCGTACTTTTTCGCATATCTCAAAGCCGGAATCATCCGGCAAAGATACATCTAAAATCAGTAAGTCGTATTTTTATCTGCCCATATTGCGGCAGCTTCGCGGATGATTCGCGCAACCTCTAGTGCAAACCCTCCTTTCTGCATTCCTCTGTTGATTCCGTTTCAGCTGCTTTCTCGTTCCACTAAGGAAGCGGAAAACACAAGATGCTGAATACTCGGTTTGGCATCAGATGCCGTTTCTATTTCTCCAATCAGCATCTGCGTTGCTTTTTCACCCATCTCGGCAGCCGGAATTTCTAGCGAGGTCATGGATGTTTCCAAAAGTTCGCCGACGGAGTGACCCGTTAAACTGACCAGACGAATTTGCTCGGGAACACGAATGCCGCGTTTTTTCAAAGCCCGCATAACGGCCATGCCTTGAATGTCTACGGCGGCCATGATGGCGTCCAATTCCGGATTTTGATCTAAAAGTTCTTCCGCGCACTGATATCCGTATTGAAAACTGTTAGATGGCTCCGTAGAAACAGCAATTGTTTCAGGCAGACCCGCTTCTTCCATGGCACGGTGATATCCATTATATCGTTCGCGATAAGGTGCTAAATCGGTGGAGCCATTGATGAGCCCAATTTCACGACAGCCTTTTGATACCAAATATTTCACCGTGTCATAACCACAGGCATCGTAATCTGCAATGACGCTGCTGATACTGGCTTCTTGCTTTCGAACAATTTGCAGCACCGCCATACCGCTGGAATGAATATCACGCAGCAGATGCCCGTTGTGTCCGGTTCCGGCAATGATAATGCCGTCCACAAATCCGTTGCGAATGCGATTTAAACATTGCTTTTCAATGGCTGCGTCATCTTCCGTATGACAAATCAACGTAGCATAGCCGCGTTTGCGCGCTTCCAGTTCGACACTTTGCGCAATGTCTGCAAATACCGTCAGATAGAGCCGTGGCACGACAAACCCGATGGTGTGACGCTTTCCCTGTCGCAACCCTTGCGCAAGTACATTGGGCTGATAACTCAGTTCCTTCACCGCAGCAAAGATACGCACTTTTGTATCGGGATGCACATAAGAAGTATTGTTTAACGCGCGTGACACGGTGCTGACATCAACACACGCCAACCGTGCAACATCTTTTAAAGTGGCCATCTTGATTTTCACATCCTTTCAATATATGCAAACGTTTGCATTTATCTTAGTATAATAGGATGTATGCAAAAAATCAAGC
>JAVXRV010000164.1:2172-2988 GCA_036643515.1 Ruthenibacterium sp.
ACATGAATAAGATCTTTCTTCAAAATGCAAATTGCAAATATGCACAGAATAGAAGCTCTAAAACAAAAAACTATATGAAATACAGAAACAATTATAGACAATATGCAAGGAATTGCAGGTCATATGCAAAAAATTGCAGATGGCAATGAATTGCTTGCTTTCAAATTTCCAGTGTGATATAACCTAGATAAAGACATACAAACGATTGCATAAATGATTCGAAATGACAGCGCGCGATGGCAAAGTAGAAGCAATGCAATTATGGATGTCACCGAATGATGCTCGTGAAATAATTTAAAAAATGTTTTATAATGAAATGGAGAAAATAATTATGGCTAAAGTAAAGAACTTCAAAACTATTTTTCCGGCAGTGTCAGTGCCTTTGAATGACGACTACTCTATCAACGAACCGGAATTTCGTGCGTATCTGCGCTGGCTGAAAAGCTTTTACGGAAAAGGAATCGAAGGAATTGTTTGCAACGGACACACCGGAGAAATCACGGGATTGACGCGTGCCGAGCGCAAAAGAGTTGTTGAAATTTGCAGCGAAGTGTGCGGCGATGTCATGACAATCATTTCCGGCATCAACTGCGAAAACACAGCAGAATCCATTGAGATGGCAGCGGAAGCAAAAGCCGCCGGTGCCGATGGTATCCTGCTGATGCCGCCCCATATGTGGCTTCGTTTCGGCATGAATCCGGATGCGCCGTTTGAATACGTAAAGGACGTTGCAGAAGGTGCAGACATCGATATCATCATCCATTTGTATCCGGCAACAAGCAAAGCATTCTATCCGGTGGAAACACTCATCAAAAT
>JAVXRV010000165.1:0-2947 GCA_036643515.1 Ruthenibacterium sp.
CGTGGTGCTCTATCACGCGGCGAGCGAAAGCTATCTGTGTCTGCCGACAGAGATGGTGTTGCGCACAGATGCCACAGAGGAAATTGCCGACGGCATCAATTATAGTTTTGGCGGATTTTCAGCGTTTGTACGAAATAAATCTCTCGAATCGCCGCCGCAGGAATACGAAATTTGCTTTGCGTACCGCGTCAACGGACACAATGCCCTCATTCACACAGGGCAAACGGCGGAGGTGCTTGTATGAAAAAACCGCTGACCATGCAAGACCGTTTGAACCGCACATGGGTGCCGTTCACCATGCTTTTTATTGTGTTTTTGCTGCTGCATATGCAGTTTACGCTTGGCACAGGCGATGACCCGATGTATGCCATGATGCTGAAAAGTTACGATTTGAAGTCGTTTTCTATCTGGCATTATTACACATGGTCGTCGCGCACGCTCATTGAAGCCGTGCTCTGCCTCGTGGAGGCACTGCCCGCCGCTGTATGGCGCATTGTCAACCCGGCTGTGCTTACACTCGTGGCTTTTTGCATGGCACGTCTTGTCGGCACAGAGAAAAACGCGACGGCAAACTGGGTGCTCTGCGGCTTGTTTTTAACGCTGCAATGGCAAAATATGGCGAGCGCCGGCTGGATTTGCACCACGCTTGTATTTGTATGGCCGCTTGCGGCGGCACTGGTCGCTGTGCAGCCCTATGCTGCGATTCAGCGCGGAAAAAAGCCAAACATTGCCCTGTGCGTTCTCACGCTGCCGCTGCTTTTATACGCCACCAATATGGAACAATTGCTTGTTGTAACGATAATTTGCTTGCTTGCGTACCTTGTGTGGCGCATCGCAACAAAGCAAAAAATTCACCCGATTTTGTATGCGCACCTTGGCATTTGCGCGGTGAATTTGCTCTATGCCGCCACCTGCCCCGGCAACGCAAGCCGCCTTGCGGGCGAAACCGCGTCATGGTATCAAAATTTCGGCATGCGCAGCGTTTGGCAGGGGATAGAGCTTGGCATTTCAAACGGCCTTGCCGCGTCTGTTTATCACGCAGATATGTTGTTTGCGCTGCTTTGCCTGCTGTTGTGCTGCGGTGTTTTTTTGCGATATCAAAATTGGTTTTACCGTGCGCTCGGCGCATTTCCGCTCTGCGTGGTGTTCATGCTTGGCATTCTGGAAAAGCCGCTTGGCAAAATTGTGCCAAAACTGTCTTTTTTTGCCAATTCACTGACGCAAAACGGCACAATTACGGTGCAAAATTGCATGGAAATCAAGCGCTATCTGCCGTTTTTATTGCTCTGCGCGGTGTTTTGCGCCTGTTTGCTCGATGTGTATTTGTCACTCGGGCATGGCGGCGCGGCGGTGGCGGGTGCGACGGTACTGTGCGCGGGATTTGCCTCACGCGCGATGCTCGGTTTTTCGCCGACTGTTTGGCTTTCTGGCGCACGCACGGCATTTTTCTTCGCGTGCTCCATGATATTCGTCGGTGTTTTGGTGTGGCAATCGCTGCCAAAAGACAACCGTAAAATGAAAGCATTGCTCGGCTGTCTGCTTGCGCTCTGTGCATTTCTTGAATGTTTCAGCTTAATCGGCGCTTAAAATCCGCATGATTTTCGCCCCCTTTTGCATATCTATCGGCAAGGGGGTGTGGCAGATGCGCGACGTGATTTTTGCAGTTCTGGGAAAATATGGATATTACGGCGTTTTTGGATTGATTGCGGTTGAAAATATTTTTCCGCCGATACCGAGCGAAGTCATTTTAACCTTTGGCGGATTTTTGACAACCTGCACAGAACTGACGGTGTGGGGTGTTATTTTTGCCGCAACATTTGGTAGCATGGCGGGTGCGGCGGTTCTTTACGGCGCAGGGCGCTTGTTGCGCGGGCAAAAACTGATGGCGCTCTTAGGCGGAAAAACAGGAAAAATGTTGCATCTGGAAGCGGAAGATGTGCAAAAAGCGAGCGCGTGGTTCAACCGGCGCGGCTGGCCGTGCGTGTTTTATTGCCGCTGTGTTCCCATTGTGCGCAGCCTGATTTCCATTCCCGCAGGCATGGCCGAAATGCGGCTTTTGCCGTTCTTTGTGCTGACATTTTGCGGCAGCTTTTTATGGAATATTGTGCTCGTGTCGCTTGGCGCGTGGGCGGGTGAAAGTTGGGGCGCGGTGTCTGCCGTGATGGCGCATTTGTCGGACGGTGCAAAATTATTATTGTTTGGTGTGCTGATATTGAGCGTACTGTGGCTTAGTATTTGCCAAAAGCGGAAAAAAGAAGGAAAATATGAGTGAATTTGAGCGCAGCGCACTGCTGCTTTCGCAAAACGGAATAGACAAATTGTCCGCCGCCCATGTGGCTGTGTTCGGCGTGGGTGGCGTGGGTAGTTATGCCGTGGAGGCGCTTGCGCGGGCGGGCATCGGACATTTCACGCTCATCGATCCCGACACCGTGTCGGAAAGCAATTGCAACCGTCAGCTTGTCGCCATGCACAGCACGCTCGCGCAATATAAGGTGGACGTGGCCAAAGCGCACATTCTCGACATCAATCCGCGCGCGACGGTAGACGCGAAAAAATTGTTTTACACCGTGGAAAATGCGCCGGAATTGTCACTTGAAGGCTTCGATTATATTGTGGATGCCATCGACACCATCAGCGCGAAAATTGAGCTGATTGTTCGCGCAAAAGCGGCACAGGTGCCCATTATTTGTGCGATGGGATGTGGCAATAAGCTCGACCCAACGCGTTTTGTGGTGACGGATTTATATAAGACAAGCTTTGACCCTGTGGCGAAAATTTTGCGGCATGAGCTGCGCCGTCACGACGTAAATGCGCTGAAAGTGGTGTATAGCACCGAGCCGGCACGCGTGCCGCTTATGCAAGAAAATGATGTATTATCGCATGGAAAACGGCAGACACCGGGCAGCGTCAGCTTTGTGCCGGGTGTGGCAGGGCTGATTTTGGCAGG
>JAVXRV010000166.1:0-2897 GCA_036643515.1 Ruthenibacterium sp.
GTGCGATAAACTGCGGAATTTGCGTATAGCTCGGGCGAAAATCTTGCCCCCACTGCGAGATGCAATGCGCTTCGTCCACCGCCAAAAGCGAGATGGGCAGCCGCAGCACGGCCTCCAAAAATTCTTCATTCAAAAGGCGCTCCGGCGCAACATAGATGATTTTATACTGCCCGTTTGCCATATTGGCAAGCGCCTTGCGATACTGGCCGAACGAGAGTGAACCATTGAGATATGCCGCCGGCGCACCTGCTTGACACAGCGAGGTGACTTGATCTTTCATCAAGGAAATCAGCGGCGAAATCACGAGCGTAATGCCCGGCAGCAAAAGCGCCGGCACTTGAAAACAGATGGATTTTCCCGCGCCTGTCGGCATAATGCCAATGACATCTTTGCCCTGTAAAATGCTGTCCACCAAAAGCGCCTGTCCCTCGCGGAAAGTTTCATAGCCAAAATATTGTTTTAAAATTTCCGTTTGATTCATCGGCGATGTCCTCGTTTCGTGCATAATTGTAAGTATCATCATAGCATATTTTGGCGCAAAAAGAAAGGTGGCCGCATAGGATAGGCAAAAGGAGTGTGTGAAAATGGCAAAGATATCCATACAGGAACATCGCGTGCACATTGGCAACACAGTGCAGGAAGACACGGCTGTCGGTCGCAACGAAAACAGCGATGTCAACGACAAAGTGCAGGCGTTTGTAGACTGTTTCGGTGCGCTTGCAAAAACTGCAAGCGCTGAAGTGCACGGCTTGCCCGCCGCGTTTATTCTCGCGCAATGGGGCGCAGAAAGCGGTTGGGGCGCCAATGTACGCGCCGCCGAAAACCAAAACTGGGGCATGCTCAAAGCCGGTGGCGCGGCCCATTCAAAAGGGCGTGATGCACGCGGATTTTCGATTTTTTACGGCAAAAACACGTTTAAAGACGCCTATGTGTATATTTTGAATCATGTGTCCAATTACGAAGCATTGCGGCGCTATTTGCACGACACGCAAGCCCCGACCGTGAACGCGTGCATCGCGCTGATTGCAAACAGCGGCTACTGTGAGGGTGCGCCGCAGGCCTACAGCGATTTACTCACGAACTGCGTGGCGACATTGCGCAAACGAAGCGATTTTTTTACACAGCGCTGATTTTTATTTTCGCAAACAAAAAGCGCATATTTCGCCTTCTTCAAGACGAAATATGCGCTTTGTTGTGATTTATCGGATATCGTCGCGCAGAAACTGTTTATCGCGTTCGGGCAAATCGAACCCGAGCGTCCCGCCCGGATTCATGATGCCGTCGGGGTCAAAATGCTGTTTTAACGCGCGGAAAACATCGTATTCGTTGCGACCGAGGCTGCCCTCAAGCCACGGCGCAAACATTTTACCGATGCCGTGATGATGGCTCATGGACGCGCCCGATTTTTGAATGGCGCTGAGAATACTGGCATGATATGCCTTAAATTCCTCGGGGTCACTGATTTTGGTAATGAAAATCCAATAGAGATTCGCGCCCTGCGGGTAGACATGGCTCATGTGCGTCATGCAGATGGTGTTTGGCCGCGCTTTCACCACTTCGCGCACTGCGGCGTGCACGCGTGACATATTGCTCCAGTTGACCGTGCATTCCATAGTATCGGTCACAATGCTGAAATCTTGCATGGTATCGCGCAAATACGGGTCGTTAAAACGGCCTTTTTCCCATCCGCGTGTGACGTATCCTGTCAGGCTCATGCCGCCAAACTGCTTTGCCACATGGTGCATGGCTTTGGCGCAGTTTTTCGAAAAGCCTTTTTCACCGTTGGTAAAGCCGAGATACAGGCACATTTCGCCCTCTGCAAAACCGCGCAGTTTGAACAATTTCATCAGCGGTGTTTCGTCCACACCATATAGGCGCAGCAGAATTTGCGTTTCTTCCGGATCAGACAGGCGGAACACCGACGGATGCCCGGCCTCGCACTGCATCATTTCGCGTGCGGCATTTTGGGCGGTTTCCCAGTCGTTGAACATGAACGAATAGCGCTTGATGTTTTCCGGCATGTGGCGGAAAATCTTGAGCGTCACATGCGTGAGCACACCGAATGTACCCTCACTGCCCATCATAATTTGGTTGAGGTCAGGCCCTGCCGCTTTGCGCGGGCTGGTATCTGTTTTGAGATTGCCGACAGGCGTTGCATATTCCTGCGCGAGCACAAGGTCGCTGATGCAGCCGTAATACGTGCTGTTTTGGCCGGCACCGCGCGTGACAACCCAACCGCCCACCGACGAATATTCAAAGCTCTGCGGAAAATGGCCGCAAGTATACGCACGTTTTGCGCCGAAATTTTGCACGGCGTTGTTCAACGTTTCCTCCAGTTTCGGGCCGCTCATGCCGGCCTGCACGGTAATGGTTTGGTCGATTTCGTTGAACGCGATGACCTTGTTGAACCGCAAGCGCATATCGAGCGAAATGCCGCCCTTGACGCATTCCACGCCGCGCGTGACGGACGAGCCGCCGCCATAGACATAAACCGGTATTTTTTCTGCCGCGCAGTATGCGACAATTTGTTCAATTTGCTCTTTGGTGTCGGGATAAAGCACCGCATCCGGCACATTTTCAGCAATTTTATGGCGCAAGCGCAAAATATCATACATCGTTTTGCCATATGCAACAGAAAGCCGCGCATAATTGTCTGTGCGCACAAAAGCGTCGCCGACGATTTGTTTGAATTTCGCAAGCTGTGTATCGGTGCATTTTTGCGGCAAATCAAACTTCACTTCGTCAAAACCGAGATCCTCGGTGTAGTGCGCAAAATCTTTATCCTCCATGCCGAATGTTTCTTTCAACATGCGGTATAAGCTTTCTTTCGGCGCTTTGATTTGCGCAGGGTCGCCCCATTTGAAAATAGAGCGGTACGAATTTTTCGGGAATGACTC
>JAVXRV010000167.1:0-2895 GCA_036643515.1 Ruthenibacterium sp.
CGCCGTATGGCGCGTGTTGAAAAAGCACAAAGCATCTGCAACCGTGCGCGGACACCATATATGGTGTCCCTACAGGGTGACGCTGCAAGCTTGTGCGCGGGTATCGGCATTCCGCCAAAATATATATTTATCGATTTATCGTTTATTCTTGTTCTGTTTCTGTGCGCTGCGTTTGCCGCAGCAGCGCAAGTTGATTACGATAAAGCGGGCGCAAGATGTTGTTTTGTCGCCGCGACAGCACCAACATTCTTTCATCGTGCCCGCGCACGCCACGTTTCCACAATTGGTTCATTTGCTGTGTAATGTGCCGTAGCTTGCGCCGCATTTTTCGTTTCACTTTCATCTTACATCACCTCAATACTACCTTATACTACTTGGCAAGATAAGTCAATATTTTATACGCAAAGATAGTATGATTTTTTTGAGGTGATTTCATGCGTCCATTAAAAGAAAAAGTCAGCATCACGCTTGACTGGCCCATTGTCGAGCAAATCAAAATTCTTGCCGAAAAAGACGACCGTTCGGTGTCGCAATACATCAATCTTGTGCTGAAAGAGCATTTGGAAAAACTGTCAAAAGATGAAAAATAAGCGTTATTTCACGGTTTCTTTGGCGAGTGCTATCAGATTTTGCAGCGCCGGAGAGAGGTATTTATTGCGATGATATATTAATTTTATATTGCGTATTGCGCGAATGCCCTGCACCGGCAGCACGTATAAATCGCCGGTTTTCACTTCGCGCTCCACCATGCGGCGCGATAAAATTGCAAGTGCTTTTCCGGCTTCTACCGCGTTTTTGATGGCTTCTGTGTTGGTGCAATTCCACTTTTGGCACAGCGTAATTCCTTTTTCTGCCAAAATTTGCTCATACTGGTTGCGCGTGGCACTGCCGTCCTCCCGCGCGATGTAGCCCGTGCCGGCGAGCTCTGCAAGCGTTACATTTTGCGCGCCATACAGCGGATGCAGCCGCCCTACCAGCAACACCAATTCGTCCTCGCATAGCGGAATTTGCACAAGCTCCGCGCTCTCCACACGCCCTTCCACAATGCCCACATCAAGCCGGCTGTCGAGCAAACGGCTCTCCACAAGCGCCGTGTTATTCACAAGCACGCGCAGCTCCATGCCGTTTTCTTCCGCAGCTTGCACTAGCGGCGCAAGCAGACAAGTGCCGACCGAAACACTGGCGCCAAGCCGAATTTTTTCGCTTGTTCCGGCATTTTTCAGCGTGGCATCGAGCGAATCGAATGCGTCCACCACATGACGTGCCGCCAAAAGCAAATCGGCGCCGGTTTCGGTCAGATACAACTTTTGGTTCAGCCTGTCAAACAGACGGATATTATACTGCTTTTCAATTTCCTGCACCGCTTGGCTCACGGACGGCTGCGAGAGAAAAAGCTGTTTTGCGGCGACATTCATCTTGCCGCATTCGGCCACCGCGATGAATATTTTCAGCTGCTGCATCGTCATGTGTGCAATCTCCTTTGCGATTATTTTTCATCAGTATACCAGAAATCGGGCGAAAATACAAAGCGTGCATTCTCTGCAAAATTGTGATATTCTATTGCTATACGACGGTTTGATACGGAGGGAATTTGATGGACGGAAAAATAAGAGCCAATTTAAAGCCCGGCATGACGGTGGACATCGTGCTGAAGGCTGACCAGCGCACAGGAACGCGCACGCGCGGCATTGTGCAGCGTTTGCTCACGAACAGTGCCACACATCCGCACGGCATCAAAGTGATGCTTACAGATGGCCAAGTGGGGCGCGTGCAGGCGATTGTTGCGCCGGAGGCAGGCAAATGAAAAAATTACAATACAATTCTCCTGTGATTTTGTCGTTTTTCTTTTTGTCGCTGGCCTCGCTCGCGCTCGGTTGGCTCACAAACGGATGGTCTACAACGCATTTGTTTTCGGTGTACCGCTCGTCCATGCTCAATCCGCTTTTTTATCTGCGACTATTCAGCCATGTGCTCGGCCACGCCGGCCTTGAACATTTTATGGGCAATATGGTTTTGCTGCTCGTGGTAGGCCCGCCGATGGAAGAAAAATACGGCAGCGGCACACTGCTTGCAGCCGTTGGCCTCACAGCGCTGATTTCGGGCGTGCTGCAATGTGTGTTTTTCCCCGGCGCGGCACTGCTTGGCGCCAGCGGTATCGTGTTTATGCTGATTATGCTGTCCTCGCTGTCCGGCATGGAATCGGGCAAAATCCCAATGACGCTGATTCTCGTCGCCGTCTTATATCTCGGACAGGAAGTGTATTCCGCGCTGTTTATCAAGGATTCGGTGGCGAATTTCATGCATCTCGTCGGCGGCGCCTGCGGCACAGGCTTCGGCCTCGCATGGGGAAATCGGCGGCGATAAATTTTCGACTTGCTGCGCCGAGATGCCATTGAACAGGAGATGGTGAAATGAATGTTTTAAAATTGGAAAAAGCGGATAAAGAACAAGTGATTTATTCTTATCAGCCGGAAGGCATGGGGGATTTGGGCGAAATTTCGTTCAGCTTCGCAAGCAATCGCGCCCATGTGCTTAAAAAAGCGCAACAGGATACACAAAATAGCCGCTATGCCCATAAAGCAATGCAGAAAATTTCTGATTTCATCATGAAGAAAAATCTCCCGCTCGAATATACGCAGGCATGGTACTAAAAGCAAAAAAAATGCGCACTATACGAAAAACAATACTTACAGTGAGGTGGCTTGGCAGTGACTCAGGAAGAATTTGAAAAGTTGTTTGAAGGATGTCACAGTAATTTAGATACCCCATTGATGGGAACAATCTATACGCCCACTTGTTACCATTGCAAAAATTTCATTTGTCCGGACGACCCATTTCGCGAAGAAACTTGTTTGTTTTTTGGGGATATTCCAAAGAAGTATCGTTTAGGCGTTG
>JAVXRV010000168.1:0-2855 GCA_036643515.1 Ruthenibacterium sp.
TGCCAAAAAGATTTACACGCAAAACTTGTGATTGCAAAACAGGTGAGTGACGTGCACACCAATGTGTGGGCGCAGCGCGTGTGCGAGCAAATGCTCATGCGCACGGATATGGAGGCGCATATCGCGTCTGTCTGCCGTGTGTACAAGAAAAAAGCAACACAGATGATGGCGGCGCTCGACGCAAAATGTCCGCAAATCACCTATCATCAGCCGCAGGGCGGCATGTTTTTGTGGGCGACACTGCCAAACGGCGTCAATATGCCGGAATTTGTGCAAAAATGCCTGTCAAAAAAGCTGGCGCTTGTGCCGGGCAATGCCTTTTTGGTGGACACGTCCGCGCCGTGCCAAAACATTCGCATGAATTTTTCCACGCCCTCAGCCGAGCAAATTGAGTGCGGCGTAGAAATTATGGCGCAGATTTTGCACGAAATGTCATAAAAAAGACCGCCGCATTCTGTAAAAAATGCGGCGGTTTATTTATTTATACTGCGATTCGGGGAAATAATATTCAAAGATAACCGCGTCGTTATCCGCTTCTTTGGCGGCGATGTCGTCTGTCGGATGCACCGTCCAGCATACTTGCAGCACGCCGCACATATCGGAAAAACGCGCCAAAAACGGCTTTTCGTGTGGGCCATATGCCACAAATTGCGGCCGTGCAAGCACATTTGTGAGCAAATTGCCAAGCGAAAACGCCAAAAGCGGCGGTTTGTCGATAAAACTTGCGGGCGCATCGGATAATTGCCCGCGCAGGATACGGCGCTCGTTTTTCTTAAACCAGCGCACAATGCGCGGGTCAAAACTTTCGATGCAGTAAGCGCCGTGATAGTCGCGCAAAATTTCCATAGCGTTTTGACAGAGCAAGTCGTTGCGCGGGCCGGTTTTCAGCTCAATAATCATGGGCACTTTGCCGTCAATTATCGTTAAAACTTCGGTGAGCAGCGGGATTTTTTCTTCCGTGCCGCACAGATGAAATCGCTTGAGTTGCTTTAAGGTGTAGTCGTCCACACGGCCTTCTTTGCCGCACACGCGCGGCAATGTGTCATCGTGAAACACAACCACTTCGCCGTCCCGCGAGAGCTGAATGTCAAGTTCAATGCCATATCCGGCGGCCACGGCGGCACGAAAGGCGAGCAGGCTGTTTTCAGGGATGCTTTTGTCGGGCGTATGCAGGCCGCGGTGCGCGTGATTGACACCATAAAGCATGGCTTTTTGTCCGCGCGTATAACGACCCGGATGCAGCACAAACCAAATCAAAATCAGCAGTACGGCCACCACCCATACCAACACTTGCATCACGACACCCCTTTTGTTTTCTTCTCCTCTATTCTACATTTTTATGGAATAGATGTCAATTCATACAAAAGAGAAGGTAATTTTTATTGCTTGTATCCAAATAGCCAAATTGAATACAATGTGCTATTCTGTATATAAGGAATTGGCAGCTCATAAGGAGGCGGATATGAACGCAGAACTCAATACCAGTGAACATATGTACCAAGTTTTAAAACAAGAAATTCTTTCTCTGCAAATCAAACCCGGCGAAACCCTCTCTGAAAACGAGCTTTGCAAACGATTTTCGGTGTCACGCACGCCGATTCGCGCGGTGTTGCAGCGGCTGCAAAACGCAGGGCTTGTCACGATTGTTCCCTACAAAAGCACCAGTGCAAGCCTGCTGAATTTCGACGAAATCAAACAGCTTATTTATATGCGCGTTGCCGTGGAAAGTATGGTGCTGCGTGATTTTGTGGCAAGCTATACGCCAACACAGCTTGAAAAAGTGCGCTATATCATCCGCAAACAGATTGTTTTGCTGGAGGGCGAATATACGAGCGAACAATTTTATGCGCTCGACAGCCAGTTGCACGCCATCTGGTTTACGGCCATCGGCATGGAGGGGCTGTGGCATGCCATTCAAAAATCGCAGACCAATTATACGCGCTTTCGTATGCTCGACATTGTGGCGGTGCAAAATTTCAGCGAAATTGTCAAAGAACACGAAAAACTGTTTCACATTCTGGAAACGCACGACGCAGACGCGGTTGAACCGTTCATCAAAAAACATTTGAATGGCGGAATTGACCGGCTCGGCGCACGGCGCACCACAGACTTTGCCGATTATTTTATCAACCAATAAACACATTATGGAGGAAAACACTATGGAAAAAAACGCATTCAGCCTCGAAGGTAAAATCGCACTCGTCACCGGCGCTTCTTACGGCATCGGTTTTGCCATTGCAAACGCATACGCAAACGCGGGCGCAACCATTGTATTTAACGATATTAAGCAAGAATTTGTCGACAAAGGCCTTGCCAACTATAAAGAAGCCGGCATTGAAGCACACGGCTATGTGTGCGACGTCACAAACGAAGCACAGGTCAACGCCATGGTTGCCACCATCGAAAAAGAAGTGGGCATCATCGACATTCTCGTCAACAACGCCGGCATCATCAAACGCATTCCGATGTGCGACATGACGGCGGAAGAATTTCGCCAAGTCATCGACGTCGATTTGAACGCACCGTTCATCGTGGCGAAAGCAGTGATTCCGTCCATGATAAAAAAAGGGCAGGGCAAAATCATCAATATTTGTTCGATGATGAGCGAGCTCGGCCGCGAAACCGTGTCGGCGTATGCGGCGGCCAAGGGCGGCCTCAAAATGCTGACCAAAAACATTGCGTCGGAATATGGCGAATTTAACATCCAGTGCAACGGCATCGGCCCGGGCTACATTGCCACACCGCAAACTGCGCCCTTGCGCGAAATTCAGCCGGACGGCAGCCGTCATCCGTTTGACCAGTTCATCATCGCCAAAACACCGGCCGCACGTTGGGGCAATCCCGAAGATTTGGCC
>JAVXRV010000169.1:0-2814 GCA_036643515.1 Ruthenibacterium sp.
GTTCCACCGGTAGCACCGGTTCCGTCGGCTCTGTGGCCGGCGGTGTCGGCTCTGTGACCGGCGGTGTCGGCTCTGTGACCGGCGGTGTCGGCTCTGTGACCGGCGCCGCTTCTGTTGCTGCCGGCGGGCCTGCTGGGGTTGGCACTTGTGTCTGTGCCCCCTTCGGCGCGTCTATTGGGGCTTCCGGCGCTACCGTAGGCCGTGTTTCACTCGATGCCGGGGCAATAGGCGCTTCTGCAAATGCCGCAAACGGCATCATACTAAAAACCATTGTAAGTGTCAGAATCGCTGCAAGAACCCGTGCTGTCAATTTACTCGATTTCTTCATTTTATTCGTCTCCTTTAGGTAAGTTTTTGTGTGTCATGCGTCCTGCATGCAAGATGTAATCACAATCGCCTCCTTAATACCCGTGTGAACTGTTGTGATAAAATGCATATTGACATTTCATAACATTCTTTGGTATTTCTCATTATACACCATTTAGTCGAACAAGTCTTTACTTTTTTATCACAATACGCATATTTTTTGTTTGAAATGTAGAGATTATTTCGGTTGTTTTTTGTGCATATATACAAAATTGCGATTATTTGCTGCATTCTATGCCAAAATGAACGGTTTTCGCATTAGATATCGCTACCGTTTACAAATGCGAGCGTGAACGTGCATCCCCCGCCGGCCGTGTCGGTCAGCGTCAGCGATGCGTCGTGCATGGCGGCAATTTCTTGCGCGACGGCGAGGCCGAGACCAAAATGTGCTTTGTCGGAACGGCTTTTGTCGGAGCGGTAAAACCGCGTGAAAATTTGTGTTTTGTCGGCTGCGGCAATGCCTTTTCCGTGGTCGACGACACTGATTTTCACGCCTTTTTTGTCGGCGGCCGCCACAATTTCAAGGGGCGTGCCGGTCTGCGTATATTCAATGGCGTTCGACAGCAGCACTGAAAAAAGCTGCGTCAACCGCGCTTCATCTGCGTGAATTTCGGGCAATGGTGCGTCCGGCAGCGTTAAAACAAGTGTATGTCCATGGGTTTGCGCAAGCAGGTGAAATTTTTCATACAGGTCAATGCAAAAAGTATCGGTCGATAACACGCTCTTTTGCAGGCGCAGTGCCTTGGCATCGCCGCCCGCAAGCAAGAGCAAATCGTCCACAAGACGCGTCATACGGTCGGCCTCGTTTTGTGCCGTTTGATAAAACCGACACACCTGTTCGGGCGGCAAATCGGCTTCGTTTGCGGCGGCGAGGCTCGCTTTAATCACACTCAGCGGGCTGCGCAGTTCATGGCTTGCGGCCGCGACAAATTCGTTTTGCTGTTTGATGGCAAGCGCGGTCGGTTTTGCGGCAACGCCCGACAAAAGCCACGCAATCACGGTTAAAATTGCCGCACCGAACAGGGCAATCAAACCGTACGTCAGCAAAAGCCGCCGTAAATGCAACGTCATGGCGGCCATGTCCTGCAAAACGCACAGCTGCACCGTCTGCCCTTTATTTTGCCGCAATTGCGCCATACTGACGCGGTACGTTTCGTTGGCATCGCCGTGTATCGTGAACTGCGCGCGCGACTGCTCCCGCAGATTTTGCGTCAAAACCATGCTGTCTGCCACGGCTTTTTCACACCGCGCAAGCAGCACAGCACGCGACGTTTGCGGAATCCATGCGCCGCCAAACTGAAACGGCGTGCCGTTATCGGTGATGGCAATGACGCACAGCGATTTCATTTCCTGCGCGGCAAGCCATTTGTCGCTGATGGCCTGTCCGCTTGACAGCTTTTCCAAAATGCCGGCGACATTGTTTTCAAGCAGCGTATTCATGTTGTTTTTATACTGCGCCTGTGCTATATAAAAGGTAAGGCACAGGGCAGCAAGCAACACAAGCGACGTGAGTGTGCTCATCATCACGGTCATGCGGCGGCGTAGTTTTTGAATCACGGCGTCACCTCAAGGCGGTATCCCGCGCCGCGCACGGTGTTGATTTTCACGTTTGCGTGCACGGCGGCAAGGCGGCGGCGCACGAAATGAATGTAGCTGTCAAGGCTTGCGTCCTCCACCTCGGCGTCTGCGCCCCACACGCGCCCAAGCAGCACACTGCGGCTCAAAAGTCGGCCGCTGTTTTTATAGAAAACTTCCAATAAATCGCATTCTTTGCGCGAGAGCGTCACGGCATTGTCTGCGCCGGACAGCCGCAATTCATCGCGATGCAGCACTGTATTTCCGCAGATAATTTCCTCGGCGGCCTCGACGGTGCTCGGCCTGCGTATGAGCGCACGCAGCCGCGCGACAAGCTCACGCATATCGAAAGGCTTCACAAGATAATCGTCTGCGCCCGCGTCAAGTCCGTCTACCCTGTCGCCCACGCGGCCGAGCGCGGTGAGCATCAAAACAGGCGTTGCAATGTGTTTTGCACGAGCACTGCGCAAAATGCTCAGGCCGTCCATGGAGGGCAACATGCGGTCAAGCAGGCACGCATCGTAAATATCTTCGCATAAATAGCAGAGGCCTTCCGCGCCGTCGTGGCAGCAGTCGACCGTAAAACCCGCCGCCCGCAAACCGGCGCTCACGGCCTCGCACAGCGCGACATCATCTTCAATCATTAAAATACGCATTTTATCACCTCATGAATATTTGCTTTGCGCACGGTTGCAGCAGCTTTGTGCTTTTGCGACACGCGCCATACGGCGCGAATACGAATGGCTACGCCGTGTTTCTTTCTTGCGTCGCTTGTCACCGTTCGGTTCCATTTGCTTCGCAAAACGCTTATTGTCTTTATCGCTCCACTGGAGCGATAATTGTTGCACAAACGACAAACAAGAAAGAAACCAA
>JAVXRV010000170.1:0-2762 GCA_036643515.1 Ruthenibacterium sp.
CACCGCGCTCGCGTGTTTTAAGCGGCGCACCCACCAGTCACAGCCGGTGTCAAGATGCTTTTGCCACGCGTACAGCGGGTTGCCCCAAAGCTGACCGTCGGGCGAAAAAGCGTCGGGCGGGCAGCCGGCCACCTCCACAAGGCTGCCGTCGGCATGCACTTGAAACAGCTCGGGATGCGCCCATAAATCGGATGAATCGGGCGAAACATAAATGGGAATATCGCCGATCAACGCGACGCCGTGTGCGTTGGCATACGCTTTTAGCAACACCCATTGTTCGTCGAATAAATATTGCAATACTTCCCAAAACATGATTTGCGACGCAAGCCGTGCGCGTGCTGCCGCCAAAGCTTGCGGCTCTCGCGTGCGCAATTCTTCCGGCCACTGCGACAGCACCACCATGCCGTTTTCGGATTTCAGCGCCATAAACAGCGCATAATCGGCCAACCAATCGACGCTTTTTGCACGAAAATTGGCAAACCCGTCCTCGGCCGGCACAAACCGGTCAACCGCCTTTTGCAGCAAGGTAAACCGATTTTGATGCAGCGCGCCATAATCTACCGCAAGCGGATTGTCGCCAAAATAGGCGGCATCGATTTCCTCGTGCGTGAGCAAGCCGCGCCCAACAAGCGCGTCAAGGTCGATGAAATAAGGATTCGCCGCAAATGCCGAGAAGCTTTGATACGGACTGTTGCCATATCCGGTGGGGCCGATGGGCAAAATCTGCCAAAAATGTTGACCCGCGCGTTGCAAAAAATCAACGAATTGATATGCCTCTTTTCCAAGACTGCCGATGCCATAGGGCGCGGGCAGTGAGGAAATAGGCATTAAAATACCGCAGCTACGCATAAGAAACCTCCATGGCGCTTTCACACGCAAATAAATAGATGAAATTTATCCCTTGACAGCGCCGGCCATGACACCTTTGATGATGTATTTTTGGCAAGAGAGATAAAACACGATAATCGGAATGATAGACAGCACGAGCATTGCCATCAGCGAGCCCATGTCGCGTGCGCCGTAACTGCCGGTCAGCACGCCTTGCACGGCCACGGGAATGGTTTTGTAGTCGTTGCCGATGACAAGCAGCGGCAACAAATAGTCGTTCCACAGCCACATCGCGTTCAAAATGGCCACCGTGATGGCGGTTGGCTTTAAAATAGGAAACACCACGCGAAAAAACATCACAATGGGCGCACAGCCGTCAATTGTGGCGGCTTCTTCAATGTCGAGCGGAATGGCTTTCACAAAACCCGACAGCATAAACACCGAAAGCCCCGCACCAAACCCGAGATATAGTATAAGAATACCCCAAAGATTGTCAAGATGCAATACATTTGCCACTTTTACCATGCTGAACATCACCATTTGAAACGGCACAATCATGCTGAACACAAACAGATAGTACAGTGCGGCTGTAAATTTCGATTTCACGCGGATGATATACCACGCAGTCATGCTTGTGAAGAGCACGATAATCAGCGTGCCAAAAATGGTGATGAACGCCGAATAACTCATGGCTTTGACAAACCCGCTTTTGACAATGCCGTTGACATAGTTTGAAAAACCGGCGAACATTTTGCCGCTCGGCCACGCAAACGGCATTTTGGAAATATAAAGTTTTCCTTTAAACGAGTTGACAAGCACCATAAAAATCGGGAAAATAAACACGCAAGACAGCAGCGTCAAGCTGATGTTACTGCCGATATATCGTTTTTGTTTGTGCATCAGTTTTCAACCTCCTTGCTGCGGGTCGCATAGAGCTGAATAAACGCAATCACGGCAACAATCACAAAAAATACTACCGCTTTTGCCTGCCCGACGCCCTCGTATCCGTTGCGCCCGTAAAAGGTGTTGAAAATATCGAGCGCGAGCATCTGCGTCTGCTTGCCCGGCGCACCTTTCGTGAGCGCAAGGTTCTGGTCAAACAGCTTAAAACTGTTGGTCAGCGTCAAAAATGTGCAGATGGTGATGGACGGCATCACGTTTGGAATCGTGATGTGAAACAGCACCTGCCATTTGTTTGCACCGTCAATTTCGGCGGCTTCAATGAGGTCAGACGATACGTTTTGAATGCCGGCGATGTAAATAATCATCATATAGCCGATGGTTTGCCAGTTCATCAACAGCACAAGTCCCCAAAAGCCGTACTTGGCGTTTGTCGTGATATCCACACCCCAGTGCAGCAAAACGCCGTTGATAATCAGCTGCCAAATATAGCCGAGCACAATGCCGCCGATGAGGTTTGGCATAAAGAAAACGGTGCGAAATAAATGGGTGCCTTTCATGGCACGCGTGAGCATATAGGCGAGAATAAACGCGAAAATATTGACGGTAATCACCGCGACAATCGTGAATTTCGTGGTGAAAAACAGTGCGTTGACAAAATCGGCATCGCCGGTAAACGCTTTGACATAATTGTCGAAGCCCACCCATTTCGCGTCGTTGACGGTCGTAAATTTGCAAAACGACAGGTACAAACCCATCAAAAATGGCGCGACAAATGCGATGCAAAACGCAAGAATGGTCGGTAATGCGAAAAATGCAAAATATTTTTTCAACGATTTCTGCATGAAAATGCCCCCTTTCGGGTGAAACAGTGTGTGGCGGAAAATGTGCAGCTCCTGCAAACAAAAGGCTCCGCCCGCTCAAATGGGGGGCGGAGTTTTCCGTACACGTAAAATTATGCTGTGGCAGTGGCGGCTTTTTCAGACGCCCATGTGTCTACAACGTCTTTGGTGAGGGCATCCCACGCCATGCTG
>JAVXRV010000171.1:0-417 GCA_036643515.1 Ruthenibacterium sp.
AAAGCATGTATACAAAACCCGAAGACGCAAAGCGCTTTGCAGAAGAAACACAAGTGGATGCGCTTGCCATTGCATTCGGCACCGTGCATGGCGTATACAAAGGCACGCCGAAGTTGGATTTGCCGCGTTTAGAGAAAATCAAAAGCATGGTTTCCATTCCGCTTGTCATGCATGGCGGTTCCGGCGTATCAGACGACGAATTTCGCAAGGCTGTAAAATCCGGCATCAACAAGGTCAACTTCTTTACAGAAATTTCCATGGCGGCTGTGGCACAGTCTGTAGAATACTGCCAGTCAAAAGAGAATCATTTGCATTTTGCAGAAATGGTTTTGGTTGCTAAAAAGACGGTTTCGCACATTGCGGGACATTACATGGAGCTGCTGAAATAAGCTGCACAAAACCGTGCAGCAGCAAGCA
>JAVXRV010000171.1:427-2701 GCA_036643515.1 Ruthenibacterium sp.
CGGTGGCAGAGGCCAATGTAGAATACAAAGGGCTTAAAATCACAAACGGAAACTGGGCGCAGCAAGATGCCAACGGTTGGTGGGACGCTGCGGCGGCATGTATTCAAAAAGTAATTCGAAAAAGCGGCATTGACGGAAAAGAAGTGAAAGCAATCGGCGTAAGCGGGCAAGGCCCCTGTTTTCTTTTGGTTGATAAAGACGGTACCCCCGTGTATGACAGTATCATATGGATGGATCGCCGCACAGAGCCGGAATGTGCCGAATTAACGGAAAAAATTTCGCCAACACGGTTTTACGAAATCACCGGCAATCAGCCGGATGCACTCTACTTACCCTCGAAATTTGTTTGGATGGCAAAAAAACAGCCTGAAGCCTATGCGAAAGCAGCACAGCTTGTCACAAGCAACGGCTATGTCAACTACAAGCTGACCGGCGTGCACAGCTATGACCGTACGCAAGCTTCCATGTCGTTGCTGTATGACGTACATCGCGATTGTTGGAGCGAAGAAATTTTGGATGCACTTCAGGTTTCTCCCAGCATCATGCCGCCACTGTACAATCCCACAGACGTGATTGGCTACGTGCAACAAGAAGTAGCACAGCAGCTCGGCTTGGCCGAAGGCGTACCGGTCATCGCCGGCACCATTGATGTATTGGCAGGCTCTGTCGAAGCCGGCGTCATTTCAGGTGGAGAGGCCTTTGAAGCAACGGGTACGTCCTCAAGTTTTATTGTGATGTTCGACCAAACCATCACCACGCCATATTTGGTAACCGCCGTGGGGCTCAAGCCGGGCAACTGTGGCATGAGCGGCCCTATGAGTACTACCGGTGCTTCTTACCAATGGTGCCGCAATGTTTTGCATGGCGGAGAAAACGAATCCGGTACGGCATATCTTGAAATGGACGACGAAATTGCACGCACCGCCGCCGATCCAACCGACATTGTGTTTCTGCCCTACATGGCCGGTGAGCGCTCCCCCATTTGGAATGGCGATGCACGCGGCGTGTTCTTTGGTCTTTCATTGAATACCAAGCTCGGACATATCTATCGCTCCGTGATGGAGGGTGCGTCTTTTGCATTGCGCGACAATATTGAAACCGCCAAAAAGGCAGGCGTCGCTTTAACCAAAGTGCGCTCTGTGGGCGGCTGCTGCAACAGTGATATGTGGCTGAAAATCAAAGCCTCCATCATCAACATGCCCATTGAGATTCCCAAAGTAAGCTATGGTGCGCCCGCTGGTGTCGCGCTGCTTACCATGCCCGTTACAGGCGAATACGAAACGGTACAATCTGCCATTGATGCCTGTGTGCAAGTTGGCAAAACAGTGTATCCGGTTGCCGAATGGGTAGACCATTATGACAAAATGTTTAAAGTTTACAAAAGTGTATATGAGCACACTGTGGCCGATTTTTCTGCGCTTGCCGCACTGAAATAAAATGAAACGTCACAGACAAGGAAAGGATGATAGCATTATGAAAATACAAGCAGTACGTCTGCACGGAAAAAACGATCTCCGTTTGGACGAAGTGACACTTCCGGCAATCAAAGAGGATGAAATCCTCATGAAAATTGTGTGTGACAGCGTATGCATGTCCACCTACAAAACCGTCAAACAAGGCTCTGACCATTGGCTTGTCAATGACGACATTGCCGAACGCCCCAGTATCATGGGACATGAATTTGCCGGTATTTTGATGCAGGTAGGCAGCAAATGGGCAGACAGTTATACCGTTGGCGACAGTTACACCGTACAGGTGGGTTTGAAAGACGCTTCTCATGGTATTGCGGGTTATTCTATGCAATATTGTGGCGGCGACGCAACCTATGTTGTGCTCTGTGCGGCCTTTATGGAGCAAAACACCTTGCTGAAATTCAACAGTGATTTTGGCTTTTACAGTGCCTCCATGGCAGAACCGCTCAGCTGCAACATTGGCGCATTTCATTCTATTTATCATACAAAACGCGCCACCTATGTACATGAAATGGGCATTGTGCCCGGCGGAAATTGTGCAATGTTTGCAAGTTGCGGGCCTATGGGCATGGGCGGAATCGGTTATCTGCTCAATTGTTCGCGTCGCCCGAGCATGCTTGTAATTACAGATATTGATGACGTAAAATTAAAACGTGCTGAGCATATTTTTTCTAAAGCATATGCCAAAGAACGTGGCGTGGACATTCACTTTATCAACACAGCACACTGCGATGATGCACATGCCGAGCTGATGGCGCTTACGGGCGGCAAAGGCTACAATGATGTATCTGTTTATGCGCCT
>JAVXRV010000172.1:0-2666 GCA_036643515.1 Ruthenibacterium sp.
TATCCTCCTTCCTTTGCGTTATTCAAAATATTTCCCAATGTTACAAGTGCCATGCTTATGTCCTCCTATAATATGTTTGGAATCAGAACGTTTGTTCTGAACTTCTGTATGCTCCGATTATAGCATGCTGTACATAGCGTGTAAATAGGCTTTCTCTATTTTGAACATTTGTTCAGAACTTCTGCTATTGCCACAGGGCGACGCACAAATTTTAGTGAATATGCACAAAGAAGAGCCTGCCGCAAAGGACAGGCTCTTCTTTGTATTTATTTTCATGGGGCTAAAATGAGCGATTGTAACGCAAAAGGTGTTTCAACAACAAACTGCGGCTCATGTGCGATGAGCAGATTTACCTGTGGTGATTTGTCCCACACGGCCGCCGCAAAAGAGGTGCCGCCATTCTTTGCGGTTTGGCAGTCCGTCAACGTGTCGCCCACCAGTAAGGCATGTGCAGGATTTATATGTTGCTGCGCAAACAGATGTCGAATGGCGGTGGCATCCGGCTTTTTTACTTGTGCGGATAGACCAATGACATGAGCAAATGTATTTGGAAAAAAGTGTTCAATCAATGCACTTGCAATGGTATCCGGACTGTTGGAAAATACCCACAGGGGAATATTATGCGCTTTCAGCGCTTGTAAAAGGGACACAACGCCGTCAAACGGCTTGACATAGGCGTCCCATATCGCGCGGTCATAATGGCGCAGCAACTCATTGTTTACCATTTGTCTTGTGAGCACACGTTCGCTATGTTCCAGTACAAAATCAATCAGCATGGCAACAAGGTCGCCGCCCCATTCTGCCGCAAATTGTTCAGGCTTCAACTCTTTTTTAAGTTGAAAACCGGACAATCCTTTTTGGATGGCCACCATTAAACCTTGCGTGGTGTCCAATAAGGTTCCGTCCATATCAAAAATAATCGGTTGATAGTTCATGTGCATTACCTCTCTGTGCATCACTTTTTAAAAGAATAGTCTGTTGATAGTATGATAATAAAAGCACACAAAAATGTCAAGACAAATTTTCTGAAATAAATTTCTAAAGAGTATTGACAAATTCCTATCCTAAAATTATAATAAGATTATTGGTTGATATGTTTGAACGTATTAACATATAGGAGGAAGTATGCAAAAGATATCGGAAGCAGAAATTTTTGAAAAGACAACAGAGCTGTCTGTTTATTTTAAATGTTTGGGCGATACCAATCGCGTCAGAATTCTCATTGCGCTGCTGTCAAGCGGCGAACAAAATGTCAATCAGCTGGCCTGTCAATTTCCGGATGTTTCAAGGCCGACCATATCACATCATCTGTCTTTGATGAAAAATGCCGGCCTCGTGAGATGCAGAAAAGAAGGCGTAGAACGATATTATGATATCACTTGCGATGATTTTACCGGCAAATTAAATTGCTGGATAAAAATTATAAATAAGCTATAAAGGAGATTTTAAAATGAAAGCAGTAGCGTACATGAAGCCCGGTGTTGAGCTTGTGGATATTCAAGAGCCGGTCATCCAAGGTGGAGATGATGTAAAAATCAAGATGGCATATTGTGGTATTTGCGGCAGTGATATTCACATTATCCATGGTGCATTTGACCCCATTATCCCGCAACTTCCGTTTCCCATTGGACATGAGTCGACGGGTGTCGTGGTAGAGCTTGGCCCCAAAGCGACGGCAAAGGGATTGAAAATCGGAGACAAAGTGGCCTACTATTACAATTTATATTGCGGGAAATGCCATTTTTGCAAAAACGGACAAGAGCACTTGTGCACCGGTGTAACCTTTAATATGAGTTCGATGTGCGAGTATATTGTTGTATCGGAAGAACAGGTTTGGAAATTGCCCGACAATGTAGACCTTTTAAAAGGCGCACTTGCAGAGCCGATTTCTTTTTGTCTGCACACTGTAGATTTGGGCAATATCAAACCCGGCGATACTGCGGTCGTTTCCGGCGGCGGCGCACTTGGCCTTATGACAATGCTTTTGGCAAAACGTGCGGGCGCTGCAAAATTAACAGTCATTGAACCGATTGCCGTAAAACGAGAAATGGCATTAAAACTGGGCGCAAGTTATGTCATTGATCCTGTCAATGAGGATGTTTGTGCAAGAGTTCAGGAAATTACAAGCGGCCGTGGATACGATGCCGTATTTGAATGTTCGGGTGCAAAGCCGACCATTCAGGCATGCCTTACTTATGCAAGTGCCGGCGCAACCATTGTGTATGCGGCCATGTACGGTGATGGCTGTGTGAACGTGAATCTATACGATTTGTTCAGCAGAGAATTGAAAATCACTGCGCCGCATCAGTCGCCTTACACTTGGCAGCGAACGATGAATCTGATTTCCGAATTGGATTTAGATTTGTTTACGCAATGCGTATATCCCAAAGAAGATTTTGCAAAGGCCTTTGAGGCACAACGTGAATCTAAAAATGCAAAAGTGATTATCAAAATCAATCCTGATTTATAACGGCAAAATATGAAAGGCGTACTCGTGTTGTGATGGAAACAACGAGTACGCCTTTAAAATATTTTCTGAAAACGTTGGGTGAAACATCAAAATAAGGAGAAATAGATGTTTTCTGACAAAAAGTAACATGTTTACGTTCATTTCATCGGTAAACGGCAGATTAAGGGGTGTGCATAGGGTGTGCACTCGGCAAACG
>JAVXRV010000173.1:0-2586 GCA_036643515.1 Ruthenibacterium sp.
ATCGCTCCACATCATCGCCTGCAAACCCTGCGCTTTTAAAATGGCATGGACGCGCGTGAGATGCGTTTTCATGAGCTGTGCATGGGACTGTGCACCATATTTGTCCCAATGATTTCCGCGGCCAAGCCAGTATGCCTCGTCCATGCCGATATGAATGCGACGTGAGCGAAACGGTGCACAAGCGGCGGCAATCATTTCGGCAATGAGCGCATCGGTATCGTCCTCGCCCACCATCAGCACATCATCCGTATCACGATAACTTTGCATACAGGGCCATTGCAGTGCACGTTCTAAATGTGCCAGCGTTTGTATGCATGGAACCATTTCAATGCCGAAAACATTTGCATAATCATCAAGCGCTTTCAGCTCGGCCTGTGTATAGCGCCCGCGCAGATAGCCAAAATAAGGGCGTGTGGGAATTTCATAAGTGTCCTCCGTGTACATCATGGCCAGATTCAACCCCATCAGAGCCATGCGCCGCAAAATATTTTTGACCGCGTCCACCGTCAGCACGGCGTTGCGCGAGCAATCGAGCATAACGCCACAACTGTCAAAGCAGGGTGTTTCAACAATCTGCACTGCGCCATTTGTGTGCTCTGTGCAAAGCAGTGCCAATGCACGGTAAAAAGAAACAGGAGTGACCCATGTGATACGGTAGCCTGTACCATCGCCCTGCACGCAAAGCGCATTGCCGCGCTGCACGGTGACAGGCAGCCCGCTTTCGGCAATGCTTACATTTAATATAGGCAGCAGCTCCGGCAGCGCCAAAGCATATCCTTGCGGAAATGTGCCTGTTAGGTGAAAATTCAGCATAAAAACCTCCCATTGAACTTGATTAATGCCACTATAAGCGAAAAGAAAATATATGTCCACCCTATACATCTTAGGTTTATCCCTACAAACGTTTGTTTGTGGAGATTTTGGTGACTTTACACAAAAACATCGTTATTTTTTGTACCAACCATCTCATGGTTGTGGGGTACAATGTAAGAAATGTGATGTGTTTTACATGCGCCGAATTGCGTATAATGAATAGATGAACTATAATCAATAAGTTGTGAAGGAGAAAATTGTATGAGCGACAAAACTGTGATGCCGAAAGAAAAAAAGAAAAAGTATCATGCAAAGTGGACGCGTGACGACACGGAATTGACGTTTTTGGCACTGCCCACGACGATATGGTATATCCTGTTTTCGTTTTTGCCGATGTTTGGCATCATCATTGCTTTTAAAAAATTTCGCATTAATGGCGGATTTATAAAAAGCATTTTCACAAGTGAGTGGGCCGGATTTGACAATTTTAAATTTTTGTTTTCAACCGGTGATATCTGGATTATCATTCGTAACACACTGGGGTATAATATTATCTTTATCATTTTGGGCATTGTCCTTCCGCTTACAACGGCCCTGATGGTAAGCCAGTTGCGCAACAAACGCCTTGCTAAAGTTTATCAAACCGCGATGTTTATGCCGTATTTTCTATCATGGATTGTTATTTCTGCTATTGTGTGGGCGTTTTTAAGCTATGACAAAGGACTTGCAAACGGCATTTTGAGCAGTGTCGGCGGGCAGATGCACCAGTGGTATATGGAAAAAGAGTTTTGGCCCGGATTTTTGATTTTCATGCAGGTTTGGAAAACGCTCGGTTACAGTATGGTGGTGTATCTTGCCACAATTACCGGTGTGGATCGTACTTATTATGAAGCCGCCGTCATGGATGGCGCCAGTATTTGGCAACAGATGAAATCCATTACGCTGCCCATCATGAAACCGGTGATTATCATGATGTTCATTCTCAGTGTCGGCCGTATTTTCTATTCAGACTTCGGTCTGTTTTACAATGTGCCGCGCGATTCAAATTCCCTGTATAACGTAGTGTATACCATTGACGTTTTCGTGTTCAAACAATTGAAAACTTCAACCCCCGGCATGGCAAGTGCAGCCGCCTTTATCCAATCTGTGGCAGGCTGTGTGACCATTTTGACCGCAAACTGGATTGTGAAAAAAATAGATCCTGAAAGCGCAATGATTTAACGGAAAGGAGCGGATCATCATGAAAAAGCAAAAGGTAGCACTGGATGGGCTTGAAAAATTCAACCGCATCAAGTCCGGTACCAATCTGATATTTAACATCATCTTTATTTTGATGGCATTGACCTGCGTGATTCCGGTTCTTTTCGTTTTGGGAATTTCGCTTTCCTCTGAAAATTCCATCACACAGTTCGGTTATCATATTTTTCCAAAAGAAATTTCCTTTGAGGGATATGCCTACCTCGCAAAACAGGGCACCATGATTTTGCGTGCACTGAATATCTCTCTCATTGTTACCATAGGCGGAACGGCGCTTGGCGTTTTGCTTACAACCTTGATGGGTTATGTCATCAGCCGCCCGAATTATCGCCTCAAACAGGCGCTGACGTGGGTTGTGTTTATTCCGATGGTATTTAACGGCGGCCTTGTGGCAACTTATTTTGTCAACTCACAGTTTTTGCATCTGACAGATACGGTATGGGCGCTGATTTTGCCGCTTGCCGTTTCCTCGTTTAATGTGATTATTTGCAAAACATTTTTTCGCACAACCATACC
>JAVXRV010000174.1:0-2586 GCA_036643515.1 Ruthenibacterium sp.
ATTCGGCGACACCGCTGCATCTGCTGCTCAGAACCGCTGAAATGCTAGCGGTGTTGTTGCTTGCCATCGTGGTTTTGTTTTTCGGCGCCACCACCATTATATGCTATGGTCCTTCACAGGCAGCGCGCAATTTATTTGTATCGACCGTGATGGAAACCAGTGCGGCGAAATTTTTGGCGCGGATGTATTTTGACGAAACCGAAATCAACACAATCCTGCAAGGCGACGCGGCAAAAGCACCTGATGCCATGACAGACACCGACGCCATTACGATTGCACCGCCAAGTGAACAGCCGGAGGCAGAGGACATTACCGTGGAGGACGTGCGCGGAAATAGCTTTGTGGGCAAGATGATGATTGTAAAAGACCCCGCACGTATGGAAATAGCCACACTGCCTGCCTTTGATGCTTACGGTGAGGGCATGGCACTGGAGGATTTGATTGCACAAGGGGACGCCGTTGCGGGCATCAATGCCGGCGGCTTTCTTGACCCAAATGGCATGGGGCATGGCGGAATGCCAATGGGTGTTGTGATTCACGAGGGAAAACTTTTGTGCGAAACAGAAACAAAATATCCCACCATCATTGGATTTAATGCGGAACATAAGCTCATCGCCGGCACTTTTACGGCGCAGGCGGCACTCGATATGGGCATACAAGAAGCGGTCAGCTTTGGGCCTGTTCTTGTATCAGACGGTAAAATCATGCCGCTATCCGGCGGTTTAAACCCGCGCACCGCCATAGGGCAGCGCGCCGACGGCGCAGTGCTGTTGTTGGTGATAGACGGCCGTCAGCCAAACAGCCTTGGCGCCACACATGAGGATCTTGCCAATATCATGTTGGAATACGGCGCGGTAAACGCCGCCAATCTAGACGGCGGCTCCTCCTCGCTGATGATTTATGAGGGAAAAGTGTTGAACGCATACTCCATGCTGACAGGCCCGCGCAAGCTGCCCACTGCATTTTTAGTGAAACGAACGGAGGCTGCCCCCAATGCCACATCGTAAAAAACGCAGATATTCTGCCAAACCGGTGGCGTATTTTGCCATGATTTTAAGCGTCATCATAGCGGCGCTTCTTTTGGTGCTGTGGTTTTTTCTTGCGGATTATCAAAAGAATCTGCCTCAAAATTTCGCCAATCAAACATTGTCCGCCTATCAAAATAACGATGCCGCCTACATTGCGAAATACTGCACCAATCTGCCTGAAAAGCTAAAAGACGCAAACGAGTTGACGGCTTATTATCATGACAATGCGGATTTGGAAAAATTATATTTCTACCAGACCAATCATGACAACACAGAGCAGCTTAGCTATGCTTTTGTTTCAAACAATCAGCCTATTGCGACATTGACGCTGCAAAAAACGGCACAAAAAAGTCTGTTTGGCTTTCCAAAATATGAAATTTCGTCCATTACTGCGCAGCCGTTGATTCGCTATCAATTCACTGCGCCGTCCAATGTTACGCCGGTAGTAAACGGAACACCGCTGAGCGAAAAATATGTGACAGGAGAAAGCGTTATCACAGATTCTTTTTCGGACATGGATGGCACGGTGTTCAAGGCGAAAACGTATGAAGTTGACGATGCTATGTATATAGATGTCCTATCTGCCTCGGACGAAAACGGCAATCCTTGCGCGGTGACGTGGAATGAAAATCGGCATTCTGCGGTGATTAGCAACGAAATAAGCGCAGAGCAGCAAGCGCAAATCACAAAGTTTGCAGAAGATTTTTCGCAAATTTACAGTCCTTTTGCCACGAAAAAAAACGGCAATACCAAGTCGGTGTTGCAGCAACTTTATCCGGATACCTCGTTTTATAAGGCCGTGCGCAGTTACACAAACGATTGGGGCGAAAACTACACAAAAGACCGCTATGAAAATCGCGTGATAGATGCGTGGACGCAATATTCACAAACAGAATTTTCATGCAATGTCCGTTTCGATTATGTCATTCAATTGTCAGGCGGACAAGAAAAAACATTTCCGTTTCACATGACCTATTATATGACATCGCGCAACGGACACCTGCAGCTCGTGAATATGCAGGCGCAAACGGCATAAAACAGATAAAGCGGAAAGGCAATCACAAATAGAGCCGGATGCAGACATGCGCTTTGGCTGTTTTTTGTGATTTTAGGTAAAATAGCGTCCTCCTCGCATTTGGCTATTGCTTCTTTGCAGAGGAGATGCTATGCTTAATCACAAATTGAATAGATGCTTTTAGGTGCCGTTTTAACACGGCTTAATTGGGAATGAGGTAAGACGCCTCGACAGCATACTCTACTGTATGGGATACGAAATGCAAACGCCACTGAGTGTATCGGGAAGGCTGCAAAGTAGGCTTGAAGCCCTAAGTCAGGATATCTGCCTAAATGAGCGAAACAATCCAACGGTGTGGGCGGATGCTGCAACAATATTTGTATGGAATCAATACAAATACTGTTTGTTTATGATGCGCACTGCTATTTTGGCAGTGCTTTTATTTTGTGCTCCCTTGCGCTCTGAGGATTTGTTTTCTCAGGGCGTTTTTCTTTTGACCAAAAACAGATGAGGAGCAAAAAAATGCGAAAAAAAACGGTATGG
>JAVXRV010000175.1:0-306 GCA_036643515.1 Ruthenibacterium sp.
GTGCGCATCCGCACAGCAGACGGCGCACCCTGAACCGCAAGATTGAAATGTTGCCACACGGAACCGTTGTGGCCGTCTTTGACGGTATATACAATTTGAAATGAAATGCGCTCTCCTTGCAGTGCTGTCAGCGTTTTGCAAGACAATTGTGCCGGACGTTCATCGGCAAACACTTTTTCCAAAGAGCTCGCCAAAAAAAATTCATAACTTGGCATACTGTTTTCTCCTTTTATCCTTTGATTCCGCTGAGAGCAATGCCCTCAACAAATTGTTTTTGCAGTAAAATATAAAGTAAAAACGGTGGTA
>JAVXRV010000175.1:316-2521 GCA_036643515.1 Ruthenibacterium sp.
TAGAACCCGCCATCACAAGGCCATAGTTGGTTGCATAACTTCCTTTAAGTGCCGAAATTGCCAGTGTAAGCGTTTGCATTGCCGGTTTTGTAGCAATGACAAGCGGCCATAAAAAGTCGTTCCATGTGGAGATAAACGTAAAAATCGTCAGTGAAACGAGCACGGGCGTAATCAGCGGAAGAACGATGGATACAAAAATACGGTTTTCTCCACAGCCGTCAATGCGCGCCGCTTCCAGCAAATCATCCGGTACATTGACCATAAATTGTCGGATGAGAAACACGCCAAATGCATTGATGATGGGTAAAAACAGCGCGGGATATGTATTCATCAACCCAAGATTTTTGATGATTGTAAAAATAGGAATCAGCGTAACTTGTCCCGGAATCATCAGCGTTGCAAGATACAGCGCGAAAAGTTGGTCGCGAAACGGAAAGCGTTTTTTTGCGAATGCATACGCTGCCATAGACGCAATGACGCAGTTGAGTACGCAGGCGCAAACCGTGACAATCACGCTGTTTTGAAAGTTGACCAATATATTGAAATTGCGAAAAACGCGGTCGTAGTTTGCAAAATCGAACTCGGCAAAATTGAAATTGAGGTCGAGCGTTGTTTTTTGTGTGAATGATACAAGTGTCATATAAATGAATGGGCAAAGCGAAAACACGGCGCACAGCAAAAGCAAAATGCCCAAAACCCATTTTAAAAGACGCTTGTTTGTTTTTGTTTTCATCATGCGTCTTCTCCTTTTCCACCGCGCAGCAATAATTTTTGCCCGCCCGAAATCAGCAGAACAAAAACGAACATCAGCAGTGCAATGGCACTGGCATAGCCCATATTGTATTCTTTAAACGCGGTATTGTAAATGGTGAGTACCAGTGTAACCGTGGATAATCCCGGCCCGCCGCCCGTCATGGTATACACCATGTCAAACACCTGAAAGGACCAAATTGTGCCGAGCGTAACCACGAGAAAAGTCACCGATGATAAGCTTGGCAACGTAATGCGGAAAAACTTTTGCACCGCTGTTGCGCCGTCGACCTCGGCTGCTTCATATAAACTGCGCGGAATGTCCATGATGCCGGCAAAATAAATCACCAGAAAATATCCGACGTTTTTCCATACGGTTGCAATGCACACGCTCAAAAGCGCTGTGTTTTTACCGCCAAGCCAGTTCACACTTTTGCCTCCCATTGCTTCAATAATGGAATTTGCCGCACCGGACGGGGAAAGAATAATGGCCCATAGCGTGCCCACGAGTACTGCCGAAGCAATGACCGGCACAAACAGTGAGCTCTTTACAAAGTTGCCGAATTTATTGCGGAATAATTCTGCAATAACAGCTGCCAGCACAAGGGACAAAATGGTTTGTACCGGCACGGTAACAAAAGTAAATACCGCAGTGTTTTTAAGCGACGCCCAAACATATTCGTCTTGGAACATCCGCACATAGTTTGCCATGCCCACCCATTTGGCAGGCTGCAAAATATTGTATTTTGTGAAGCTGAAATACACATTCATGATAATGGGAATCAAAGAAAATGTTAAAATTAAAATAAAGCTCGGCAGAACATATAAAATGCCTTGCATTGCTTCTTTATGGCTTTTCCGCATCAAATAACCTCCTTACAAAACGCAGGCAGAGCATGGTTTCTCTGCCTGCGTTTATGGTATACTGCGATTTGGTTATGAGGTTGCTTTTCAGCTCACGCTGCCTGCATAATCAACTGTTTTTTGGATTGCTTCTTCCGGCGACAAATCACCGAGCATCATCAGTTGCAGATTTTTATACAGTGTATCCATTACTTTGAAAGCACCGTTTGCAATCGGCAAGGTGTGGAAAGATGCGATGTCTTTTTCATACATTTCTTTGAATGCAGGGTTGTCGTTGTAAGGTTCGTCTTTTGTAATCGGGGGGAAGCCTGCAAGTTTGGTGTGGAAATCGGCCATAACGGTTGCGCTTGTCATATATTTCATCAAGCTTGCCGCAAGTTCTTTGTTTTCACATGCGTTGTTCATAATTAAAGCATCTGATGCAACCCAAATTGCTTTGTTTTTGTTTTCAAGGCTAGGCAGGAAGGACCAATTGACGCCCGCTTCTGTCAGTTCGGCGCCGGTTTTTGCGTCCATAGAGGCAATGGCAATTTCGCCGACTTTGAATTTTTCTTTGATGTCAGTTCCGGCGAGTGCAAGGCAGTCATCGGT
>JAVXRV010000176.1:0-2443 GCA_036643515.1 Ruthenibacterium sp.
CTGCATATAAATTTGTGCCCTCAGCCGGGTCGTTGTTTGCCCCGCCATATTGGAGCGCAAGCTGCTTTCCGTTCCATACGGCATCTATCATCATCAAATTATTCTGCAAAACGCCCACTTCCGTCAGCGTTTTTTCGGTCGGCGAAAAGCGCATCAGCGCATTGCCCCGCTCGCTGCCCACCGTGTAATACCAAGCGTCGCCGTCCGTCGCAACGGTGGCATTCATGCGCAGACGTTCATCGCCCTGCATCACAATTTCCGCGCCTGTTCCGTCTAAATTGCGCCGCTCTATCGCAGGTTTCCACGCATTTCTGTCTGGTGTGCCATCATCATAGGCCTGATATATGACATAGAGTTTTTCGTGAAACACCACCGAATACACGCCGCCATAAGTAGAGAGATAGCTCGTGCATTCTTTGTCTTCGTGTGTGCAGTCCGGTTTATCGCACACATAGCGCTGCGCCAACGTTTGGCAATCGTAATACATCAAATTTTGATACATGTTGCTCTGCGGACATTCCACGGTATAAAAGCCGTTGTCATTCTGCATATTTTGTATGTTTTGTCCATAACCTGAGAGTAAAATTTCCAGTGATTTTTCCGTCTTATTTGTTGACGCAACCGCGGTTACACTTGGTGCTGCGGACGAGACTGCTGCCGGCGCTGCACATGCCGTGCAAATCATTGCCACGGCACACACGAGGGCAATCTGTTTGAGTTTCATGCGTTTCACGCTCCTTTATTTTATATCTTACGCGCAAATGTATCGGGTTTTTATCCTGCCGCTATCATTGTTTGGGAGAACTGCTGTAATAGGCGCCGAGCGTCACGCCGTAGCCGCTTTCGTAACGCGTGTCGACCACTGCCATCACATAAAGTTGTGCCGATTTTGAATATTTTGCCGCGCCCGTCTGCCCGCTGATGTCCGCCGTTTCGGCATATTCCCAGTCGGGCAATCCGTCCATGCCAAGATAGGCAAGATATGCGTCCACCGCTGCTTCAGCGTCAAATGCGGGCGGTTTTTTCTCCGCTGTCACAAACGAGGCTTCCGTCACACGGTTTTCTTGATAGCGCATGATTTGATAGTTGCCGCCGTAGAGCATTGAAAAATCGGTTTCGGTCTTGCGCAAATTATGGTAATCGGAATTTTCTATCGTCTGTTCAAGTGTTTTTGCCATGCTTTTCGGAAATATCTTTGCCTGTGCAAGCTGTGTGATTGCTTTTTGTGCAGCCTCCGGCGAAACCTCCGTCAGCATGTCCGGTGCAGCGCCTGTTTCATGGAAAAGATTTTCTTTGTCGTGAAACGTATTCAGCTCGTAAATTGCGCGTATCACCGGAATATCCTCCGCCTGTTTCGTGAGCGTTCCGTCTGCTTTTTCGCGCGGATACACGGTTTTGAGCATCACTGCGTCCTGCGCACGCAAAAAGGCGTTGCAACAAAATAATGCGCCGATTAAAAGCAGCAAAACGCCAAAAGTTGCCGCTGTATTTTGTGCAATATTTTTCATTTTCATGGCGCGACCTCCCCTGTTTTGAGCGTAAACGATACCGTTGTGCCGACATTTTCCGCACTTTCAAAGTGCAGCGCCGTGCCGTGCAACGCGGCAATTTTTGCACAGAGTGCAAGGCCGAGGCCTGTGCCGTTTTCAGCGCTCGCACGCGATTTATCCACGCGATAAAACGCCTCTGTCACGCGGGAAAGCTGCGCCGCCGACATACCTTTTCCGGCATCGGCCACAAATAGCGTCACACTCGCCTGTCCCACTTCACAGCGCAGGGTCACTTTGCCGTCTTTCGGCTTTGCGTGGATGGCATTTTGCACCAAATTATACAGCAAATCGACCAATAAATCACTGTCTGCAAGCACCTTTTCGCCGTGTGTTTCGGGAAACACCACGCTAATTTCCTCCGGTGTTTGCAAGCTTTCTTGTGTTTTTTCGAAAATTTCAGACAGAAAAACAGGCGCAAGCACGATATTTTCTTCTGAGAGTTGCAACATTGCCAAAAGCTTTTGCGACAAATTTTCGAGCCGTTTTGTTTCGCTGTGGATGTAACAAATTGCTTTTTCGCGCATCTGAGGCGTGCCGCCGTTTTGTTTGAGCAGTGCGGCATAGCCGAGCATCGCGGTCATCGGGGTTTTGAGTTCGTGCGTGAACGCGCCCACAAAATCTTCGCGCTGCTGCACCGAAAGCTCGAGCGAACGCACTTTTTCCTCCACTGCCGCCGCCATCGCGTCAAAATGGCGGCTCAAATCGCCAATTTCATCGCCGCGTTTGCTGTCAATGCGTTCCTCGTACGCACCGGCGGCAATGCGGCTGCTTGCGCCGCTCAATTTTTGCAGCGGGCGTGTCAACACGCGCGACACAAGCGTCGATAACAGCGCGGCCGCGGCCATCAATACCGCATATAATTTGTAAAACAGCGCAAGTTGCGCCGACCGTGC
>JAVXRV010000177.1:0-2400 GCA_036643515.1 Ruthenibacterium sp.
TTCGTCTTTGCTGTATGCAACTTGACAAAAGGTTGTGGACAAGGACAATAAGATGTCAAGTTGCTATAGATAGAAATTCCGAATACACAAAATCACTCACACGGAGGAAATTTATGAAGCATTTGATTGACCCGATGGATTTGAGCGTTGCAGAAATTGACGACATCCTTACTCTCGGCCAGAAAATTATGGAAAACCCGAAAGAATATGCACACAAATGTGACGGCAAAAAGCTGGCAACCCTTTTTTATGAACCCAGCACACGCACACGTTTGAGCTTTGAAGCCGCCATGCTCGATCTCGGCGGCAATGTTTTGGGCTTTTCGGAAGCAACTTCATCTTCCGCCGCAAAGGGCGAAAGCGTGGCAGACACCATTCGCACCGTGCAGTGCTATGCAGACATCATCGCCATGCGCCACCCCAAAGAGGGCAGCAGCAAGGTGGCGTCGCTCAACGCAAGTGTGCCGGTTATCAACGCGGGCGACGGCGGCCATATGCACCCCACGCAAACTTTAACCGATTTATTGACCATGAAAACCCTCAAAGGACATCTTGACCATTTGACGGTCGGGCTGTGCGGTGACTTGATGTTTGGGCGCACCGTACACAGCTTGCTGCGCGCGATGGCACGATACGAGGGCATTCGGTTTGTGCTGATTTCGCCGCCGGAGCTGCGTGTGCCGAGCTATATTTTGGACGAATTGACGCGCAAAAACGTGCCGTACACCGAGGTGGACAAACTGGAGGAGGGCATTCAAGATTTAGACGTTCTGTATATGACACGCGTACAGCGCGAACGGTTTTTCAATGAGGCGGATTATATTCGTCTGCGTGACAGTTATATTCTTGACACCGACAAAATGACGCTTGCGCCGAAAGACATGCTTGTGATGCACCCGCTGCCGCGCGTGAACGAAATTTCCGTTGGCGTGGACGCTGACCCGCGCGCCGTTTATTTTAAACAGGCACTCTGCGGCAAGTTTGTGCGCAGCGCCTTGATTTTGAAAATGTTGGAGGTAGAATAATGTTGAATGTTGACAGTTTGGAACGCGGTGTTGTCATTGACCATATCGACGCCGGAAAAAGCATGGATTTATACAAATATCTCAGACTCGACAAACTGGATTGCAGCGTTGCCATCATTAAAAATGCGCGCAGCAAACAGCTCGGTCGCAAAGACATCATCAAAATTGAAGATCAAATTGACCTCGACCTCGATGTTCTCGGATTTGTGGACCCCACCATCACGGTGAATATCATCGACGGCGGGAAAATCGTGGAAAAGAAGCGCCTTTCGCTTCCCAATCGCATTGTAAATGTGGTAAAATGTAATAACCCACGTTGTATCACTTCTATTGAACAGGAGCTGCCGCAGATTTTTGAGCTGACGGAGGGTACAACCGAATATCACTGCACCTATTGTGAACACGTTTATCAGCATAAATAATCGGAGTGTCACCGATGCCTTTTTAGAAATGCAGCGGCGGTTCTTCGGAACAAGGAGATGTGAAAAATGTACGAAATTATCGAAAAAGAAGCACTGAACCCCACCGTCACACGCATGGTGATTGCCGCGCCGCTCATCGCCCAAAAAGCAGAGCCGGGACAGTTTATCATCTTTCGCGCAAGCGAGGACGGCGAGCGTGTTCCGCTGACCATTGCGGATTATGACCGCGAAAAAGGCACTGTCACGATTATTTTTCAGATTGTCGGCGGCGCTACCATGGAGCTGAACACGCTTGCCGTCGGCGATTGTCTTGCCGATTTTGTCGGCCCGCTCGGCACAAAAAGCCATGTGGACGGACTGCATAAAGTGGCGGTTGTCGGTGGCGGCGTCGGCTGTGCCATCGCCTATCCCATTGCGAAAAAGCTGCATTCTCTCGGCTGTGAAGTACACAGCATCGTTGGTTTTCGCAGCAAAGACCTTGTGATTCTCGAAAAAGAATTTGACGCGGTTTCCGACAAGCTCGTGATGATGACCGACGACGGCTCTCACGGCACAAAAGGGCTTGTGACAAACGCGCTTGAAACGCTCATCAATGCGGGCAATCAATACGACGAAGTCATCGCCATCGGCCCGCTGATTATGATGAAATTCGTCTGTGCCACCACCAAAAAATACGACATTAAAACCGTTGTATCGATGAATCCTATCATGATTGACGGCACGGGCATGTGCGGCGGCTGTCGCTTGACAGTCGGCGGCAAAACAAAATTCGCCTGTGTGGACGGCCCCGATTTTGACGGGCATCAAGTCGATTTTGATGAGGCGATGAAGCGCGGCAGCATGTATCGCGATTTTGAAGCACATGCGCGTGAAGCGTCTTGCAATTTACTGCATACGGAGGTGAAATAAAATGCCGAATATGGATCCGAAAAAATGTCCGATGCCCGTGCAGG
>JAVXRV010000178.1:0-2354 GCA_036643515.1 Ruthenibacterium sp.
GCCGAGCGCTTCGCCGATTTTCTGTGCGATACGGCGCGTAGCAATGCAATGGTCTATCCAAAATTTGCGCACATTTGCATCAGGTGCAGACAAAGTTAGACCATCTTTTACCATGTCATGGCTAAAACAGGTGGGGTTAAAGTCAACACCAAGGTCATTTTCTTTGGCAAATTCCACCCATGGTACAAAGTGCTTATATTCAATTTTGTCACGATCTACCCACGGATTTTCGTCGGTAAATACCGCATAGCACGCGTGCAGATTAATGCGCTTTTTACCCGGAATCAATTTGGCCGCTGCTTGAAAATCCGCCTTCAATTCCTCGAAATTGCGCGCTTTTCCGGGATAATTTCCCGTGGTTTGTATACCGTTTCCTGCGCCGCCTATTTTGCTGTCGAAACCGGTGACGTCATCGCCCTGCCAACAGTGAATACTGATGGGCTTTTGGGCAAGTTTTGCAATCGCCGCGTCGGTGTCGATACCTAAAGCGGCATAGCGTTGTTTTGCATTTTCATAGTTTGTCATGGTAAAATCTCCTTAATTGTAAAACTCTTTCGAATGGCGGCGCGTGCCTCATGTAAGTCCTTGTAAATGCCTGCGGCAATCCACTGCGCCATTAAGTTGCCAAGAGCAGTACCCTCAGTTGGCCCTGCATACACCGGCAACTGTGTGGCTTTTGCGGTAAGCGCGTTTAGATATCCGTCTTTGCTGCCGCCACCTACAATGTTGACAGAAGTATAAGTTTTGCCGGTGATTTTTTGCAGTTCTTGAATGGATTCGGCATAGTTTTTGGCAAGACTTCGGTAGACACACTGCATCGTTTCACCGATGCTGTGCGGCAGCGGTTGGTTTGTTTTTTCACAGAATTCTGACACTGCAAGCATCATATTGTCCGGTGCTAAAAATGACGCATCGTTGACATCGACAACAGATTTAAAATCTGCGCAGTCTTTTGCCATTTGTTCCAAGTCGGCAAAGGAATATTTTTTGTCGAGATTGCGACGAATGGACTGAATCATCCATAGGCCCATGCTATTTTTTAAGTAACGATAGCGGCACTCATATCCGCCCTCGTTAGTAAAATTGGCGGTGGCACTCTGTGGCGTTGTAATAGGATTTTGGTTTTCAACGCCAAGCAAGCTCCATGTACCGCTCGAAATACAGACTGCATTTTCATCTTTTGTCGGCACCGCCATGAACGCACTGCCGGTGTCGTGTGTGGCAGGTAGCAGCACGGTGCAGTCAAACCCGACTGATTTTCGCACGTCTGCACGCAGCCTTCCAACCACGGTGCCCGGCATAGAAAGCGGTTTGAACAGCTTTTCGGGTAAGTGCAGTGCGCGAATCAGCTCGAAATCCCACGTGCGCGCAACAGCATTTACAAGCGCAGTGCTTGTGGCGTTTGTGTATTCCTGCTTTTTTACGCCGGTTAAAATAAAGTTGAGATAATCGGGAATCATGAGCAAACTTTCTGCTTGCATGAGTAGCTCAGGCGTTTCTTTTTGCAAGGCCAAAAGTTGATAAATTGTGTTGAACGGCTGATATTGAATGCCTGTTTTGGCGTAAAGCTCCGCAAACGGATAGGCGTTTTCCATCCCCTGCGTGCGCTTGTCGCGATAGGCCACCGTGTCGCCCAAAATTTTATCGTTTGCATCAAGCAAGACAAAATCAACCGCCCACGTGTCAATGCCGAGCGTGCGCGGAATTTTTCCTGCCGTTTTGCACATGGCAAGCCCCGCAAGGACGTTCGCTTCCAGCGCTTTCATATCCCAGCAAAGGTGCTGATTTTTTTCGATGAGATCGTTGTCAAATCGATACATTGTTTCAACGTGCATCACGCCGTTTTCCACATGTCCGAGGATGTGGCGGCCGCTTGACGCACCGATGTCGATGGCTAAAAACTGTTCCATACACTGCCCTCCCTTTGATTGAGTTCAGTATACCATTTTGATTTTATAATGTCACTATTTGTTCGTTAGATTGACAAATACAAAATTTTGCACTATATTAAGAACAGATACAGTCACATAAGAACAGAAAGGAGGAAAAATAAGATGTTTTCGGAAGAACGGCGCGATGAAATTTTGCAAATTCTCAAACGGCAAAAAAGCGTGAATGTCAAGGAGCTTGCCGCCAATCTTTTTGTCACGCCCATTACCATTCGGCGCGATCTTGCGGCGCTTGAGCACGACGGCGTTGTGCGTCGCTCACACGGCGGTGCGATTTTGATTGAAAGCATCAGCGATATCGAAAATCAAAAAGAGCCGCAAACCACACATATGCACGGTTTGCGGTTCTTTTTGTGAAGATTGAAATTCTTCACAACTGGTGCCTCCGGACGGAATCGAACCATC
>JAVXRV010000179.1:0-2350 GCA_036643515.1 Ruthenibacterium sp.
AAACAAGGGTGTTCAAAAATTGCTTGACGCCATTGTTGACTTCATGCCGGCACCTACCGACGTGGAAAGCATCAAAGGCGTAAACCCCGATACCGAGGAAGAAGAAGACCGCCCGTCTACCGACGCAGCGCCGTTCTCCGCCCTCGCGTTCAAAATTGCAACCGACCCGTTTGTCGGCAAGCTTTGCTTCTTCCGCGTATACTCCGGTGTCGTGGAAGCGGGCAGCACGGTATACAACTCCGTCAAAGGCAACCGCGAGCGCATCGGCCGCATTCTGCAAATGCATGCAAACCATCGTCAAGACATCACCGAGTGCTATGCCGGTGATATCGCTGCCGCTGTCGGCCTCAAAAACACGACAACCGGCGACACCCTTTGCGATGATAAGCACCCGATTATTCTGGAGAGCATGGTATTCCCCGATCCGGTTATTCGCGTAGCCATCGAGCCGAAAACCAAAGCCAGCCAGGAAAAAATGGGCCTTGCTCTTTCAAAATTGGCAGAGGAAGATCCCACCTTCAAAACCTATACGGATGAAGAAACAGGCCAAACCATCATCGCCGGCATGGGCGAATTGCATCTTGAAATTATCGTAGACCGTTTGCTCCGCGAGTTCAAGGTGGAAGCCAATGTAGGCGCGCCGCAAGTTGCTTATCGCGAAACGATTCGTCGCAACGCCGATCAAGACACCAAGTATGCGCGTCAATCCGGTGGTAAAGGCCAATACGGTCATGTTAAAATCCGCGTAGAGCCGAACGAAGCAGGCAAAGGCTATGAGTTTATCAATGCCGTTGTCGGCGGCGCGATTCCGAAAGAATTCATTGGCCCTATCGACCAAGGTATTCGCGGAGCGATGCAGGCCGGCGTGCTTGCCGGTTATCCGGTTGTGGACGTGAAAGTCACCCTGTATGATGGTTCTTATCATGAAGTTGACTCCTCTGAAATGGCGTTTAAGATTGCCGGTTCTATGGCATTCAAAGACGCAATGAAGAAAGCAGACCCCGTGATTCTTGAGCCTATCATGAAAGTTGCGGTCATTGTGCCGCAAGACTACATGGGCGATGTCATCGGCGACGTGAACTCACGCCGTGGCCAGATTCTCGGCACAGAAGACCGCACAGGCTCTGTGCAAATTGATGCACAGGTTCCGCTTTCCAACATGTTTGGTTATGCAACCGACCTGCGCAGCAAAACACAGGGACGCGGCCAATATTCCATGGAGCCCAGCCATTATATCGACGTGCCCAAGAGCATTGCCGAAAATATTATGGCCGGACGTGCAAAGAAAGAAGGCTAATCCGTTGTGGATTATGCCTAAAATAAACAAAACACTTGATTTTTGAGAGCATTTTTAGTAAAATGACCTTATGAATCGGTCTTAAAACAAAAGGAGGACTATTACAATGGGCAAAGCTAAATTTGAACGCAATAAACCCCATATCAACATTGGCACCATCGGCCACGTTGACCACGGCAAAACCACTCTGACTGCTGCTATTACGAAAGTATTGGCAATGAAAGGTGGCGCGGCATTCACATCTTATGCAAACATTGATAAAGCACCGGAAGAACGTGAGCGCGGCATCACAATCAACACTTCTCACGTTGAGTATCAGACCGACGCACGCCATTATGCGCACGTTGACTGCCCGGGACATGCTGACTATGTCAAAAACATGATTACCGGCGCTGCACAGATGGATGGCGCAATTCTGGTTGTTTCTTCTGCTGACGGCCCCATGCCCCAGACGCGTGAGCATATCCTGCTTTCCCGTCAGGTTGGCGTACCTTATATCGTTGTGTTCATGAACAAAGTTGACCAAGTTGACGATCCCGAATTGCTCGAGCTCGTTGAAATGGAAATTCGTGACCTGCTCAGCGACTATGATTTCCCGGGCGACGATACCCCCATCATCAAAGGTTCTGCACTGCAAGTGCTTGAATCCACCTCTACCGACATCAATGCACCGGAATACAAATGCATTTTGGACTTGATGGATGCGGTTGACTCTTGGATTCCGACACCGGAACGCGCTGCGGATCTTCCTTTCCTGATGCCGGTTGAAGATGTATTCACCATCACAGGCCGCGGCACTGTTGCCACCGGTCGTGTAGAGCGTGGTACCATCAAAGTTGGCGAAGAAGTTGAAATCGTCGGCCTCAAAGAAGAAAGAATGAAGAGCACCGTAACCGGTCTTGAAATGTTCCGCAAATTGCTGGACTTTGCACAGGCTGGCGACAACGTGGGCGCATTGCTCCGCGGCGTGCAGCGTGCAGACATCGAGCGCGGCCAAGTTATTGCAAAGCCGGGTTCCATTCATCCGCACACAAAATTTGCAGGCCAGGTTTA
>JAVXRV010000180.1:0-2335 GCA_036643515.1 Ruthenibacterium sp.
TGCGCTTGCGCGAAACATGCGACGCGCTTGACGACGCAAAATTCCGGCAGGAAGAAGCGTTCAACGAGTGGGAAACACTCATTGAGGAACAAGACGCGCTCACGGAAGACGCACCCGCCGAAGAATAAAAAACCGCCGCATCTGTGCTCTACGACAGATGCGGCGGCCTTTTTTATTCCAAATCTTGAATATTCATTTTTTCAAGCTGCTTTTTGTTTAAGCGTTTGCAATGCGGGAGGCAAAAAAGCCATCGTCACAAAACCCGCTGAAACTGTATAAAAACAGCACTTTGTCATAGTTGCCTTTTTCCATAATGGCATCAAGTTTGTCGGTGTTGGCACGGAAATCCACGATGCCGATTTTGGCATAATCGTCGACAAGATACGGCACAAAACTGTTGGCATAGCTGTCTTTTACAATCAGCAGATTGCCGCTGCCGCTGCCGGTGATTTCGGAATAGGCATTGTTGCCGCGCAAAAATGCCGCGTATTTGTCGCGTGTTTCAAACTTTTGCACGTCATAAAATCCGCCGTCTGTCTTGGTTTGGCTGCCGTCCGGATTCATCGCGAAAACTGTTAAATTCTGCGGCACATCGTAATAAGATATCACATCCGGCACAACGTCATAATTGCGCGCGCGGGAGTAATTGGTGCCGTAAAAATCGGGCACTTCTTTGAGCGGATACGCCGTGGTGTCAAACAGCGGCAGACCGTTTGCGCTTGCATACTGGGTGTAGGCGGCGCAGGCGCCCGCGTTTGTCCAGTGATGGTCGGTACGATAATACAGTTGTTCGCTTGTGTTGGCACGCAAAGAATCGCGCACATCATAGACATTTGCATCGACCGACATGCGGGTGAAAATGGTGTCGAGTGCGGCATTTTCGTCCGCCATCGGTGCGCCAAACGGCAGTTTTTCTTGCAAAACGGCGCTTGCGGACGGCACAATCATCACGTCAATTTGTCCCGGATGCCGCGCCGCACAGCGTTCGAGCGCAGTCAAGTTCTTTTCAAGCCCTTTTTCGTTGACGGCAAGCAGTTTTTTAAACAAATAATGGTCTTTGCCGAGCAGTACACCGTTGTTTTCGGTTTTGAGCAACATGCCCTCGCTGCGGCTTTTTAAGTTAATCCATTCGTCGCGAAAAACAAACTGGTCTTTGACGTATTTTTCATAGTCCACCATCCATTGATTGGACAGCACATCGCGCACGGTGATGGCAGGATATTGCGCAAGCGGCCGGTTTTCAAGCGCGGATTCCGCACGTTTCGGCCACAGGGCGTCAAGCACGGAAAAGCCGAGCAAAAACACAAAGAATAAAACAATAATCGGATATTTTTTGAATGATGCGAGTCTGCGTTTCAGCATGCCATCACCTCCTAAAATCTAAAATATAAGAATGGGCTGTTGGTTGCGTCTACCATATAGGCAATCGTAACCATCAAAATCAGTGCCAAAACAAGCGCGCGCATCAAGACGTTTTGCTTGATTTTTTCGTATAATTTCACCGGCAATGTGGTGGAACAAAGCACGCCGACGGCCAATAATACACCGTAGTTGCGTAAAAAATAAAGCGCGGAAACGCCGGTGGAGGGGATGAATAACTTGCTGAACAAAAGCGGCAGCGTGACGCCCGCGTCGTTGCCGACAAAAAGTGCCCAACCGATGATAACGAAAAGCATCGTATATAAATGCGGCCAAATTTTGCCTTTTTCAAGATGCGGCAACAGCCACACTTTTTCAATCATCAGCAAAACAAAATAATACAGTCCCCATAAAATAAAGTTCCAGTTTGCGCCATGCCAAAAGCCGGTCAACATCCACACGACAAAAATATTAAAAATTTGCCGCGCAAGGCCTTTGCGGTTGCCGCCAAGCGGAATATAGACATATTCTTTGAACCAACCGGACAAAGTCATGTGCCAACGTCGCCAAAATTCGGTGATGCTGCGCGAGATATACGGAAAATTAAAGTTGTCGGGAAAATCAAAGCCGAGCATCTTGCCCATGCCGATGCCCATCATGGAATAACCCGAAAAATCGAAATAAATTTGCAGCGTATAGGCGAGAATGCCAAGCCACACAAGCGGTGTGGACGCGTTTGCAAGGCCGATGCCGGCCTCAAACACACCGTTTACATTGTGGCCGGTGATGTCATACCACAGCGCACTGATGCCGTCGGCAAGTAGCACTTTTTTGGCAAGACCGAAAATAAACAGCGAAATTCCTTCGTCCACACGCGCCAAAGTGACGCGGCCGTTTAAAATGTGTAAACGGTCAGCTACGTCGCGATATTTGACAATCGGCCCTGCAATGAGCTGCGGAAACATCACGACATAGG
>JAVXRV010000181.1:0-785 GCA_036643515.1 Ruthenibacterium sp.
CAATGGTGCATGGGCGCGGGAACGGCATTTACACCGCGCGGCGCTACATCCGGGGCAACAGGGCGTTTGTTCACGCAGCGGAGGCTCGAGCCATGTGCACAATCCGCTTTTGGTGCTGCAGCGCAGCGGCGGCACAGAAGAATTTGGCGCGTGCTATGCCGCAAACCTCGTCTATTCGGGAAATTTCAATGCTACGGCTGAAGTTTCACCCATGGATACCACACGTGTTGTGATGGGAGTGGATTCCGATACCTGCAGCTTTGTGCTGTCGGTCGGCGAACATTTGGCGCTGCCGGAACTTGTTTTGTTTTATGCCGAAAACGGCACAGGCGCACTCACGCGTGGCTTGCATGATTTGTACCGCAAACATCTTGTACGTGAAAATCCATTCAAACAGCGTCCTGTTCTCATCAACAATTGGGAAGCCACCTATTTTGATTTCAACGAGCAAAAACTTGAACAAATTATGCAGTCGGCGGCAAAAGTCGGTGTGGATTTATTTGTACTCGACGATGGCTGGTTCGGCCATCGCGATGATGACACCACATCGCTCGGCGATTGGTGCGTGAACACACACAAATTGCCAAACGGCATGGAAGGGCTGTGCGCGGTAGCCGGTGCAAACGGCATGAAACTCGGTTTATGGTTTGAGCCGGAGTGCATCAGCGAGGACAGCGCGCTATATCGTGCGCATCCTGACTTTTGCATTCACATTGAAAATCGCACACGCACGCGCAGCCGACATCAGCTTTTGGCCGATATTACACGTCCCGAAGTGCGTGATG
>JAVXRV010000181.1:837-2327 GCA_036643515.1 Ruthenibacterium sp.
ACGTTTTGCCTATGACTATATTTTGGCGCTATATGAGATGATGGCGCGATTGCACGCGGATTTTCCGCATATTTTGTTGGAGGGATGTTCGGGCGGCGGTGCACGATTTGATCCGGGTATGCTCTATTACTGCCCGCAAATTTGGGCATCAGACAATACAGATGCCATGGCGCGACTTGAAATTCAGCGTGGCACGGCGTTTGCCTATCCCGTCAGCTGCATCGGCTCGCATGTCAGCATGGTGCCCAACCATCAAACCGGTCGCGTCATTTCCATGCAAACGCGCTTTGCCGTTGCGCTGTGCGGTACATTTGGCTATGAGCTAAATCCGGCGCAGCTTTCGCCTGAAGAATTGGCGCAGATGCCAAAGCAGATTGCGCTTTTTCGCCAACATCAAGCGTTGATTGCACAGGGTGATTATTATCGTTTTACGCCGCCCGCGCACAGCGAAAACGATGTTTGTTTCGGTTTTATTGCCAAAGATAAAACACAGGCACTTGTCGTTTATGTACAGCAACTGCGCGAGGCGAACACGTTGCCCAAGTTGTTGCATCTGTCAGGATTTTCACCGAAAAAAAGATACAAAGAAAAAACGACCGGCGCATATTATACCGGCGCAACACTGCAATATGCCGGTATTCTGTTGCCGACCTTTACACACGATTTCGAAGCGCATATTTTTATATTGGATGAGGAATAACACATGAATTTTGACGTTGCATGGCTTTGTGACCCGCGCGTGTTTGCGATAAATCGTATGCCCGCACACAATATTTCAACCGAAACAGGCGTCCATAACGTCCCGACGACACAGTGTCTTGACGGCATATGGAAGTTTCACTACGCGCAAAATCTAAAGGATATACCAAGTGATTTTAAAGAAAACACGTGCGATGTATCCGCGTGGGATGACATCACCGTGCCGGGATTGATACAGTTGCAGGGCGACGGAAAATACGGTGTGCCGCATTATGTCAACACCATGTATCCGTGGGACGGTGCCGAAAAAATAAAACCGGGTCAGATTCCGGCAGACTACAATCCGGTGGGTACCTATGTGACATTTTTTGAAAAACCGGCCGATTGGCAGCGTGTGCTGATTCATTTTGGCGGCGCAGATGCCGCGCTTGCGGTGTGGTGCAACGGCACCTTTATCGGTTACGCCGAAGATAGTTTCACACCCGCTGAATTTGAATTGACCGCGGCTGTCCATGCGGGCAAAAATCGCCTTACCGTGCAGGTTTTTCGCTTTTGCAGCGGGAGTTGGCTTGAGGATCAAGATTTTTGGCGCTTTTCGGGTTTGTTTCGCACGGTGAAATTGTTTACGGTGCCGGCACTGCATGTGCAAGACAGCACGCTGCGCGCAATTTTAAACGACGCTTTTTCTGTCGGTACGCTTGCGCTGCAGTGCGTGATGGAAAACGACACCCCTTGCTTTTTGACGCTGCAGGCATTTGGCAAAAGCTGTAAAACGGCCGCACACGGCAGTG
>JAVXRV010000182.1:0-2297 GCA_036643515.1 Ruthenibacterium sp.
GTGAACCAGCCCAAGGAAGTTGCTTTATGTTGGGAATTCTACACGCTGCGGCAGGATTCGTTGAAACGGATTACGACCGATGAAGGCAAGCTGCTGCGTGTGAATCGTTCTATTCAGGCAGAGGGTGCTTTTGGGCAGCTCAAGAATAACCGCAATTTCAAGCGCTTTTTGACCGGTGGAAATTGCAAGGTTTTGTCCGAACTGTATTTTCTGGCGCTGTCGCAAAATATTGCGCGGTATCTATCCAAGTGCAACACCGGCACTCTGAATTCCCATCTTTGCAGACCCAAAGCGCTGCTCAAATTCTAAAGTTTCTGAACATCCAAAAACAGCCTCTCACATGGCGACATTTTCGGTCGTCACAAATGTGTCTGGCTTATTTAGGCTACCTAGTTTTCAACATTTGGACGCTAAGAACAAGCGTTTTCAACAAAATTGCCACTCTGCAATCGCAAAAGGCGCTGCTGCCGATGTATAACACATCTGCAACAGCGCCTTTTCATCTTTACAATTTACAGCATACGCACGCCGCTTTTTTCGACAAGCGCACAAATCAGTTTTGGCAGAACGGGCGCTTCGCTTTTGAACGTCAGCGCACTGCGGTATTTTTTGCTTGCTGCCGCCAATTTATCTTCACTCTCGGCATAAAGTATTGCAAGCACGTCGCCTTTTTCCACTTTGTCGCCCGCTTTTTTCAGCATTTTGATACCGGCGGCAAAGTCAATTTTGCTCTCTTTGGTTTCGCGCCCTGCGCCCAGTAAAACCGCCGCAATACCGATGCTTTCTGTATCCGTGGCCGCGAGGAAACCCGCCTGTTCCGCGCAGATTTCCCGACTGTATGCCGCCGTTTTAAACTTGGACGTATCGCGCAAAACAGCAACATCTCCACCCTGTGCCGCCACCATTTTGCACAGTTTTTCAAAGGCCTTTCCGCTTGAAAGCGCCTCTCTGGCAAGCGCCACACACTGCGCCACGTCGCCTTTGCCCGCAAGCTCCAACAATTTTGTGGCAAGCGCAAGGCACACGGTGGTCAAGTCGGCCGGACCGTTTCCTTTTAAAGTTTCCACGGCCTCAATTACTTCCAAACTGTTGCCGATATTGTGCCCTAGCGGCGTGTCCATATCGGTAATTATGGCGGCGGTGCGTCGGTTATTGTGTTCGCCGATGTCCACCATCGCCTTGGCAAGCAGGATGGAATCGTCCATGGTTTTCATGAACGCGCCATTCCCCGTTTTGACGTCTAGCAAGATGCAATCCGCGCCGGACGCAAGTTTTTTGCTCATGATGCTGCTGGCAATCAGCGGAATGCACGACACCGTCGCCGTGACATCACGCAGTGCGTACATTTTTTTGTCGGCGGGCACTAAATTGTCGATTTTCCCAATGATCGCAAGGCCGATTTCCTGCAGTTGTTTTAAGAACTCCTCCTGCGTCAGCGACGGCGAACAACCCGGAATCGATTCGATTTTGTCGAGTGTTCCGCCTGTGTGTCCGAGGCCGTGCCCGCTCATTTTGGCAAATTTTACGCCGCACGCCGCCACAACCGACGCGACAACAAACGTTGTTTTATCACCGACGCCGCCCGTGGAATGTTTATCCACTTTCGCACCACGAATGCTCGACAAGTCGACCATATCTCCGCTTGTGGTCATCGCGGCGGTGAGCTGTACTGTTTCAAGCGTCGTCATGCCGCGCAGATAAATCGCCATCAAAAGCGCGCTCATTTGATAATCGGGAATCGCCCCGCTCGTAAAACCCGCAATGACAAAATCGATTTCGGCTTTCGTCAAAACTTCACCATCGCGTTTTTTTGCGATGATATCATACATACGCATATTTTCACCTGTTTCCCTTGTCATAGGGAATTCCTTCCGCTTTTGGCGCCTGCGAATTTCGGCTTGTAAAGGCGAGCACCACAAGCGTTGTAATGTACGGAATCATCTTATACACGTCGTTCGGAATGCCGCTGTTCGCAAGGAACGGGATACCCGAATAGGCCGAGGCAATCGTTTTCATGAAGCCGAAAAAGAACGCCGCCATCAAAATACGGCTCGGTTTCCACTGGCCGAAAATCAGCACGGCAAGCGCCAAAAATCCATAACCGGCAACCGTTGCGTTGAAGTTTGTGGAGGTTGGCACCACGAACACGAGGCCGCCGATGCCCGCGAGCGCTCCGGAAATGGCAACACCAATATAGCGCATTTTGTATACGTCAATACCCACGCTGTCGGCCGCCTGCGGATGTTCACCACAGGCGCGCAAACGCAGGCCAAACTTGGTTTTATACAGTACCGTCG
>JAVXRV010000183.1:0-2289 GCA_036643515.1 Ruthenibacterium sp.
GCCAACAATCAGGAGCATCGTCGCATGTCCTCCAGCTCCGAGATTGACGAACGCACCCTGCGCGAGATTTATCTTGCGCCATTTGAAACCACCGTACGCAAGGCAAAGCCATGGACGGTTATGTGCTCCTACAACCGCATTAACGGCACATTTTCTGCCGAAAACCGTTGGCTGCTTACCGATGTACTGCGTGACGAATGGGGCTTTGACGGCTATGTTATGACCGACTGGGGTGCGGTGGTAGACAGGGTAACGGGCATTGAGGCTGGGCTTGACCTAGAGATGCCGGCGTCGGGCGGCGCAAACGATGCGCGGATTGTTGCGGCGGTGCGCGATGGCAGTTTGCCGGAAAGCGCCGTGGACATTTGTGCACAGCGTGTGGTGACGCTTCTGCTCAAAGCAAAAGAATCGCGCAAACCAAACTTTCGCTATGATGCCGCCGCACACAACGCCCTTGCACGCAAAATTGCGGAAGAATCCGCGGTTTTGCTCAAACACCACGACACCAGATTGCCCGCGGCGCCGCCACAAAGCATCGCCGTCATTGGTGCGTTTGCAAAAATGCCGCGCTACCAAGGCGCGGGCAGCAGCAAAATCAATCCGCTGATGCGCGACTGTGCCTTTGATGCACTGTGCGCTGAAAGCAAAAACATCGTGTATGCGGACGGTTATTCTCTGGAAAGCACAGAGCCGGACGAGGCGCTGATGGCCGCCGCGTGCGAAGCTGCCACCGGCAAAGACCTTGTGTTTCTCTTTGCCGGCCTGCCGGACGCCGCCGAAAGCGAAGGTTTCGACCGCACTTCGCTCGCCATGCCGGAAAATCACAATCGCCTCATTGAAAAAGTCAGCGCGGTCAACCCCAATGTTGTGGTAATTTTGCAGTGCGGCGCACCAATTCTCATGCCATGGAAAAACAGCGTCAAAGCCATTTTACTGACGTATCTTGGCGGACAAGCGGGCGGCGGTGCATGTGCGGATTTGTTATTCGGCCGCAAAAATCCTTGCGGAAAATTGGCAGAAACTTTCCCGCTTTCTCTGGAAGATACACCCGCATTTTTGCATTTTGGCAAGAATGGCAAAACGGTGGAGTATCGCGAAAGCATTTTCACAGGCTATCGCTGGTATGATGCCGCACATCGCGACGTGACGTTTCCGTTTGGCTATGGCCTGTCTTACACGACATTTTCCGTTGAGAATTTGACGCTACAAACAGACGAATTCGCGCCCGACGACACATTGACAGTGACTGTCACCGTGAAAAACACAGGCAAATGTGCGGGTGCTGAGGTGGTGCAGCTTTATGTGGAAGCGCCGCAAAATGCAGCGATTTATCGTGCGCCGCAGACGTTAAAAGATTTTTCAAAAGTGTTTTTAGCGCCGGGCGAACACAAAATCGTGTCGTTCACACTCGATGCCCGCAGCTTTGCCTACTACAACACTTTAGCGCATGCGTGGGCGGTGGAGAGCGGCAAATATGCCATTGCCGTCGGCACATCAAGCCGCAATATTTGCGCACGACAAATGCTGACAGTACAGGGCGATGGCAAAGAAGCACTGCTCGCCGACGTGAAACAGCGTGCGCCCATCTATGACCATCTACCGCAAAAGGATATACTGGATATTGACACCGCGTCTTTTGAAGTGATTCTCGGCAGAAAAGTTCCGCCGACACACGCTGCGGAACATGCGCCGTTTACGGTCAATTCCACCTTGGGTGACATCCAAAATACACCCGTGGGCAAACAGCTTTTGCAGACAGTGTCGGCACAGGCCGGCGCGATGGGTGAAGAAATGCAATCGATGCTGAGCGCAATGCTGCTTGATTTGCCGCTGCGCGCACTGACCATGATGAGCGGCGGCGCAATGAATCCGGCGCAAATCGAGGGTATTGTCAACGCGCTCAATGCCGCGCAAAAATAGGCAAAACGCTTCGACCGCCGCTTACTTTGAATCGTAAACGGCGGTCATCTGCGTGGTATAATCTATGATGATATATTGTTGCCACGCACACAAGTTTTGCACACGAGCAGCAATAGGTTTTGCGCTGACGGGTGCGGTTTATATTTTGTTATGGTGGAATTATGCACAGACTGAAAATTGCTATGGTACAACGGCCCCTAATGATACAAATGCTAATTTGCAGTTAGCCGTTCGGCTTTAAATAGACCTGCCTACTGTAACGTGGCAAGCCTTCAAACTCTGTCTGTACGAAAAACAGAGCCGCTTTCGGCAGTGTTTCTCTTTTTTTAGAATCTCGTGATGATTGCGTTGTCCTCGGCATCGAAGCTT
>JAVXRV010000184.1:0-2254 GCA_036643515.1 Ruthenibacterium sp.
ATTTCAAGTGTCTACTCTAAGGGGATTATATCAGTTTCAAAATCTCTGCCGGTTTTTCTTTTGTAAAATTACGTTTCTTCGAGTAAAATGCGGTCGTTGTCGAGCACTGTGCCGGTTTGTGCTTTGAACTGCGCAAGCAAGGCGTCCACCGTCATATTTTTGCGTGCATCGCCCGCAAGTGAAAACGCAACATGACCGCCGTCGAGCATCAAAGTGCGGTTGCCCAATTTGAGCGCAGAGGTGATATTGTGTGTAATCATCATGCAGGTCAAGTGCTGTTCGGACACGATTTTTTGCGTCAAGTCGAGCACTTTTTCTGCGGTGGCCGGATCAAGCGCGGCGGTGTGTTCGTCTAGCAACAACAGTTTTGGCGGGCAAAGCGTCGCCATCAAAAGCGTGAGTGCCTGCCGCTGTCCGCCCGACAAGAGGCCGACCGGACTTTGCATGCGCGTTTCAAGGCCGAGGCCGAGCGACGCCAAACGCTCTTGGAACATACTGCGGTCTTTTTTGGTGAGTGTGGCGAACGGATGCCGCACACTGCGCAGATAGGCGAGCGCCAAATTTTCTTCAATCGTCATGTGCGGCGCAGTGCCTTTGAGCGGGTCTTGCAACATGCGGCCAATCAAGTGGGCACGGCGATATTCCGGCAAAAAGGTGACATCGATGTCATCAATCAAAATTTGGCCGCAATCGACATAAAAGCCGCCGGCAATGGCATTAAACAGCGTCGATTTTCCCGCGCCGTTGCCGCCGATGAGTGTGATAAAATCGCCGTCCGCCACGGTGATTGAAAAATTTTCAATCACTTTTTTGGCGCTTACCGTGCCGGGATTGAACGTTTTAGAAATATTTTTGATGTTAAGCATGTTTCGCGGCCGCCTTTCGGAGTTTGTGAAACTCGATTTTTTCACGAATGGCCGGATATGAAATCGCCGCCGCGACAATGAGTGCGGACACAAGTTTCAAATTGTTGGCGTTGACATTGGATGAAATCGCCGCCGCCATCAAAACATGATAGAGCACCGAGCCGACGACCGCCGCCAAAATGCCGCGGACAATGCCCGCACGTGTGCCATGCACAAGCAACACTTCGCCGATAATCAGCCCCGCAAGGCCAATGACGACCATGCCGGTGCCGAGGCTGACATCTGCAAATTTTTGATATTGCGCCAGCAATGCACCCGACAGCGCAACAAGCGCGTTTGCCATGCAAAGGCCGAGCGCGGTGGTTACGGCGGGATTGATGGAGGAGGACGCCACCATGTCGCGATTGTCGCCGGTTGCACGCAGGCTGAGGCCGAGCTGTGTGCGTAAAAACAGCATCAAAAGCACGACAATTGTGGCTAAAATCAGCGCAATGAGAATCAGTTTACCATATGCCACGCCGAAAAATTGTTCGGCCGCCGTGAAAATATTGGCGTCCTTGCGCATGGGCAAATTCGATTTATTGCCCATGACCATGAGGTTGACGGAATAAAGCGCCGTCATGGTGATGATGCCGGCCAAAATGGGCAGCACGCGCAGTTTTGTTTGCAAAAGTGCGGTGACACCACCCGCCGCCGCGCCCGCAAGCAGGGCGGCAAAGATGCCGAGAATCGGATGTCCCATTGTGGTAAAAATGGCGCTGCACGCCGCGCCGAGCGCAAACGTGCCGTCGGTTGTCAAATCGGCGATGTCGAGCGTGCGGTAAGAAATATAAAGGCCGAGCGCGACGAAAGCGTAAATCAATCCTTGTTCCAACGCGCCCTGTAAGACGAGCAGGCTCATGCGGCACCCTCCGTTTTGTATTTGTCAACGTTGACGCCAATTGCGTCGGCGGTTTCGGCGTTTACGACCACTGCGTTGTCGCTCAGCACTTCCACCGGTGTTTCACTCGCTTTTGCGCCCTGTAAAATGCGCATCGCCATGTCGGCCGTCTGCGTGCCGAGCGCCGTATAATTGACGCCGACTGTGGCGAGGCCGCCGTCGTGCACCATGGAATCTGCCGCCACATATACGGGCTTTTTCGCCTTGATGGCTTCTTCGGCAAGCACGGTCATGGCCTGTGCCACGGTATTGTCAATCGGTGCAAAAATAGCATCGCACTGTGAAAGAAGATTCTGCGCGGCCATCTGCACATCGCCCGGTGTGGTGACGGCACTTTCAACATAGGAGATTTTTTTGCCGTCAAGATAGGCTTTTGCATCGGCGATGACAGACGCGCTGTTCACTTCGCTTGTGTTGTAAATGAGGCCAAAGCTTTTTGCGTCCGGTG
>JAVXRV010000185.1:0-2219 GCA_036643515.1 Ruthenibacterium sp.
GATGCACCCTGTAGGGACACCATATATGGTGTCCGCTCCTGTTTGCAGCCGCTTTGTGCTTTTGCGACACGCGCCATACGGCGCGAATACGAATGGCTACGCCGTGGTTCTTTCTTGCGTCGCTTCTGTAGGGACACCATACATGGTGTCCGCTCCTGTTTGCACCCGCTGTGTGCTTTTGCGACGCGGCAAGGGCAGAGCCCTTGCCCTACAAATTACGCCTTGCGAAACAATCCCAAAAATGCGCCGACGCGCGCATGATAGCCGTTTGGTTTATCACTTTTGAGGGCTTGGTCAAGCGACCACGGCGTGCTTTTTTCGTCAAAAAGCAAGGCTTTTTCATCACCGCCGGTCAGCTTTTTGGGCGCTTCGGTTTTATGGCTGTTTGGGCATGCGTCATAATTCCACAAAATTGTGCCGTCCGCCTGCGCGCTGTCTGCCCACATTGTGAACACCAAACCCGCAGACTCCCCATAACAAAATCGTTCAAAGAAAATTTTGCCGTCATAATAGACGCTCACGCGGTCACGAAAGGCGTGCCGACCGTCCTGCTGATAGCGAAATCCGACACATTTTTGCGCCGAAACGCTGTGCATCAATTCTGTAAAATTCATGGCTGTTCCTCCTGTTTTTGTGTTGGCATCGCTGCTTTTTCGCGCAGCAATTCGGCAATTAAGTCAAGTATCGTCCAGTTTCGATTGTGCTTTGTCACCACGGCTTTCAGCCCGATGACAATATTTTTTGCACGCAATGCGTCAAGCAGACGGTTGAGCAGCGGCTCGTCAAAATTGGCCATCAGCAGAAGCTCCGTCTCTGGCGGCGTGCCGGCAAACACGCTGCCGGCCTTGCCGCCAACTCCCGCCAGTGTTCCCACCGGCCGCGCCAAATCGGCGACGCAAATCGCGCGGGATGCGATGCCCGTTTCCTCTAAAACGGCGCATAAATTCGCGGCCGAATCCGGCGGCAAATTGTAATAAAGCGCCAACGGCGCAGCATTTTGTGTGAGATGTGCTTTCATGATAAATTCTCCCTTTGCAACGGCATAGTTTCATCTAAAAGGCGGCAAAATGCAGCGCAGAACGTGTCGTCGTCGGCCTGTGTACGCTTTGGAATCGGCGTATAATGTCCGTGCCGCCGTGCCTTTCCGTGTTCGTGACGGCTGTATAACAATGCATCTATATTACTATCCTTATAATAAAGACCATTTTGATTGCAACATTTTGCGCCTTTTCCGAGTGCCATCGCGGCCACGCCATAGTCTTGCGTCACCACAATGTCGCCGGCTTTGCACAGCGTCACAAGTTTAAAGTCGGCGCTGTCGCGTCCTTTTTCAACCGTAATCACCGTTGAATAGCCGTCGTGTAGCACATGGGCGCCATCACACAGCATCGTCACGGCAATCTGCCGCCGTTTGGCCTCGCGCACGATGATTCCTTTCACGGGGCACGCGTCTGCGTCTACAAAAACAGTCATATTTTCTCCTCATCTTCGCGTATATGTTCCTATTTATTATGACGTGCTTTGTGCGCCGCGTCAAGATGGTGTGCAAATGTCTAATACTTAGACGTTTTGCATATAAAAATAATAAAAAGTCTGTTTATTTTGTCAATAGTATTTAAACGGCACCTGCGCTATACTAAAGACAGCAAAAGAGAAAGAGGTGAAGCCCATGTACCAAGAAGAACCGGCAAACTTGGCGCAGGGTAAGCGCTGAAACATCACATCGCCCTTGAATGATTTTCATTCTTCTCCGACCCGGTAATTTTACCGTGGCTCGTGTCACACAAAGCGCATTTTGTTTCAAGCACTTAGCTCTTGCGCGATAGTTCTAAATTCGAATTCTTCACCGCGTGTGCATTGCAAAGAAAATGTGTGCGCCTAGCACGAACAGTTCCGGCGTGTCAACTGGAAATTGTTTTTTACCCATTCTGAAAGGGTCAGTCCGATGCAACGTTAAAGTTTTCCAGAAATGGTCTAATTTTAAAATGGTGTAAATTTTTAAATGGTCAAAATTTTTAAATGATTTATTTTTTAAATGATTTAAAATTTTAAATAGGTCAAATGGTCTCAGATGTTCTCAAGTGGGTCAGATGTTCTCAAGTGGGTCAGATGTTCTCAAGTGAGTCAGATGTTCTCAAGTGAGTCAGATGTTCTCAAGTGAGTCAGATGTTCTCAAGTGAGTCAGATGTTCTCAAGTGAGTCAGATGTTCTCAAGTGAG
>JAVXRV010000186.1:0-2204 GCA_036643515.1 Ruthenibacterium sp.
TGTTCGCTTTCATCCGCATAGGCCGCAAGTCCCGCCGCGAGGTCAAGCACGCGGCACACGTCCGTTGTATACAGCGCATCCGCAAGGGCGTTGTGGTAGCTGCGGTTCATCGGCAGGCCAAGACGTGTAATCACGGCCTCAAGATTCAGTTTGTCGCCCTCGCCAAGCGGAAACTGTTTGCAAAAAATCGGCTGTAAATCATAAAAAGTTGTCGGCCACGTTTCGTCTAAACCGTTCACAAATAAATTTTGTTTCAGCACAGGAATATCGTCCATGCTCCATTCCAGCAGCACAGCGTCCGCGCCGCACCACTCCACAAAACGCGCAAGTCCCTCGCGAATGGGCACGCCGGTGTTGAGCTGATGCTGTGTGAGGCCGGTTACCTTTGCCACAAACGGCGACAAAAGCCTGAAAATACGCGGGCGCAAATCCAGTGAAAAGGTGTCGCGCACGGTGCCGTCCAGTTCCAATTTTACAGCGCCGATCTGCACAATTTCGCCGCGCAGCGACTGCTCGCCGCCGTGGTAGTCAAACAAATATTCGGCATTGTATCGGTTCATCTCAAGGTCAAAAGCAATTAAATTCATGCACGATTCTCCCGCGTTTTCTTTCTATTGTAACAGAAAACAGGCGAGAGTGGAAGTTTTTTTGTTTCTGTGTTAAAATAAAAGCATCATCAGATTTGGGGGAAATACCGTGGAAGAAAAACAAGCGCACAAACGTCGGGTTCGCTATCAAGGAACGCATCCCAAACACTATCACGAAAAATATAAGGAATTGCAGCCTGAAAAATATGCGCAGGATGTGGAAAAAGTCATTGAGCGCGGCAGTACGCCCGCCGGTATGCACCTGTCCATCTGCGTCGATGAAATTCTTGCGTTTTTGCAAATCAAGCCGGGGCAGACGGGACTTGACGCAACGCTCGGATATGGCGGTCATACGACGAAAATGCTCGAACAACTGTGTGGCAAGGGGCATTTGTTTGCACTCGATGTGGATTCCATCGAGATTGAAAAAACGCGTGCGCGTCTTGAAAAACTCGGCTACGGTGCCGAAATTTTGACGATTTTACAGCTTAATTTTGCCGAAGTGGACAAAGTGACTGCGCAGGCAGGCTTGTTCGATTTCGCGCTTGCCGACCTCGGCGTTTCGTCCATGCAAATTGACAATCCCGACAGAGGTTTTTCGTATAAAAGCGAAGGACCGCTCGATTTGCGCCTCGATCCCGCCAAAGGCATTTCGGCGGCAGAGCGGCTTTGCGAGATGACACAAGAGGAAATCGACGGAATGCTGACGGAGAATGCCGATGAACCGTATGCGGGCGAAATTGCACGCGCGATTGCGCAAACGCTCGCGCGCGGCGCTGAAATTGCCACCACAACACAGCTAAAACAAGTGATTGAACAGGCACTCTCATTTTTGCCGGAAACAGAGCGCAAGGATGCTGTTAAAAAGTCGTGTCAGCGCACATTTCAGGCATTGCGCATCGACGTCAACAGCGAATTTGAAGTGCTGTATGCGTTTCTCGAAAAATTGCCGCAGGTGCTCGCAAAAGGCGGGCGTGTAGCCATTTTGTCGTTCCATTCCGGCGAGGACAGGCTCGTCAAAAAATCGTTCAAACGGTTGCTGAAAGAAGGCGTGTACAGCGAAATTTCAGACGGCATTATTCGCCCGTCCGCAGAAGAATGCTATCGAAACAGCCGCGCACACTCGGCAAAATTGCGTTGGGCGGTCAAAGCGTGATAAAAAAGAGGAAAAACGCTTGAAATGGTTGACACTTTGAGTGGTTTATGTTAATATTATTAACGCACTCATAACTGTAAGCGTTATGGAGATGTGTCCGAGTGGTTTAAGGAGGCGGTCTTGAAAACCGTTAGCTATAACAGGCTCGTGGGTTCAAATCCTACCATCTCCGCCAATTTTTTAACAGCATATTTGCAAAAGAACGCTACCATTGTGCAGAAGTACTCAAGTGGTGACGAGGCGCCCCTGCTAAGGGCGTAGGTCGGGAAACCGGCGCGAGGGTTCAAATCCCTCCTTCTGCGCCATACAAGGCGAACAAAAAGATGCCATGCGGTGAAAGCCGCATCGCCATAAGGACATCTTTTGCCTAAGTAGCCGAACGTTTGTCGTTCGGCTACTTTCCTTTTTACGCAAGCTTTAGAGCTTTTATTACATCCTGCTCCGTCACCATATCAAGAAGC
>JAVXRV010000187.1:0-2177 GCA_036643515.1 Ruthenibacterium sp.
TTTCGCGCATGGAGAATTGCATTCAGACAATATTGCGTGATGTAGCTCTTGCGCGGCTTCAAAACATTTTTGTGTGCGCTCCGGCTTTCCTTTGTCATCTATTCCAAGAAAATAAGACGCAGTATCGCAAAGAAAATTAGCGGCAACACCGACGGTGCGTTTCACCGGCGCAGGTAGCGTCATGTTGCGCGGCACCATTTTTTTGCCGTCGCGGCTTGCGTCTTTCAGCGAAAACGCCTGCAAAAGTTGACCGTTTGCGTCAATTTCAAGCGCACAGGATACTTTCACCGGACCCCAACCGGAGCGCGAAATTTCACCTTTTTTTGCCAACATTTCATAGTAGGCGACCAATGCTTGTAAAATCATCGGTACACCTCACAATTCGTTACATCCAAAACACCTTTTTGTAGCAGCGCACGGAAAAATATCGGTGTAATGCGCTCGGCATCGCTGTAATCCATATCATACAGCATAAAGCCGAGGTCCTTGTCTGTATCGGGATACGCGGTGGCGATTGCGCCGCCCGCCCATGGGCGGAATGCAGCCGGAAATTCGCGCGTACCAAAACATGGCTGATGATAGCACTGCCCTTTTTCAAGACGGCGGCGCATGATATCGCAGAATTTTCCCTCGTTGTCCGTGGGTGCCATTTTATCGTGTACCAATTCAAAATGCGCTTCAATCACATAATGCACATCGCGCAAAATCATTGCGGCACGCTGTTGAATGTCCTCCGTGGTATTGAGATAATTTTTTGCTGTGCCGCCCAACATGAGCGTTTTAACTGTGCTTGCCGAAATTTTCGACTTCACCTCGTTGCGGCGAATATTGGTAAATGCAATGGGGTTGAGTACATAAATGCGTTCAATGACCCATTTAATTCCTGGGTGCCAGTAAATCGCCTCCAACAGTCCACGCGCTGACGACGGCGTCATCACATCATACGACACGCGTTCCACTTTCATTTCCGGCCGCGAAAAGCATGCGTATTCACCCCAAACTTCTACTGTAACCGACATTGGTTTCTCTCCTTTCTATGTGCATTAAGCAAAAAACGCTTGTCCCTCCCTACTGCCAAAAACAAGGCCGACATCGTCTTGATATAACTGCATATTAAGCAAAATCGCCGTGTTTTCGGATACTAATTCCACAGCGCCTGTGGCATAAAGCTCTTTGAAATGCCATGGATACACCCCCACGGAAAACTGTCCGAGCGCCCGCAACAGCGCACGACTTGGACCATTTTCGCGCAATTGCTGTGTCAGTTTTTCCCCTGCTTTGCGCGGAATATACACGGTGTACTCTGCACTTTCAATCAATTTAAACTGCCGCGCAATGCTTTCAAATGCAAGACGGCTACTGTTCATCTCCGCCAAAACCTGCTTTTGGTCAAGCGCCGCTTCGCCTTTCAGCGTGTAATAAAGCAGCTCAAAATAGGCTTTGACGGCTTCCTGTGACGTAATGTCCGTATATTTCTGCATCACATGACGCGCGGCAGCGATGTTCTGCGCCAACATTTCCGGCGCTTTTTGTGCACTGTCGAACAAATGCACAACGCTGGTTTCCCGCGGCTCTTTGCCCTCACGGTTGCAGCGTCCCGCCGCTTGAATCATGGAGTCAAGGCCGGAAATTGCACGGTAGACAGACGGAAAATCAATGTCCACGCCCGCCTCCACAAGGCTCGTTGCAATTGTGCGACATGGCTGTTTGTTTTGCAGTCTTTGCCGAATTTCCGCAAGCACACTGCGCCGATGTTCCGGCGTCATGGTGGTGGAAAGGTGAAACCTTGCCTCTGGTGCAAGCTGTGCAAAAAGCGCTTGCGCCTGCTTGCGGTTATTTACAATGCACAGCACACGGCTGTGCGAATTAAGCTGTGCCGCAAGCGCTTCATCGGAAAGGATTCCCTCGTTTTGAAAGGTCACGCGACTGAAAAAGTTGTGTAATTCCGCGACATTAGTGCATAATTCGCGCACAGGATATGCGGGCAACATCTCGCAAAACAGCCTGTCAAGCGATGGCTGCGTTGCCGTGCAAAGCACCGCCGAACAGTGATAATGCTGCACCAACTGCGTCATCGCCCAAACGCACGGTTTCAAATAAGGCACCGGCAGCATTTGTGCCTCATCAAAAACAAGCACACTGTTTGCAATATTGTGCAGTTTTCGGCATCGCGACGA
>JAVXRV010000188.1:0-252 GCA_036643515.1 Ruthenibacterium sp.
CATATCCTCGCGCTGAAAGCATCGCTGAAGCTGCCCGAAAAACAAAGCGCCGGCACGCTTGTGCCAAGCGCAGAAGCACTGAATATCTTGCACTGCGACGCACATATTACGCGGGCGAAATGCTGTGCAGACCATGCCGTAACACTGGTAAAGGATACGCAAAACCTTTTGCCGCTCAACGTACAAAAACATAAACGCGTCTATTTGAACGTGCTTGAGCCGGATTGCGAAACGGACAGTCCGCTGAAAACG
>JAVXRV010000188.1:262-2138 GCA_036643515.1 Ruthenibacterium sp.
GGTATTTTCGGGCACTTCAAACGACCCGCACGCAATGGAACTGCTGCAAGAGGTGTTTGCGAAAACGACTGATTTCAGCGACAAATATGACCTTGTGCTCTATGTGTCGAATTTTGAAACCGCAAGCAACCATGTGGTGATCCGCTTGCAGTGGCAAGGCCTTATGGGCATGGGCAACGATGCGCCATGGTTTGTGCAGGAAGTGCCAACGCTTTTTGTGAGCATGGCAAACCCGTATCATCTCATTGACGTGCCGATGATAAAAACCTTTGTAAACGCATATACCGCAACCCCTGAAACCGTTACCGCAACGGTAGAAAAGCTCATGGGACGCAGCACCTTTAAAGGTGTTTCTCCGGTAGATGCTTCTTGCGGAAGAAACGACACTTTATACTAATTCACAAAAAACGGAGGCTTTATAATGGCAATGAAATTTGATTTTGACCGTGCACCGGTGGTGCAGACAAAATATGGCAAGCTGCGCGGATATTGCTGTGACAACACGTATACGTTTAAAGGCATTCCCTATGCCGAGGCAAAACGTTTTCAAGCGCCAGACGCACCCGCCGCGTGGGACGGTGAACGCGAGGCCACATCCTATGGATTTGTGTGCCCCTTGTTGACGCAGGACACGCCAAACGGAGAAATGCTCGTTCCGCATCGTTATTGGCCGCAAAACGAAAACTGTCAAAACCTCAACCTCTGGACGCAGGGGATAGACGATAAAAAGCGGCCTGTCCTTGTTTGGCTGCATGGCGGCGGATTCACAGCCGGTTCTTCCATTGAGCAAAAAGCATATAACGGCGCAAATATGAGCCATTTTGGAAACGCTGTTGTCGTGAGCATCAACCATCGTCTGAATGTATTGGGTTATTTGGATTTATCTCCGTTTGGCGAAAAATATGCCAATTCCGCAAATGCCGGACAGGCGGATATCGTAGTTGCACTGCAATGGGTGCGAGATAATATTGCGGCCTTTGGCGGCGACCCCGACAACGTCACTATTTTTGGTCAGTCCGGTGGCGGCATGAAAGTCAGCGCACTGATGCAAACCCCCTGTGCAGACGGACTTTTTCACAAAGCCATCATCATGAGCGGTGTGGTGGGAGACTTGATGCCCGCAGCACAAGGCGATGGTACGGCAATCGTAAATGCACTTTTAAAGGAATTGGGTTTTGCGGAAAACGAAGTGGAAAAACTCGAAACTGTGCCATATCCGCTACTTGCCGCGGCATACAACAAAGTAAGTATGCCAATTGCGCAAGCCGGCGGGTATATCGGCGGCATGCCGCTTGCAAACGATTTTTACTTAGGCGAGGGACCAGCGGTTGGCTTTACGGAGCATGCAAAAACCATACCGGTGATGGCCGGTACTGTTTTCGGCGAATTTTCGTTTGCGCCTTCTCCCTTCAATAAGCAAACCATCTCGGTGGCGGCCGCCGATGCCATTCTGACACAAAAGTTTGGTGCGCACACCGAGGCATTAAAGGCCGAATTTGCAAAAGCGTATCCGGACAAAAATCCGATTGATTTGCTTGCGTTGGACGTGATATTCCGCACACCGACCAAACAGTTTATCGCCGCAAAAGCACAGCATCAAGACGCGCCCACGTATTCGTATTTGTTTTCCTTCGATTTTCCATATCAATATGGCAAACCTGCTTGGCATTGTTCTGATATTCCGTTTGTATTTCACAACACCTGTGAAGTGCCGATTGCGAATGTGCCGGGCGTGACAGACAAGCTTGAAGAACAGATTTTTGCCTGTGTGATGTCTTTTGCGCGTACCGGCAGTCCGGAGCATGACGAAATTCCGGCATGGCCGCCGTGCAAAGCGGGGGAGGAAGCTACAATGCGATTTGACCGCACGTGCACA
>JAVXRV010000189.1:0-2132 GCA_036643515.1 Ruthenibacterium sp.
AACAAAAAGACCGTTGATGTAAAAGGGGTTTCGGTTGTGGTGAAACCCATTCCGGAGGGCGGCGATCCGGGCGATTTAGACCCGCGCGTGTACAAATCCATGAAAATGATGCCGCTGATGGCAAAATTGATGCCGAAACCAAAAAAAGAAGCCACACCGCTTGAACAAATTTTGCCGCTACGCAAAATGTTTGGTGAATACAAAGGTACTTATATTGCCGATGAGGGTGTGGAAGCACAATTTTTTAACGTGCCGAGCGCAGATGGATATAAAGTGCCGATGCGCGTGTATCGACGCGAAAAAGTTGGCAAAAATGTCCCGATGCTTGTGTATTACCACGGCGGCGGATTTTTTGGCGGCAGTCCTGAGATTGTGGAGCAGATGTGCAAACTGCTGGTGCAAAATATCGACTGTGTGGTGTTTAATGTCGATTATCGCCTCTGTCCGGAAAATCATTATCCCGCGCCGCTTGACGACTGTTTTTTCGCCACAAAATGGGCTTATGACAATGCCGCCAGATTTGGCGCAGACGCAAACCGCCTTGCCGTAGGCGGTGACAGCGCGGGCGGCAACCTTGCGGCGGCCGTGACGCTGCGCGATCGGGCAGAAAAAACCGGCATGGTAAAATTGCAGATTTTGCTTTATCCGGCTGTGAATCTATCGGGCAAAGAAACCGAATTTTATCACGGCACAGACGTGACAAAATATCAGCACAGCCAGCATTATTGGCAGCGCAAGGTACTCGACACGAGCCTTAGCCTGATGAACAGCATGATGGGCGACGGTGCAAACGGCAATATGCTTGAAAACATTTATCTGCAAGGCAATTTATCACCGGAGCATCCCTACGCATCGCCGCTTTTGGCCGACCTGAAAGGCTTGCCGCCCACGCTGTTGATGTTCGGCGAACACGACTTTTTGGCATTTGAAGATTTTGCGTATGCAAAAACGGCGCAAAAGGCCGGCGTATCGCTCAAAACCATTGTATACCGTGGCATCGGGCATGGCTTTGCCGACCAAATCGGCGTAGCACCGCAAGCCGAGGACTGCATCAAAGAAATCGCATCGACCATGAACGAAGTTTTATAAAACAGAAAGCAGGGATTTTTATGCAAAAAAAAGAGCGTATTCTTGTATTTTCAACCGGTCTTGTTTTGCTTTTGATTTTCACCTTTACCGATTTGCAGATTTCCATGCTGCTGTTTACACAAAATTTATACGGCCGCATTTTTGAAATCGTTGGTGAACTGCCATTTATGTTTTTGGCTGTGTTCGGCTGCTGCTTGCTGCTGCGTTTTCGCTGCAAAAAAAATCTTGCCGTCAATATTATCGGCGGTGCATGTTTTGCCTGTTTTGCCTTGCTATTTACGCTGATGGGCGGCTTTATGACGCTGAACTATCTGCGTGAAAACTTAGGCGCAGTGCCGGGTTTCGTGGGCGGTGTCGTCGGCGCGTTGCTGCTTGGCTTTGCCCTGTTTTTCGCACTGCAAATTCCGCCGGAGAGCGCACACAAAGCCGTGACCTACGGCATCATTGCGCTTGTTTATTTTGTGCTGATTCTCGTGGTCATGAACACAATTAAAACCATGTGGGGGCGCATGCGCATGCGCGAAATGACCGACCCGCTCACGCAATTTACACCGTGGTATATCATCACAAACCGCGGTGGCTTTGATAACCGTTACGCCTCCTTCCCCTCCGGCCATTCCATGAATTCAGCCGCAATTGTTTTGGCACTTTTGTTGCCGTCGTTTGTACCCGCACTCGCCGAAAAAGGAAAAACCATCAAGATCATCGCATACACATGGATGCTGCTCGTGGGCGCAAGCCGCGTTGTCATGGGCGCACATTTTGCAAGCGATGTCACAGTGGGCATTTTGTTGTCGCTTGCGCTGTTTGAATTGACCCGCATTGTGATTTCAAAATTGCGCCATGAAGATTTATTGAACACAGCCGTGCCGGTATCCGGCCGGTCAAAATGAAAAGGAGATTGCGTATGAACGCACAAGAAATCGTATCTCAATTGACATTGGAGGAAAAAGCCGCCCTTTGTTCCGGCGCGGATTTTTGGAATGTAAAAGGCCTTGCACGCTTTGATCTTGCACCCGCGATGGTGACCGATGGGCCGCACG
>JAVXRV010000190.1:0-2130 GCA_036643515.1 Ruthenibacterium sp.
ATCTCGTGTGTCGCACGCGTTTTTGGCCAAAAGGCGGCCGCTTTTCCCTGTGTATGCAGCGCATTTAAACTTGTTTCACCCATTTGCCGCAACCCTGAACCGCTGCAAAAACCCTCAAAACTGCCCGATTTGCCATATCCTACCGGCCCCTGCGCAGCAAGGCGTATATGACCGGCTTCTCCTGCCATACCGTTCGTGCCCTCGTATAATTTTCCATCCAGAATGAGGCCCGCGCCAAGTCCGGTGCCGAAAGTGAGGAATATCATATTGCGGGTGCCTTTTCCTGCGCCAAACTGCCATTCGGCAATTGCACAAGCATTCGCGTCGTTTTGCAGATATGTCGGACAGCCATATCGCGTTTGCAGCAAATCACAAATTGGCACATCGTTCCACAGCGGCAGGTTGGGCGGCGCCTGAATCACACCTTTGCAGCTGTCGAGGGGGCCGCCGCAACTGACCCCAATCGCCAACGGCGGTAGGCCGTTTTGGTGTGCTTCGCACAGTGTGTCGATGGCTTCGTAAAACTTTGGCATATAGGTTTCTGGATGTGCATTTTTTCCGGAAGGAAACGCGAGACGCTGCAAAATCACACCGTCCGCATCTCCAAGCACCACCGCACATTTTGTGCCGCCCATATCTATTCCGATATAATATTGTTTCATGGTATGTTTTCCTTTTGATGTATTCACTCTTGTGAAAAAAGCGCCTGCTCTACATCCAAGCAAAGCGCATGATACATTGGCAGATGATACTCTTGTACTTGATAGGTTTCTATTGCCGGGGCATGTACGACTAAATCAAACACTGTATCCATACGGCATGTGGCCTGTCCTGTAAAGCCGATGGTATATGCACCTTTGCTTTTTGCCGCAACACCGGCTTTGAGAATGTTTTCAGACTGACCGGACGTGCTGATTCCCAACAGTACATCGCACGGTTGCGCATAAACAAAGGCTTGCTGCGCAAAACACAGTGATGGATTGACGTCATTGGAAATCGCTGTGTTTAGGCTTATTTGCGCGGATAGGTCAATGGTTGAAAAACCCTGCTGTAATTGTTGTGCCATTTGAGTGCCCATCGGATGAACGGTGCTCAGTGCCTGTGTCTGCGCCGGCGTCAGTTTGCGCGGCAAGCAAAAAGATTTCATCATTTCGCCTACAATATGCGCCGCGTCTGAGCAGCTGCCGCCGTTGCCGCACACGAGTAGCTTTCCACCCTGCTGATAACAAAAAACCAACTGTGCCACGGCTGTTTCCAGTGTATTGCGACAGTTCGACAGCGCCGGATAGCGTTTTATTAACAAATCAATTGATTCCATCTCAGACCTCCATAAAATAAGACGAAAACGCTCTCCATATGGAGATTTTCGGTATGTAATGCGGCTCGCCTTTTGAGCATTTTAATCGTTTTGCGTCACATACAGCACACGCTCTAAAAAGTCGGTTTCCTGCATGGGCAAGGCCGCGTCATCCGGCAAGAAAACAGTTTTAATCTCTTGTGGGCCGAAGCAAAGAGCAAAATCGCGTCCAAATGCTCCTGGTCGGTGGCCGCGTCCGTCATTTTCACCAGCAGCTCCATAAAATAAGCGCTCGCCAGAGGGCCAAGCCCGCCGATGACTCCTAAACGTTTCATCAATCGTGTAATCCTTTATTTCCGAAGTATTTTTTATATTTCTGGTAATAGTGCAGCTGATTTTTGCAATAGCCGATAAAGCGGTGGAAATTCATGTCCGGCGCATAATAGAGCGACCGGCAGACTTTCCCCTCTTTGATGAGCGCGCGCGCCTGCGCTTTGAGCGCTTCGTCGCGGACATACTTGTAAATCACGCCTTTTGGGATAATCGTCCAGAGGACTTTGTTCGCGGCGACGGTCAGCGGCATTTCCTTTTGGAACACGACGTCGTCGGCAAGCCATTTGGCGAGATTGTAGCCGGCGGCGGTGACAAAAAAGCTCGAGCGGCCTTGCCGGAGGTTCATCTCAAACAGTTTATAAACGCCGTCGCGGGGGTCAAGCTTCATGTCAAAGTTCGCAAACCCGACATAGCCGATATCCTCGAGGAAATTCTTCATGCGTTCCTCAAGCGCCTCGTCTTTCGTGCTGATGATGGCGGCGTAGCTGCCAATCCCCTCC
>JAVXRV010000191.1:0-2122 GCA_036643515.1 Ruthenibacterium sp.
AAAACAACTCGATTATTTTTTGTCGGTAGGAACGCCGTATACAGGATATGTAATTGTCGGAATTGTCAGCCTGTTGCTCGCTTGTTTGGACGCTGTTATTCTTGGCGCCATCAAAGAGCAGCCGGCGCCTTTTGTGGCAAAAGTACATTGGACGGATTTGCTGATGCCACTGCAAGACAAGCAGTATCGACCCATTCTAATTTTTCTTGTATGCGGTGGACTGGCAGGCGGCCTTGCCACATCTTTTTTGTCGGTGTATTTGCTGCGCGGGCTGCACCTCAGCCACACGTTTATTACGACTACGGGCGTCGCTTCGGCAATAATCGGTATGCTTGGCACATGGGTGTGGGGAAAACTGGCGGATCGCACCACGTGGAACGTGATTGTAAAACAAACCGCCTTCATCAATATTTCCTGCACACTCGGTTGGGCATTTGTCACACCGGAAATTGCGCCGGTGCTTGCACCTGTGTTATTGGCTGTCACGGCAGGATGCGGCGGCGCAAGCGCTGTGGCAGGATTGAATTTACAATATGCCAGCAGTCCGCCTTCGGGAAAAACAACGTATCTCGGTGTTACTTCTGCACTCGCAAGCATGGCAAGCTGTCTGTCTGTCACCGCCGGCACGGTGCTGCAACCGCTGCTTGAACCGTGGCTTGGCGCACGCAGCATTCCGGCGCTGTTTTTTGTTTCGGCGCTTCTCTGCTATTTGAACTTGTTTATGCATGCGGGCAAATTGCCGCGCATCAAGTAAGGAAAGGTGCAATATGATTGTTAGAAAATTACATGCAAATGAAAAATACAAAGCAGCACTCGGCATGGCTGTTGCATTTGAATGGGATATGGATTTTGAAAAAGAAAAACAAGTCGCACAGGCGATGACACCGCAAGAGGTGGAAAAAGCCGATGCCGCCCGTCCGCCTTTGCCGTCAGGAGCGTTGCAAACAGAACGATGGGGCGCGTTTGCACCGGATAATACCACGCTTTTGGGCTCATTTGGTCTGGCGCACTATCCAGTGCGCTTTGAAGGGCACGAGGTTATGATGGGAGGAATCGGCGGTGTTGCCACGCTGCCTCAATATCGTCGCTGCGGTGCAATTCGCGCCTGTTTGCAGGCGGCAATGCAGGAAATGAATGAAAAAGGATTTGTTCTGTCTTTTTTGTATCCGTTCAGCCGAAGTTACTATCGTAAGTTCGGCTATGAAAATGGTGCGCTTGCTTGCACATGGACGATTCCGTTTTCGACGTTGCGGTTGCCACGTGCAACAGGACATATGGTGCAATTGCTGCCGGGCGACAGCACCGCACCGCTACTTCAAATTTACAATACTTTTTATGCAAAATATAACAATTCTGTGATACGCACCGTGTTTGATTCGCTGCTTGAAACCGAAAACACAATGGCGCAAAAACGCTATCTTTATGTGTGGTATAACGAGGCGATGCAGCCGCGTGGATTTTTGATTTTTCATAAAAAAGAGGGTATCATGGATTGCACCACAACCTTCGAAGCTAAAAACGCATTTTTGTTTTTGGACTGTGAAGCACTTACCGCGTTGCTCGATTTTGCAAGCACCGCGTTTGCCGCTGATTATCATGCAATTCGATTTACACTGCCGGAAGAAATACATATTGATTCCTTTATTGCAGAGGGAAATGAAATACAGCGTAGCGTGGGTTACAATGGGATGATGCGCATTGTCAATGTACAACATGCATTGCAGCTTTGCCGCTGTATGGGAGAGGGCAGCATTCGCATTGCTGTCAGCGATGAAATTGCGCCGTGGAATGAAGAAACATGGCAGCTCGATTTTGCACCGGAGCGCGCAAATATTGTGCAAAAAACACTCAATGCGCCTGATGTCGCATTGAGTGTCAATGATTTTTCTGCACTGATTTGCGGCACACGCTGCGCAGAAGATTTTGCATATATGCCGCAAGTGCAAATTTACAAACACGACGCACCCTTCGACAAGGTGTTCTACCGCAAGCCCAATTATGTTTTGAACCTATTCTGATGAAACCGTCTTTCAAAAATAGCACCCTCTAAAAAATGCGCGCCCTAAATTTGACTTGTGTCGATTTGGGACGCGCGTTTTTATGGCAATGGGAAAGCACATGG
>JAVXRV010000192.1:0-2102 GCA_036643515.1 Ruthenibacterium sp.
TGTCCTATCGGGAAGCAATGCAAAAAGCAACCATGGCCTCCATCAATGTCAATTTAACTCAAAATATTATTTTGGACTATAAGAGCATTTTTCCGGAAATAATGGCCAACATGGCGCGTGCAAAAACGGTGCAGGCGTATTTTGATCAAGTATATACCGAGCTTACCACAGATGAAATGCACCAGCGGTGTGCGCTGATTTTCAATCGGGACGCGATGCTGCGGCAGTTTGCCGGCGGCAAAACGACATTGTCACTTGAGTTGGCACGCAAAATTGGCGGGCGTCGATATTGGACTGTGATGACCACGCATATGATGAAAAAAGAAAACGGTGATGTTGTCGCCTTTTTATATTCCACGGATGTAACCAACGAGCGCACCATGCAAAACATTATGAATGCCATTGCGAAAACCGATTATGACTTCTTACTGGTGGCGGATATTGCGCGAAACACCGCCGTGCGTTACAGTCAAAAAGAGATTGGCGATACCTATATTCACGAAACTGCTCATTTTATTGAAGATAGCAGGAACTATGTGCGTCAGTTTGTCTGCCCTGAGGACCAGGAGCGGGTGCTGGACGAAATTATGCTCGAAACGGTGTTGAAGCAATTGGACGCCGTACCGTCGTACAGTGTTTTTTACGGCATACCCAATCCGTGTGGCGGAGTCTTTAAAAAGCAGTTGCGGTTCAGCTATATCGACCCCGATCGGCAAACTATTCTGCTCACGCGGGTAGACATCACCGCCGCTGTGGAGGAACAAGAAAAAAGGAATCAAGAGCTGATGGCCGCCGTCCAAATGGCAGAGCGCGCCAATGCCGCAAAATCGGAATTTCTCTCGCGCGTCAGCCATGAGCTTCGCACCCCGATGAACGCCATTATGGGGATGGAGCAGCTCATTTCTCAACGGCCGGACGATGCCGATTTTGTCAGCGAATGCATTGAAAAATCTCAATACTCCTCGCAATATTTATTGCAGCTACTCAATGATATTCTGGATATGTCCAAAATTGAAACCGGAAAAGTGACACTGAAAACCGAAACGATTGCCTGTCAACCATTTTTAGATGCCATCTCCACCATTATTGAAACGCAAGCCAAAGCAAAAGATGTTCACTATATCGTGACGAAATTCGAGGGTTGCAAGTACAGTTATCTAGGAGATAGTGTGCGGCTTCAGCAAATTTTAATCAATATTTTGACCAACGCCGTAAAATTCACCGAGTCGGGCGGAACCGTGCGGCTCGACATCACACAAATAAGCGAAAATGACAAAACGGCGCGTATTTGCTTCACCATCCGCGATACAGGCATTGGCATTGGAAAAGCATTTTTGCCGGACATCTTCAAGCCCTTTACGCAGGAACACTGCGGCACGCATTCCGGCTACGGCGGCAGCGGTCTCGGCCTTGCCATCTCCAAAAATCTCGTTGAACTGATGGGCGGCGAAATTTCCGTGGAGAGTGTGCTCGACGAAGGCACTGTATTTCGGGTGGAAATCCCCTTTGGTATTCCTGAAAATCCCAGTGACATCCATATCCATACACAAACGGCCGCCGTACAGCGGCATGACAGCTATGATTTCAGTGGTAAAAAAGTTTTGTTGGTGGAAGATCATCCACTCAACATCATTGTGGCAAAAAAGCTGTTGGAATTCAAAAATGTGACGGTGGAGGTGGCAGAAAACGGTCAGATTGGACTGGACAAATTCGCCTCTGCGCCCGAAACCTATGACGCCATCTTTATGGATATTCGCATGCCCGTGATGGATGGACTTGAGTGCGCCGCCACGATTCGCAACCTCGATGATTCATGGGCAAAAATAGTGCCCATCATCGCCATGTCCGCCAACGCATTTGACGAAGATGTGGTCAAATCCAAAAACGTCGGCATGAACGCCCATCTCGCCAAACCCATTGATGCAGATTTGCTCTATCAAACGCTGTATGAACAGCTGTCAAAAAGCGGAAATCGCTGACGAAACCGCTCATAAAAAATAGCGAGAAAGCCAATTTAGGCTTTCTCGCTATTTTTATCACGAATGCGAAACCATAGGAAAGAAGATAAATCGCGCTTTCCGAGGGTTCGACCGCGTTTCGTT
>JAVXRV010000193.1:0-2093 GCA_036643515.1 Ruthenibacterium sp.
CTGTGTCAACTTTGAATGGGTTTATAATGGACGCAGCTCGGTAAGTCACATATCGACGGTGGGGCTGCTGTTTAATATTCTGCCCCTTAGCGTGCAGTTGTCCGATAATCTCAGCTTTTCAGAGCTGCTCGAAGATATCGGGGAGCAGGTGCGCCTTGGCATTCAGTATGGCTGTGTGCATTATGTTTCAACAAAGTTTCAGAGCCAAAAGGATTATGCGGTTGCCGTGATATATCAGGACAAAATGCACGACTTTGCGACGCTTTGCGGAGAAGAGGTCACAGCGCTCCCTATTCATAATGCTTATGCAGCGGCGAACTCCGCATTGGATATTGAAATTACGCAAGAGGAAAGTGAAACACAGCTATGGTTTCATTATAACAGTAAACAATTTGACAAATCCTTTATGGAGGCGCTCATCAATATTTGGGGAGAAATTGCAAAAAAATTGCTAGCCTGTGCGGATGCAAAGGAAATTCATGTAAATGATCTGATTTAAACCTGATTGCGTGAATGAAACAGATGTTTCGTGAAGTAGCGGGAGACAGCATGACAAGCCGCACATTTGTGAAAGCACTCATCTATGAGGGAATGGATACACCGATTACATTCAAACAGTATCCGACGAGTGCTGGGTGGCTGCTGCGTTTGAATAAGCGCGTCAAAGAAGAAATTGCCACAAGAATATAATAGCAGTTTCCTAGACAGAATGCTTTTTACAGTTTATGCAACTGCTATAAACCCCTCGCGGGGCGATTTTTATGTGCCGGCCATAGGCCGATGCACAATCGCAATGTGCAATCGCATTGCGATAGTAGGAGAAATCATGAAGCGACATTTGACATGGCGGCATACGTTTGCAGCTTGCGCATTTGCGAATTTTTTTCAGGCGATTGGCACCACGTTTCCAATCTTGCTGATTCCTCTGCGCATCACCTGCGGCCTCACTTATACACAGTATGGAATTTTAGTTTCTCTTAATTTTTGCACGCAGGTTATCAGTGATATCGCATTCAGCAAACCGGTGGAAAAGCACGGATTTCGCCCCTTTGCCATAGCCGCGCCGCTCGTTGCTTCTTTGGGCCTTGCGCTTTATGCACTTGCACCGCGCATTTTCCCCCACAATCCGTTTATCGGGTTTTGTCTTGCGGTGATAATTTTTGCGGCATCGACCGGCTTGCAGGAATTGCTGCTCAGCCCGATTGTGGACGCACTGCCCATGAAAGACAGCAAGCGCGCGAAAAACATGAGCCTTTTGCATTCGTTTTTTGCATGGGGACAAATCTTTATTATTTTAGCAACAACGGGAATGCTGCGCCTTTGGGGTGTGGACGGATGGCCGCGTATTATCTTTATTTGGGCGGCCATCTCGCCCATCAGTGCAATTTTGTTCAGCATGGTTCCACTGGAAAGCCGTGTGTCAAAAGAGAAAATGCTGCCGATGCGCAACCTGCTGCGGCAAAAGATTTTTTGGCTTGGCATCGCCGCCATTGCTTGCGGCGGTGCGGCGGAAGTGACGATGGGGCAGTGGGCTTCCGCTTTCATTGAGCGCGGCTTATTGCTTTCAAAATCAACGGGCGACTTGCTGGGCGTGTGCGGATTTTCGTTGATGCTTGCGCTTGGACGCACTGCATACGGTATTTGGGGCGAAAAAATTGATATCCATGCCGTGATGCTGACTGGCTCGTTAGGGGCAACGGTGCTCTATCTGCTCGCAGCACTTTCACCCTCGCCCATCGTGGGCCTTGTTGCCTGTGCGCTCACAGGGCTGTGCACAAGCCTGCTTTGGCCGGGCAGCATGTCCGTGGTCAGCCGTAAGCTGCCGCTTGCCGGTGCAAGCCTGTTTGCACTGATGAGCGCAGCCGGCGATGTGGGAGCGTCTGCAAGTGCATTTGCAGTAGGATTTGTGGCTGACCATGCGGCGCTGTCATTTCCCTCTTTGCTTTCGTTTTTCAATCTGACGACGGAGCAATTCGGCTTGCGCTGTGGCTTGCTGCTTGCTGCCATATTTCCCCTGTGCTGTTGGGGCATCAATTTTGTGCTGCACAAGGAAGCAAGAAATCCGCAAATCAATTCGTGACATAAAAGTAATC
>JAVXRV010000194.1:0-2079 GCA_036643515.1 Ruthenibacterium sp.
AAGGTCGGATTTTTCATTCAGCAAGCGCAAAACACCATATCCTGTTGTGCCCTCAATGCGACGAATACCGGCCGCGACAGAGGTTTCAGACAGGATTTTAAAGCAGCCGAGCTGTGCGGTGTTGGTGACATGCGTGCCGCCACAAAACTCTGTAGAAAAGCCTTTCACATCCACAACACGCACAATGTCACCGTATTTTTCGCCAAACAGTGCCATCGCGCCCATTTCTTTGGCCTCTTTGATGGGCACTTCTTTGACAGTGACCGGCAGCGATGCAAATATTTTTTCGTTGACAATCGTTTCCACCGCCTCAAGTTCTTGCGGTGTCACTGCGCTGAAATGCGTAAAGTCGAAGCGCACGCGCTCGTTGTCCTCATAGGAACCGGCTTGATGCACATGTGCGCCAAGCACTTCACGCAATGCTTTTTGCAGCAAATGCGCCGAGGTGTGGTTGCGCATAATGGCATAGCGGCGCTCTGCATCGACTGCGGCATTCACCACATCGCCGACGCGAATCATACCATCTTCAAGCGTGCAGGTGTGCACAAAGAAGCCTTTTGGTGTTTTTTTGCACATATTGACGCGTAAATGTGCGCCGGACGCCGTTGTAATCATGCCGGTATCTGCTACCTGACCGCCACTTTCCGCATAGAACGGCGATTGGTTGAGCAGTACAAGCACGCCCTCTTTGGCGTCATCGTCCGTGGAAATTGCTTCACTCAGTTCACTGCCATCTGAAAGCGCAAGCACCGTAGCCGTGCTTTCAAGCTGTGTATAGCCGAGAAATGTTGTCGCATCTGCCTGCACATCGGCAAACAAATCTGCCGTCCAGCCGGAAATATCGCGGCTTGCACGGTCTTTTCGAGCGGTATCCCGCTGCTTTTTCAGTTCCACATTGAAACTTTCCTCATCTACGTCAATGCCTTTTTCCGCCACAATTTCTTTTGTCAAATCGAGCGGAAAACCAAAGGTATCATTGAGTTTAAACGCATCAATGCCGGAGAGCAAACGACGTTTGCCCTCGATGGCGGCTTCTTCGATACCGTCAATCAAATTGTTCAAAATGGAAAGACCTTGGTCGATGGTACGTGAAAAACGTTCTTCCTCTGCGGAAATTGTTTTTTTGATATAGTCGGCATGTTCTACAAGCTCCGGATAGGCGCTGCCGTTTTCCTTTATGACTGTGTCACAGAGTTCCGCAAGAAACGGACGCGTAACGCCAAGCATTCTGCCATGACGTGCCGCACGGCGCAGCAAGCGGCGCAGCACATAGCCGCGTCCTTCGTTGCTCGGCTGAATGCCGTCGCTGACCATAAACACTGTGGAGCGAATATGGTCGGTGATGACGCGGATTGAAATATCCGTTTGTGCATCTTCGCCGTATTTTTTTTCGGTGATTTTTTCAACATGCTTTAAAATATTATGGACGGTGTCCACTTCGAACAGATTGCCGACGTTTTGCATGACGCACGCAAGACGCTCAAGTCCCATGCCGGTGTCGATGTTGGGCTTTTCGAGCAAGGTGTATTTGCCCGCGCCGTCAGAATCGAACTGGCTGAATACAAGATTCCACACTTCCATATAACGGTCGCAATCGCAACCGACTTTGCAATCTGCTTTGCCGCAGCCGAATGCTTCGCCGCGGTCGAAATAGATTTCGCTGCACGGCCCGCACGGCCCTGTGCCATGTTCCCAAAAATTATCCTCTTTGCCAAAGCGCACCATGTGATCGGGCGCAATGTGCATCTCGTTCACCCAGATATCATACGCTTCATCGTCTTCAAGATAGACCGAAATATAGAGCAACTCTGCCGGAATTTCAAGCGTTTTCGTCAAAAATTCCCATGCCCATGCAATGGCCTGTGGTTTAAAATAGTTTTGAAAGCTGAAGTTGCCGAGCATCTCAAAAAATGTGCCATGACGTGCGGTGATGCCCACACGCTCAATATCCGGCGTGCGAATGCATTTTTGGCACGTTGTCACGCGATGTGCGGGCGGTTCTTCCTGTCCTAAAAACCATTTTTTCATCGGTGCCATGCCGGAGTTAATCAGCAAAAGGCTTTTGTCGTTGTGCGGCAC
>JAVXRV010000195.1:0-1962 GCA_036643515.1 Ruthenibacterium sp.
CACAAGATGATCCGTATATTGAATCGCTGTTGCGGCGAAGTGGCACCAACCTCCACATCGCCCCATAAGTCCATCACCATGCAACTTTCCAACACTTGCACTGCCACCATGCAGAGCCAAAACAACACCAAGCATCCTTTTTCCATCTTGTATTTCTCCTTTTGCCATGCGGTTTTATACGTATTTTTTTGTTATGCTGTCCGCATCATTGGGCAAGGTTTGTCTATTGCGGCCGCAAATCAAGCATGTCGATGGTGTCGCGCAGTGCGCTGTCGCTCATTAAGCTCAAGCCGGCTTCGATGATTTCGAGCATTTCAGCGCGGCGCCGTCGCTCTGTTTCATACGGTTTGAGGCTTCCCTCTTGTATTTCCATATGGCTGACAGCCGCCTGCACAATTGCCGGAAGCTGCTCTTTGATGCCCTCTGTGATGCGTTCCGCTAAAACTTGCGCCGTATTTTCAGTTGTCATACTGTATCCCCTTTTGTCGATTTTGTTTTCTCTATCCGTATGATACTACATCGACATGGACAGAAAATGGGCATCTGCGACAATTTTCAATGCAAAAAGGGGTACGGAATGCAACTATTGATAACGGCATGATATGCAACAGGAGAAAAAGCGCGCCTGTTTTTGCAATTTGCTTTGCGAGCGCCGTATACCATCACAATACATTCCACATTGATTTGGACGTCCGTGATGCTTGATGGCTCATTTTTTATTTTGCGCTGCGCGAAAGTTTTCTTTTAACCCATGCCGCAAAGAAAACGGATAGCAAATCTGCGAGCGGCATACAGAAAAACAGCGCGATGACCGGCGTGATGCCGAAACTGCTGTGTGCGATGAGCGACGGAATCAGATAAATCAGCGGAATCAGAAAGAAAACTTGTCTTGACAAAATGAGCAGCACCGATGCAAATTCGTGTCCGGTCACCTGCAACAGCGTCATATCGGTATACAGAACGCCAACGAGGGGGAAGCCGAGGAAAACAATGAGCAAAATTGTTTTTGCCAACGACACAATTTCAACGTTTCCGCCAAAAATTGCGGCGAGGTTTTGCCCGAAATTCATCATCAATAGCAGCGCGGCACAGCCATAGGTCGTGCATAAAAGCATGGTGCGCTTTGAAATTTTTGCAATTTTTTCCGGTTGGCCGCTTCCGTTGAAGTAGGAAATAATATTTTGCACACCCTGTGTCAGGCCCACAATCGGCACCAATATAAAGGTGTAAATGCGCTGCACAACACTCCATGCGGCAACGTGTGCCATAGAGCCGAGCGTCAGCAATCTGCCATTGATGACAAAGCCGGTGCAGCCGCCCAGTATCTGTATGGCCGTTTGCGCAATGCCGATTTTGAACAGCTCCTTTGTGCTGTGAAAAAAGTGCGGCAGTGGTATCGGTTCTTTGCGCAACCAAAGATTTTTGCGCATTAAAAATGCCATGGCACACAAGGCACACACGCTTTCGCTGACCAATGTACCCCATGCAAGTCCGGCGATTCCCATTTTGCACAGAAATGCAAAAATAAAGTTAAAGACAATATTGATGACGACTGCGCCGGTGATGATTTTCAGCTCAACTTTTGGATAGCCAAAGGCGCGAATGCAGCTTGTGAGGGTGTATCCCACACTGCTGAAAAGATTGCTCAAAAGCTGAATTTGCAAATATTGTTTTGCCAACAGAAAAACTTGTTCCCGTGCGCCCAGCGCCCACAATATGCGAGGCAGCGCAAAATAGCAGAGCACAGATGTCGCCACTGCTACGACAAAGCTCATCACCACACCCGTTGTGTAGCTTTGGTTTTGACGCTGCGCATCATTTAAATATTTTGCAATCAAAATGCCGGTCGACATCGCAAACAGGGTTTGCAATGCCACAAAAACACCAAGAACAGGAGAAATGAGCGCCATTGCGGACAGGGCGCTGCTGCCATCGCCCGGCAGATTTCCGGCAAATGCAGTG
>JAVXRV010000196.1:0-1960 GCA_036643515.1 Ruthenibacterium sp.
CCTCTTTTGCAAGTGCTTTCGTCAGCCCAATCACCGCGGCTTTTGCGGCCGAATAGTGCACTTCGCAAGACGCGCCCACCTGCCCCCACATCGAAGAAACATTCACAATGCGCCCCCATTTTCGGCGAATCATCTCCGGCAGCGCCGCTTTACAGCACAAAAACGACCCTTTTGCATTTGTGTCCATCATCACGTTCCAATCTGCTTCTGTGATGTCGGTAAATAATTTTTGCTGTGCAATACCCGCATTGTTGACGAGAATTTCCGGCGCACCCAAGATATTTTTCACGTCTGCAAATGCCGCCGCAACGCTGTCGCCATCCGCGACATTCATCGCAAAAATTTTTGCTACACCGCCATTTTCTGTAATTCTGTCCGCCACAGCCTGTGCTTTTTCGCGCTGTGTATGGTAGCATACGGCCACGCGGTATCCTTTTTCGGCAAACATCTGCGCACATGCCGCGCCAATCCCGCGCGACGCGCCTGTAATCATGACTGTTTTTTCCATTTTGGCAACGTTCCCTCTCGCCGTTTTTGGCGCAAATCTTCAAAAAAATTTTGCAAAAGCGCAAGGCTTTCGTGTTCGAGCAATCCGCTTTCCACCGTCGGACGATGATTGAACGGCAGTGCAAATAAATCTGTCACACTGCCACAGCAACCTGCCTTTGCGTCTTTTGCGCCAAACACCACGCGCTTGATGCGGCTGTTGACAATCGCGCCCGCGCACATCGGGCACGGCTCGAGCGTCACAAACAGCTCACACTGCCACAACCGCCACCCGTTCAGCGCCTTGCACGCGGCATCAATGGCAAGCAGTTCTGCGTGATGCGTCGCGTTTTTTTCGCTTTCTCGCGTGTTGTGTGCCGCCGCTATCACGGTGCCGTTCATCGCCACCACCGCGCCCACAGGCACTTCGCCGCATGCCGCCGCCTTTTCCGCCTCGCAAAGCGCAAGGCGCATCAATTCCAAATCCGTCATGCCCTACCCTTTCCAAAATAGCGGAACACACGCATACACGCTTAAAAGCACGAGCACACCTAAAAAAATGGGTGCTTTCGCAAGCCGCGTCACGCGTTTTTGCCTGTTTTTAACATCATATACACGCGGTATCGGCCGCAGTGTCTGCAATAGCTTTTGCTGATAAATCACACCGCCGCAAACGGCCGCACCAATGCATAAAATCGCCATCAAATACAATAAAAAGCCCAGTGCCGCAACACCATCCATTTTTTGCTGCACCAACAAAAAGCTGAATGCCACCGCATTGTTGGCAAAATGCAACACCATGCCCGGCAAAAGTGAGTTTGTGGCATACGCAGCCAAACCCAAAAACAGCGACAGCACAAAAATGCCCGGCATTTGCGCAATATCACCGTGCAGCAGCGTGAAAATTGTGCCTGAAACCACAATCGAAAACCACACGCCCCAGCGCCGCAAAATGCCTTGCATCGCGCCGCGGCAAAGCATTTCTTCCAGCACCGCCGGCACGGCGCACATTGCCAAAAACGTCACAAATAACGCAAATCCACCTTTTGGCAGAATTGCCGGTGTCGGCATCTGGTCAGCCGTATATTTTTCAAGCAATTTTTGCAGCAAGCTCGTGCCGATATTGGTCAAAACACCAAGCCCAAGGAACACCGGCAAAAACAGCCACAGGTGTTTGTCGCGCAGGCCCGTCAGCAAAATAGCCGGACGCATTTGTGACGTGGCATTTTTTTGAATAAAACAAAATGCCGTCCAAAGGCCGCCCGCAGCGAGCAATAAATTGAGGAGTGCCACCACGCTTTCCGGCACAGAAACCGGATTTTGCAGTGTTGCGCTTGCGTGAAACACACGCACAAACCATTCAGCCGCCACGCGCAGCGCTGCGCTGATGACAAGGTATACCGCCGCGCCGGCCGCCGCCAAATTGCCGGCGTAACGCAAGGGGTCGTTTTGTTTTTTGAGATGTGCCGCGCTG
>JAVXRV010000197.1:0-1954 GCA_036643515.1 Ruthenibacterium sp.
CCGCGCGTGGCAGCAAGGGAATCTGCCTTTCAAGTTCGGCCGAAACCGCCGTGGCAAGCGCAGCACTGTCGCACACAAGCACCGCCGTTGCCAATTTGTCGTGCTCCGCTTGGCTGAGCATATCCGCCGCAACATAGGCGGGATTTGCCGTGGCGTCCGCCAACACCAAAATTTCGCTCGGGCCGGCAATCATGTCGATGTCCACAAGGCCGTACACGCGGCGCTTTGCAGTGGCGACGAACACATTGCCGGGGCCGACGATTTTGTCCACTTTTTCGATGCTTTCGGTGCCGTAGGCAAGTGCGCCAATCGCCTGTGCGCCGCCCATTTTATAAATTGCGCTCACACCGGCCACCTTTGCCGCCGTCAAAATCGCGGGGTTGATTTTGCCTGCGGCGTCCGGCGGCGTCACCATCACAAGCGCTTCTACACCCGCCAGTTTTGCGGGAATCGCGTTCATCAAAACGCTGGACGGATAGCTTGCCGTGCCGCCCGGCACGTAAAGACCGACGCGTGCAATGGGCGTGATTTTCTGCCCGAGCACCACGCCCTCTTGGTCGTTGATGACAAAATTTTGCCGAATTTGGCGCTTGTGAAACGCCGTGATATTTTCAGCCGCCATGTTTAAAGTGCGGATAAATTCCGAATCTGCCGCCGCATATGCCGCGTCGATTTCCGCATCGGACACTTTGCAGTCTGCAAGCGTTGCGCCGTCAAACTGCTTTGTGTAGCGCTGCACGGCCGCATCACCGTTTTCGCGCACATCTTCCAATATTTCAGCGACAATACGCTCAATTTTTTCGCTATTTTTGGCTTCGCCACGATTTAAAATCTCCGACATGGAAATTTCGCTTTGTTTTAAAATTCGAATCATATTTTCTCCCTCAATTTTTGACAAATTGTATCAATGTCCGCCGCCAAAAACTGATATGCCGCCTTGTTGGCAATCAGCCTTGCACTGCTTTGTGCCACGGTGGCAAACACTTTTAAATCGTTTTCACGCAGCGTCGAGCCGGTTTCCACAATGTCCACAATCACGTCCGACAGGCCTAAAATCGGCGCAAGTTCAATGCTTCCGTTTAATTTTATCAGTTCAACACGGCGGCACTGTGCATCGTAATATTCCTTTGCCACGTGCGGATATTTGGTGGCGACGCGCAGCGGCAGGCTCAAATCCTCCTGCCAATTGTTTTTTGCCGCGACGGCAAGCCGACAAATGCCAAGCCGCAAATCGAGCAGCTCATACACTTCAGGCCGCGTTTCCAGCAAGGTATCTTTGCCCACAACGCCGATATCGGCCGCGCCGTGCTCCACATAAATGGCGACGTCGCTCGGCTTCACAAGCAGATAGCGCACGCCTTTTTCGGCGTTTTCAAACACCAGTTTACGGTTGTCTTCGCGCATCGCGGCGCAGTCGTATCCGATGGCCGCAAATAAATCATACACCTTATCGCCAAGACGGCCTTTCGGCAATGCGATATTCAGCATTTTTCTACCTCCACAGGCTCTGTTGCGCCATCATCGCGCAGCCGCACGACACGTTTTACGCGCAAATTTTGTGGCGGTGCTGCGGCCTCGGCACGCACGCGCTCACCGCGTGCAGTAAGCGTTTGCACGGCCTTTGCAACACATGCGGGCGACTGTGTATCGTACAAAAGCAACGTATCTGCGTCATAAAGTTTTTCCTGTGCAAACGCACGGCCAAGCTCGCCCAGATACAGCGCAAAGCCGAGCGCTGCTTGTGTTTTGCCAAACCGACGCATTAAATTGTCATAACGTCCGCCCGCAAGCACGGCATGCGGCACACCGCGCACATAGCCTTGAAAAATAATACCGTTGTAATAATCAATGTCATGAATGATGGAAAAATCGAGCCGCAACTGCGCCGTTTTCCCCATGCTGTGCAGCGTGTCACAGAGCGCTTGCAAATTTTCCACCGCCGCACACATTTCGA
>JAVXRV010000198.1:0-1861 GCA_036643515.1 Ruthenibacterium sp.
AGCAAATGCAGAAAGCATTTGTTTTAACCTGACTTTCGTGGAGCGGATAGCGGGAATCGAACCCGCATGACCAGCTTGGAAGGCTGGAGTTTTACCACTAAACTATATCCGCAGAGATACGCCGCCCGCTTAGTTTGAGGCAGCGTAATCTATTATATGGATTTTGCAGGCAAATGTCAAGTGTATACAGCAGTTTTCTTAGACCTGAAATCACATTACTGTAACACGATTTGTTCGTCTTTCGCGTCCACTTCCAGTTTGCCGCGTCCTTGCAAAGTGCCATCAATGATTTGCTCGGCAATTTTATCTTCCACTTCTTTGCGAATCACCCTGCGCAAGTCGCGCGCGCCAAACTTGCCGTCCGCCGCCTTTTTGCACAGTAGCGCAAGCGCGGCATCCGTCCACGACAGCACAATGCCTTTTTCCAAAAGCGGCTCTTTGTATTCGCTGAGCATCAGCGCCGCAATTTTTTCAAGACTTTCCTCGCTCAACGGCTCAAACGAAATCACCTCGTCCACACGGCTCAAAAATTCCGGCCGCAAAAAGTCCGACAATGCCTTCATTGTTTTTTCTTTGCTCATGGCGCTGATGCTTTTGTTAAAGCCTGTTTCGCCAATTTTTTCGCCTGACCCCGCGTTGCTCGTCATGGCAATGACGGTATTTTCAAAGTTGACCGTGCGTCCCTGCGCGTCGTTGATTTTCCCCTCGTCCAAAATTTGCAAAAGCAAATTCATCACGTCCGGATGTGCTTTTTCAATTTCGTCAAACAAAACCACGCTGTACGGTTTGCGGCGCACTTTTTCAGTGAGCTGTCCCGCCTCCTCGTAGCCGACATAGCCCGGAGGCGACCCGATTAAACGCGACACCGCATATTTCTCCATAAATTCGCTCATATCAAGGCGAATCAGCGGATCAACCGTGTCGAACAATTGCAACGCAAGTTGCTTCACAAGCTCTGTTTTGCCAACGCCCGTCGGCCCCACAAAGATAAAACTTGCCGGCCGACGTCGCGCGGAAATATCGGCACGGCTTCGTTTGATGGCATTTGCCACCAAACGCACGGCCTCCGGCTGCCCGATGACCTTTTCGCCGAGCCGCGTTTCAAGGTTTGCAAGCTTTGTATATTCGCCCTCTTTGATTTTCGCCGACGGAATGCCCGTCCACAGTTCAATCACGCGCGACACGTCCTCCATCGTCACTTCGATGGCGTCCACGGCCTTTTCCTGTGCCGGCAAAGCCTGTTCAATGCGCAAAATATCCGATTTTATCGTCGCCAATTTTTCATAATCTGTGCCGTCCGTCGCCTGTTCCTGCTCTGTTTCCTCTGCTTTCAAGCGGTCAAGCAGTTTCATATTGTCAAGATATTCGGTAATTTCCGCATGGCGCAAACTGCAACACGCGCAGGATTCATCCAGCAAATCAATCGCCTTATCGGGTAAAAATCGGTCTGTGATATAGCGTTCCGACAGCGTGACCGTGCTGCGCACGATGGCGTCATTCACCTTGACATGATGATGCGCCTCATAATATTGCTTGATGCCCGCAATCACTGCAATCGTGTCTGCGATAGACGGTTCTTCCACTTTCACGGGCTGAAAACGACGCTCAAGCGCTTGGTCTTTTTCGATAAATTTGCGATATTCGGCAAATGTCGTCGCGCCAATCACTTGGATTTCCCCGCGTGACAGCGCCGGTTTCAAGATATTGGCCGCGTTCATCGCGCCCTCGGAATCCCCTGCGCCCGTAATATTATGAATTTCGTCGATGAACAAAATCACATTGCCGGCGGCTTTCACTTCGCTGATTAAGCCTTTCACACGGCTTTCAAACTGGCCGCGAAACTGCGTGCCCGCCACAAGGC
>JAVXRV010000199.1:0-1848 GCA_036643515.1 Ruthenibacterium sp.
TACGGCGTGCGACTCAAAGCAAGTGCGCCGTCTATACATATGGTGTGAAGCAAACAGAAGTATTTTTTTAAGTATGACTTTATCCAGAAGTATTGTAATGTGAAATGATTGTGTTATAATACAAAAAACATGAATATTTACACATTCAATGGAGGATTATCAATGCCGAAAAGAACAGACATTCACAAAATTTTAATGATTGGTTCAGGCCCTATTATCATCGGTCAAGCGTGCGAATTTGATTATTCCGGCACACAAGGCTGCAAAGCACTCAAAAAACTTGGCTATGAAATTGTACTTGTCAACTCTAATCCCGCAACTATTATGACCGACCCTGCTGTTGCAGACGCTACATATATTGTGCCGCTTGACGTTGCAAGTGTCACTGAAGTAATTGAAAAAGAACGCCCGGACGCGCTATTGCCAAACCTTGGCGGCCAGTCTGGGCTTAATCTTTGCTCTGAGCTCGATAAAGCCGGTGTCCTTTCAAAATTTAACGTACAGGTAATCGGCGTACAGCTTGATGCCATTGAAAAAGGAGAGGACCGCATTGCCTTCAAAGATGCCATGAACAAGCTTGATATCGAGATGGCAAAATCCGCGCCGGCTTATACGGTGAATGAAGCAGTGCATATTGCACAGACGCTCGGCTATCCGGTGGTGGTGCGACCGGCGTATACCATGGGCGGCGCCGGCGGCGGACTTGTGTATGACGAAGCGGAATTGCGCGTCATTGCGGCACGCGGCATTGCAGCCAGTATGGTGGGGCAAATCTTGATTGAAGAAAGCATTCTCGGTTGGGATGAACTGGAACTTGAAGTCATTCGCGATGCAAAAGGCAAGATGATTACCGTTTGCTTTATTGAAAACGTCGACCCTGTCGGCGTGCATACGGGCGACTCGTTCTGCACCGCGCCGATGCTCACCATCTCCGATGCGCTGCAAAAGCGTTTGCAGGAGGCCGCCTATAAAATCGTGAACGAAATTGAAGTGATTGGCGGCACCAATGTGCAGTTTGCACATGACCAAAAAACCGACCGCGTGGTGGTCATTGAAATCAATCCGCGCACCTCGCGCTCCTCGGCACTTGCCTCAAAAGCAACCGGCCTGCCGATTGCACTGGTGTCGGCCATGCTTGCGGCGGGTGTCACTTTGGACGAAATCCCATGTCCGCAGGGAACACTCGACCGGTATCAGCCGAATGCCGACTATATTGTGGTGAAATTTGCACGCTGGGCATTTGAAAAATTCAAAGACTGCGAGGACAAGCTCGGCACACAGATGAAGGCAGTCGGCGAAGTGATGAGCCTTGGCAAAACCTATAAAGAAGCGCTGCAAAAAGCAATTCGCAGTTTGGAAACCGGCCGTTACGGTCTTGGCGGCGCAAAAGATTTCGCCCAAAAAAGTGTGGACGAGCTGCTTGAAATGCTGAAAACTGCCACCAGTGAGCGCCATTTCATCATGTATGAGGCGCTTTTAAAGGGCGCGGAAATACAGACGCTTTGCGAAATTACAAAAGAAAAAGAGTTTTTTGTGCGCCAGATGCAGGAGCTGACGGTGCTTGAAACGCAGCTGCGCGCCACCACACTTGAAAATGTGCCGCAAGCGCTGCTCTTGCAAGCAAAACAGGATGGCTTTGCCGATCGCTACCTTGCAAAACTGTGGAACACAAGCGAGGCTGCCGTTGCCGCAAAGCGTCAAAATGACGGCATTTGCGCGGGATGGCACGCGGTGCCTGTGAGCGGTGTGCTGGACAAGGCCTACTATTATTCAAGCTATCACGGCACGGACGAAGCGCCGGTAACCAACAACACGAACAAGGTGATGATTCTCGGCGGCGGGCCGAAC
>JAVXRV010000200.1:0-1799 GCA_036643515.1 Ruthenibacterium sp.
GCGTGGTTGCTATTTCGCCGATTATTCTCAGCCGGATAACCGGTATGAATATCTCTTTGGGCGGCACAAGCTTGCTCATCGTGGTGGGCGTGGCACTGGATACTTCGCGCAGCCTTGAATCTTATATGCTAATGCGTCATCACAAAGGTTTTCTTGAGTAATCAATAAACTTGAAGGGGGAAAGGCATTATGAAGCTGATCCTTTTAGGCGCTCCCGGCGCGGGAAAAGGAACACAGGCGGAAATTATCTGCGACAAGCTGCATATTCCCGCCATCAGCACCGGCAACATTCTCCGTGAAGCAATGAAGTTGGAAACGGAAATGGGCGTCAAGGCGAAAAAATTTATTGACGCCGGCGCGCTTGTTCCCGATGACGTCATTATCGGTATTATCCGAGAACGCTTAGCAGAGGAAGATTGCAAAAACGGTTTTATTCTCGACGGCGTACCCCGCACCGTGGCGCAGGCCGAGGCCCTTGAAGAATTGGGCGTCGACATCGACAAGGTTGTGGATATCGAAGTTGCAGATGATACCATTGTACAGCGTCTTTCCGGCCGGCGTGTCTGCTCTGCTTGCGGAGCGACATATCACACACAATACAAGCCCAGCGCACAGGCTGAAGTTTGCGACCGTTGCGGCGGCACGCTCATTGTTCGCAAGGACGACGAGCCGGCCACCATCATCGAGCGCCTCAGCGTTTACCATGAGCTCACAGAGCCTTTGGTGGATTTTTATGAGAAGCGCGGGAAATTGATTGTTGTGCAGGGACAGACCGAAGTGGCGGATACCACGGCGCTCTTGCTCCAAAAATTGGGGGTTGTCGATTGATTCTGGTTAAAACAGCACATGAAATTGAGCAGATGCGTCTTGCATGCCAAATTTCGGCAGAGGCGTTAAAGCTCGGCGGCGAAGCTGTCACACCCGGCATCACGACTGCCCAAATCGACAAAATTATTTACGAATATATCGTCAAACAGGGCGCAAAGCCCAACTTCAAAGGGTACGGCGGCTTTCCGGGTTCCGCGTGCATCTCGGTGAATGACACCGTGATTCACGGCATTCCGTCCAGAAGCATCGTGCTGCGCGAAGGCGATATTGTCAGCATTGACACAGGCGCTGCCATTCACGGCTTCAACGGCGACAATGCCGCCACGTTCGCGTGCGGCAAAGTTTCCGAGGAAGCACAGCGCATCATGGATGTCACCAAAGAGTCACTCGCTCGGGGAATTGCGGCTGCGATGCCGGGCAATCGCATTGGAGACATCGGTGCTGCGGTGCAGCAATATGTGGAAAGCAATGGCTTTTCCGTGGTTCGCACTTTTGTGGGGCACGGCGTTGGCAAGGATTTGCACGAGGACCCCGAGGTTCCGAATTTCGGCACAGCCGGACGCGGACCAAGGCTTGTCAGCGGAATGACCATCGCGATTGAACCGATGGTGAACGAAAAAAGTCATGTCGTAAAAACCCTTTCGGACGGATGGACGACCAAAACAGCGGACGGCGGCCTTTCTGCTCACTTTGAGCACACGGTTGTCATCACGCCAAACGGGCCGGTTATCTTGACGAAATGCCGCTGATGGCGGCGTATCTATCAACAACACACTCAAATGAGCTTTTTCGGTATAACGCCGGAAAAAAGCAACCTGAGGAGGGTAGAGCTTGTCCAAAGAAGACGTTATTGAAGTAGAAGGTACCGTAGTCGAGGCCATGCCGAATGCCATGTTTTTAGTGGAAATTCAAGGCGGGCATCGTTTACTGGCACATATTTCCGGCAAATTGCGCATGAATTTCATCCGTAT
>JAVXRV010000201.1:0-1743 GCA_036643515.1 Ruthenibacterium sp.
TATTTTGCGGCACTCACCAATATGCGCAGCGTCGGCGTGATGGGCGACGAACGCACCTACGATTATGCCATTGCACTGCGCGCCGTCACCACCACCGATTTTATGACGGCAGAAGCCGCATTTGTGCCGTGGGAAGTGCTTGCCACCGTGACCACACGCATCATCAACGAAGTGAAACACGTCAATCGCGTTCTATATGATTGCACGGGAAAACCGCCTGCCACCATAGAATTTGAATAAAAGTTAAAAACTTCGGCAACATTGCGTATTTTTTGTTTGATTCCATCGAACGATTGCATTTGCCGCATTAAAAGAGTGAAACGCCCCTTGTGTAAATCAATGCACAAGGGGCGTTTCGAGTTGTAAGAAAAAACTAAAATTCTTTTGCCGTGAAAATTTTCACGCTGATGCGATAGGAGAGATAACAAAGACCGAAAACGGCAAGCACGGCAAGGGCGATGAAAAACCGGATTTGTCCCGTGCTTGGCATGGTGAAATTGACGGAGATTTTCGACAAAAGACTGCCGAACGCGGTAATGCCGATGAAAGGAATCATGGACAGCAGTGTCATCCATACGCGCGCTTTTTCTGCGCCGAATTTGATAAAAAGCGGAATACAAGCGGCGCACATCAGCATATAAATCAGCAGAACAATGGCGGCACTGCCCCAAATTTCGGTAAGACCTTGATGGAAGAAAATCAAATCCACCACGCTACTGAGCGTGCAGCCGAACAAGCCTGCAAAAATCGTGCCGAGCAAAAACAGCAAATATCGTGCTGCCACGATGTCTTTTGGCGCAAGCGGCAGCGTCAACGCAAAACTGTTCCATTGCGTTGTGTCGTCCAAAGAAAAACAGGAAATCAAGATAATAAGCACATACATCATCATCATCGGTGTGAAAAAACTGGAACTTTTCATGGAAATGCTAAGAACCGCGTAAATGATAATCATAAGCCCCAGCTGTTTGAAAAAATAGCTGCGCAGACAATAATAATCCTTTAATAACAAACCAATCATGCGTCATACGCTCCTTTATGTGCAAAAAATGTCATAATATCGTCGATGCTTGCAGATTCAAGCAGAAAATCCGGATGTGACGCTTGAATTTTGCTTTTGTTTTTTACGAGCAATTCTATATCGAATTTGCTCTCGCGTCGGCCAATAATCAGTTCTGCCGGCAGCAGTGCCGCGTCCGCCTTGGCACATTTTACAACGCCATAGCATTCCATCATGTCGTCTTTTGTTTCGCTGAACACAATTTCGCCGTCATGAATAAACGTGATGTAATCGGCAATTTTTTCAAGATCGCTTGTGATATGGCTTGAAAGCAGTATCGTGTGCTCCTCATCCTCGATAAATTCCATGAAAATATCGAGAAATTCATTGCGCACCACCGGGTCAAGTCCGCTTGTGGCCTCGTCTAAAATCAGCAGTTTCGGGTGATGCGACAGGGCGGCGGCGAGTGAAAGTTTTGCTTTCATGCCCTTGGAATATTCTTTGATGGACTTTGCGGCGGGCAGTGCAAATCGTTCGCAGTAGCGCACAAACAGGGCGCTGTCCCATGCCGGATGCAGTTTTGCCATCACGGAGGAGATGTCTTTTGTACGCATGCCCTCATAAAAAAAGCTGTTATCCAGCACCGCGCCGATGTCGGTGTTGATTTCGCGCCGCTGTGTAAACGGATTTTTGCCGAGCACCTCCACGCTGCCGCCGTCAATGTGAATGAGCCCTAAAATGGCCTT
>JAVXRV010000202.1:0-1740 GCA_036643515.1 Ruthenibacterium sp.
AAACGGACTGATGTATTTATCGTGTGTCATGATTTTCTCCTGTCTTATCGTTGTTTACAGCTTAAAATAGGCAATGCCGCTCTCGAAAATCTTTTGGTCTTTGTTGCCCTCGACATTTTTATAAAGCTGTGCGCCGCTGCGTTCCGAGTGCCCCATTTTGCCAAAAATACGCCCGTCCGGACTGGTGATGCCCTCAACGGCAAGATAGCTACCGTTCGGATTATACGCGATATCCATGGTGGGGTTTCCCGATAAATCAACGTATTGTGTGGCAATTTGTCCGTTTTGAATCAGTTTTGCAAGCGTTGCGTCATTTGCCACAAAACGTCCTTCACCATGGCTGATGGCGACGGTGTGGATATCACCCGGCTTTGTGTGTGCGAGCCACGGCGACAAATTCGACGCGATACGCGTGCGCACAAGGCCGCTTTGGTGACGACCGATTGTGTTGAATGTCAGCGTTGGGCAGGTGTCGTCGGTGTCGATGATTTCGCCAAACGGCACAAGGCCGAGTTTAATCAGTGCTTGAAAGCCGTTGCAAACGCCGAGCATGAGGCCGTCGCGCTGTTTGAGCATCTCATGCACCGCGTCTTTGATTTGCGGATTGCGGAAAAATGCCGTGATAAATTTAGCGCTGCCGTCCGGCTCATCGCCGCCCGAAAAACCGCCCGGCAAGAAGATAATCTGGCTTTGTGCAATCATTTTTTGCACCGCATCGACACTTTCTGCCACGTTTTGCGGGGTGAGATTGTTGAGTACCATCACTTCGGGCACGCCGCCGGCACGCTCGATGGCGCGCGCGGAATCATACTCGCAGTTTGTGCCCGGAAACACGGGAATCAGCACACGCGGTTTTGCAAACCCTGTGCGCGGTGTGGCACGCACCACGGCGGCAAAATTGATGGGCTCTACTTTTTTGCCCGCGTTTGCATCGTCTGCCGTGCGATACGGCAACACCGGCTCGAGTTTTTCTTCATAGCCTTTTTGCACGGCGGCAAGGTCGGCACATTCTCCGCACGCTTCAAACACATAGCGGCCTGTGGTTTCGCCAAGCGCGATGCCCACGTCCAAATCCTCGGCAAGCTCTAAAATAAAACTGCCGTATGCATAGCCGAATAAGGTTTTTCTGTCGATTTTTGCGTCGGCCACAAAGCCGATGCCGTTGCCAAGCGCCATTTTACAAAGTCCCTCGGCCACGCCGCCCAAAGCACATGTCCATGCGCTGAGCACTTTGCCCTCGGCAATGAGTTTTTCCACCTGTGCAAAAATCAGTTTTTCACTGGCGGCACCGGGCAAAAGCGCATCTTTCATCGCGGGCTGCAAAAGCACCACTTTGCTGCCGGGCAGTTTAAATTCAGGCGTAATGACGTTATTTACCGTGCCGGACGCAATGGCAAATGACACGAGTGTCGGCGGCACGTCCAAACTGTCGAAGCTGCCGGACATCGAATCTTTTCCGCCGATGGCGGCCACGCCGAAATCAAGCTGTGCATCGAGTGCGCCGAGCAATGCGGCCACCGGCTTGCCCCAACGGGTGGAGTCAGTGCCGAGGCGCTCGAAATATTCTTGGAATGTGAGGTAGGCATCTTTCACGGAAAAACCGGCCGCAACGAGTTTTGCCACGCTTTCCAGCACGGCAAGATAGGCGCTGTGATACGGGCTTTCCTCGGCGATAAACGGATTATATCCCCATGCCATACCGCTGCAAGTGGTCGTGTCACCGTGCAAAACCGGCAGTTT
>JAVXRV010000203.1:0-1738 GCA_036643515.1 Ruthenibacterium sp.
AGCAGAGCGGAATTAAAGCAATGGAATATTTTTGTTTTTTAGTCTGTCTACTTGACAGGGGGCGGTTCAATCTCGCCGACGCCTGCACTTTTTGTCAAGAATGCGGGGTCGTGGCGGTTACGGCACACCCTTAAAATTGATTGACGCTACTCACGATAAATTCACCAGGTGTTTGGCCGATATTTTGCTTAAATACATGGAAAAAATAGGCATAGCTGCGAAAACCGCAATCGTTTGCAACGTTTTTTAAGTTTGTATTTCCTCTTTGCAACAATAATTTTGCTTTTTCCAAGCGCAAACTGCAAACAAAGTCTGTAAAGCTTGTTTCTGTTTCCTTTTTGAACAATTTGCAAAAATAGACTCGACTGATATTCACCGCTTGCGCAACATCTTCCTGGCGAATTTCTTCGGTATAATGCTGTCCGATATAGGCAATTGCTTTTTTGACGGTGTCTGAATAGGCTGCGTGCTCCGGATTTTTGTGCATTGCCTCATGTAGATGCGTAAACATCAATATGAAAAAGTTATGGACTTCGGAAAACGTTTCAAGTTGTGATAGTCGTGCGTGCGGCGAATCTTTACTCTCTAAAATTCGCTCGACCTCGATGCCATATTCTTTCATAGCGCGGATGAGAATGCCCATCAAATCATGACTTGTAATTTGAAAATTTATATAATTGACCTGTTGCATTTCCATTTCATCAAACAACTGTTCCAAGCTTTCCAGCAAGAGATTCATCTGCGGCAGACGAAGCTCCGCTGCAAGCTTTTGTTCAGTTTCTAGTGATAATCCGGTCACGTTTTGATCTGCCGATTTTCTTGTATCGCAACGCAGCACACAGCTTTTTCCCGCGTAAAAGCGCCGCGACAAATTTTCTTCTGCCTGTGTAAATGAATCTGCAATTTGAAGCAAGGCTTCGCTGCGCGGGCCTATACTGAAACTAACAGACAGATTCAGAAATTTCTGCATGCACAAGACGGCTCTTTGAATAACCTGATTGATAATTCCGTCGACCTTTGCAGTGCTGACCACTTGACCAAACGTGAGAATTAGCGCATACTTTTCCTGACCAAGATGACATATACTGCCATGTCCGCTATCACTTACAATTTCTTCCAACATGTTGCTGACGGCAATTTCAATTAAAAGCGATTCTTGCATATTCTTCTGTATTCCTTGATGATAATCATCCACCACCATCAAAATAGCCACTGCATTGTTCAAATCCAAGGGAAGGTTCAGCAGGCTTATCTGTGCTGCAACTTCTTTGTTTTCACGATAGAATCCACTGAGTAAATGTTGCAGAAATCTTGTTTTCATCGCGGATAAAGCGGCAGTGTATCGGTTCGCTGATTTGTTTGTTGTAGTGCGTGCTGCGCTTTTTTTAAAATGTCAGTCAAAATCTGCGTGCTTAGGTTGTGTTTTAAAATATAATCAAAAATACCGCTTTGAAAGGTTTGCTTCACATACGCAAAATCGTCATAATTGCTCAGCACAATGATCATGCATTCCAGTTTTATTTCCCTGATTGCTTGTGTCAGTTCTGCACCATTCATAATGGGCATCATCATGTCTGTAATCACCAGTTGAGGACGCAACTGCTTTGCTTTTTCAAGTGCCTCACGGCCATTGGACGCTTCGCCGCAAATCACAAATCCGAGTGATTCCCACGCCACGATGCTGCGCAGGTTGGCACGGGATAAGATTTCGTCATCTACCAAAAGAACGCTAATCATA
>JAVXRV010000204.1:0-1729 GCA_036643515.1 Ruthenibacterium sp.
AGGTCACAATGGAGTTGGCGTTTGCCGAGCCGTATGACAACCTTGATTTATCATTGTCTTTCCTTTGTGCATCGTTCACGGTCACGCCTGTGCCGGCATACGCCGATGTGCAAAATCAGGCACCACCTACCACGCCGCAATTGAACCTTTTTCGCGATTGTGATAAAATAATAAAAAATGTCAAAAAACAGAAATGCGTATAGAATTTTTAGCCGAGAGTGGCATCCATGATTACACAAATCACTGAAAAAGAAGCAAATATGAAAAGTTTGAAAACAGAGCGTTTGGAGCTATGCCTCTCACGCCCTCAGAACTAAAAATGCGGATAGAGGATTTGCCGAAACTGGAAAAAACGCTTGACTGCACCTATCGTGCCGAGCCGCTGAAAGGCTTTTTTGGAGATTCTAAAAGGCCAGCTTGCCATCACGCAGCAGGATGCGGAGCATTTTCTCTGGCACAGCTTCTGGCTGCTCATACGCAAAAGCGACCGCATTGTCGTTGGCTCGGCAGATTTTAAAGATGCGCCAAATGCAAACGGCGAAGTGGAAATCGGCTATGGCCTCGGCAAAGAATTTGAGCATCACGGCTACATGACCGAAGCGGTAAAAGCAATGTGTGATTGGGCAAAAACGCAAAAATCCGTGCATGCCATCCTCGCCGAAACCGAACTTGACGGCTTTGCCTCACAGCGTATTTTACAGCGCTGCGGTTTCAAAGAAGAAAAGCGAGCGGCAACAATTTGGTGGCGGCTGACGTAATCGAAAAAAAACAGATGAAAAGAAAGGCGATTTTTATGACGCAAAATACCGGCAAAAAACTTTACTCGCTCGGTGAAGCATATCGCAATTTATACCATGCGCTGCGCGCATTTCCACGCTTGAAAGCTGCTAAAAAAAGCGGTTTATTGAGTGACGAAGCCGCAGAGCGCTTGATGCTTGCCGTGACGCAGGTCAACGGCTGCGCGATGTGTTCCTACGCACACGCACAGGCCGCATTGGAAGCCGGCATGAGTGCCGACGCTATTCAAGCGATGCTTGCAGGCGAAATGGACGATGTGCCCGCGACGGAACTTTCGGCTGTTTTATTTGCACAGCACTATGCTGACAGCCGCGGCAGACCGTCAAAATCCGCATGGGCAGAGCTTGAAAAAGCCATCGGAGCATCCAAAAGCCTTGCCGTTTTAAGCGCCGTTCAGGTGATTATGGCCGGCAATACGTATGGCATTCCGCTCGGCTCTTTCAAAGCGCGCTTTCACGCAGACAAAAACCATGCCATTGACGCAAGAAGCACGCTTGCCTATGAACTCATGATGCTGCTGTCGCTCATCTTTTTGCTGCCGGTCGCCGCCATTGCCGCCGTCCTCGCGTCCTTGCTGCATTTGCCATGGATGGATGATTCTGCAAATTCAAAATAAACACAAAAGCAACCCCCACTGAAAACAGCTTGTTTTCAGTGGGGGTTGCTTTTGTGGTGAGGTCATTTAGGGATGCAATCTGCTCCAGTTTGCTGTTAATGCGAAGGCTTTTGACACATTTGACAGCTGATTTCCCATTTTCTGCAATATTATTCAGAAAAAACATAGTATATAGTATGTTTTTGAGATATAATGAATAAAACATGAGATTTCTGCTGTCAAAGTGTCAAGGTGTTTTGTACAATTCCTCAAGCAATCTTGTGCACTTGCAAGCCATTGTGTATTTTGTATCGATAGAAAGTAGTCGACAGGACC
>JAVXRV010000205.1:0-1725 GCA_036643515.1 Ruthenibacterium sp.
CGCCGTTTTTGATCATATGAATTTTTGATATAACTTTCGTGCGTGCTCCCATTTTTCGACGTTTTGCGGCAGATACTGTGTGAGTGTTTGCGTATCGGCAATGAGTTTTCGACCGGCCGCGACGTCGGTCAACTGCCCGAGCGCGATGAGCTGAAGCACCACATTGCCAAGCGCCGTCGCTTCCGTCGGTCCGGCAATCACAGGCAGATTGCAGCTGTTGGCGCTCATCTGACACAAAAGTCGGTCTTTTGCGCCACCGCCAAGAATGTGCAATACGGAAAAATGTTTACCTGTCATCTTTTGCAGCTGCACAAGAGTACTGCTGTATTTTAACGCCAAGCTTTCATAGATGCAACGCACAATTTCACCTGTGGTGCGCGGGACGGGCTGCCCCGTTTTTTGACAAAACGCCTGTACGCGCGCGGGCATGTCGCCGGGCGGCACAAATTCCGGTGCGTCAGGGTCAATAAAACAGCGTAGCGGTGTCGCTTCTGTTGCAAGACGCTCCAGTTCGGCATAGGTGTAGTCGTGTCCGCCTCTGCGCCATGCACGTCTGCTTTCCTGCAGCAACCATAAGCCCACGATGTTTTTCAGATAGTGGATTGTACCGTTTGCGCCAATTTCGTTGGAAAGTTCCATGCGCTTGCTGCGTTCCGTCAAAATGGGGGCATCCAATTCGGTGCCGAGCAAACTCCATGTACCGCAGCTCAAAAAGGCGGCATTTTCCGTTTGTGCGGGCATGGCGGTCACGGCACATTGTGTGTCATGGCCGGATACGGCAATGACTTTTGTACCTTGATAGGTGCCAACAACACAGGGGCTTGTCACGAATGGCGCAAAAAGAGTTTGCGGAATATTGAAAATGCGCAAAACATTTTCGCTCCAAATTTTGGTGCTTGGATTCAACATTTGGCTTGTGGACGCAACACTATATTCGCAAACGGCCTTGCCGCAAAGCAGATAGGTGCACAAATCCGGCATGAAAAGAAGCTTGTGTGCATGCGTAAAATCGCACGTAAGCAGTTGAAACAGCGTGTTCATATCCATAATCTGATTGCCTGTTTCCCGATAAAGCTGTGCGGCCGGAATTTTTAGGCATGCCTGTGCCGCCATGCCGCGCGTGCGTGTGTCGCGGTAGTGCACAGGATTTTCCATCAATTTTCCATGAGCGTCAAGCAAGCCGAAATCAATGCCCCAGGTGTCAAATGCCATGCTGTCGCAGGCGCCTGCTTTTTCAAAGCCGAGGGATATATTTTTCAACAAGGCATCCATATCCCAGCGCAAATGCCCATTTTGTGTGATGGGAATATTCTCGAAGCGATGCACTTCCTCGCAAGAAAGCACATTGTTTTCGAAAATTGCCTTGATGGCACGGCCACCGGATGCGCCAAAATCAAACGCAAGCACGGTTGTTTTCATAAGAGCCTCCGTTATGGATTGTATTTTTGATAGCCGGGATGCCGTCCGGACACATGGTAATAATTTTCTCTCAAATCCAACAACTTGTCAATTTGCGGGCGCGGAATTTCCTGTGCGCCGCCGAGAAGATGTGCCGTCAGCGTAATTTTTGCAAGCAGCTCCAAACTTTCCATGCGATAATAGGCGGTGGTCAAATCGCAACCGACGGTCAGTGCACCATGGTTTTGCAACAAAAGCACATCATGATTTTGCAAGTAGGGCGCGATGGAATCCGGCACTTCGTTTGTACTGGGCGTGCCATATGGA
>JAVXRV010000206.1:0-1711 GCA_036643515.1 Ruthenibacterium sp.
CAAAAGAACAACAAAAATCAGTAAAAATACAAACATTCCGTTTGTGGTGGACAGCGTGCCGGCCGTGACTGCAATTTTCTTTTTGCCCGCAAGACTGCCCGCGATGGCAAGCGTGCCAACAATGGGTACAAAGCGTGCAAACAACATAGAAAGAGCGAGCGTAACATTGATAAATACCGTATTTGCGTTAAAACCGGCAAACGCTGAGCCGTTGTTTGCGCCGGCGGAGGTGTAGGTGTACAGCAGCTCCGAAAAGCCGTGTGCGCCGCCATTGTGCAAGCTTTCTGCCACCTGCGGCACGCCCGCCGCAACACCGCTGCCGATTAAAATGGCAACCGGTGTTGCAAGGCAAAGAATGACTGCCCATTTCATCTCAAACGGTTCTATTTTTTTGCCGAGAAATTCCGGTGTGCGCCCAACCATCAATCCCGCGATAAAGACCGTCAAGATCACAAAACCAAGCATGGCATACAGACCGCTGCCGACGCCACCGAAAATGACTTCACCGAGCTGCATCAGTATCAGGGGAACCATGCCGCCGATAGGGGTAAAGCTGTCGAGCATAGAATTGACCGAGCCGTTAGAGGCTGCCGTCGTAGACGTTGCCCACAAGGCGGAATCGGCCACCCCAAACCGCGTTTCCTTGCCCTCCATATTGCCGCCCGCCTGCTGCACGGTGCTGATATCCACTGCACCGTCTTGCGCAAGCTGCGGTGTTGCAAACTGTTCATTGACGGCAATCAACGCAAGCGCCACCGTCAAACAAAGAAACATTGCCATAAAAATTGCCTTGCCCTGCTTTTTGTTTTGGACATTTCGGCCAAAGGTAAAGCACAACGCCGCCGGAATCAGCAGCAGGGATATCATTTCAATCAAATTCGTAAACGGGCTTGGGTTTTCAAGCGGATGCGCCGCATTGGTGCCATAAAATCCGCCGCCGTTGGTGCCGCTTTGCTTGATGGCAATTTGGCTTGCGGCCGCACCACGCGGTACAATTTGTTCTGTGATAATTTCCGCATCCGGCACGATTGCGCCGTCTACCGTCACCGTGTTTTCGGCAACATCAATCACGGCATTCTGTAAAATTTCTCCGCTTTGCGTCACGGCAATCGGCTCTAACAACGAAACCGTTTCAGCCGGTTTCCATGTTTGCACCACGCCGCCGCCCACAAGACAAATTGCAATGATAAAATTCAGCGGCAGTAAAACGTACAAAACAATGCGCGTCATATCGACCCAAAAGCTGCCGAGGCCGCGGCTTTTCACTTGGATAAACCCGCGAATCAGCGCGAATAGAACGGCAATCCCGACAGCCGCCGACACAAAGTTTTGCACGGTCAAGCCGAGGCTTTGCGTCAAATAACTGAGCGTGCTTTCCCCGCTGTACGACTGCCAATTGGTGTTGGTGACAAAACTTGCGGCCGTATTCAAGGCAAGGTCCCATTTTACACCGTCCAAATGCTGTGGGTTGCCCGGCAAAACACCTTGCAGCAGCTGCATTAAAAACAAAATTGCCAAGCTGATGCCCGAAAACCACAGCACACTCTGTAAGTATTTTTTCGCCGTCATGTCTTCGTCACTTTTCACGCGCAGCGCACGGTAAAGTGTTTTTTCACACGGCACAAGCAGTTTTGTCAGACAATTTTTTTCGCCGTTCATCACTTTCGCGATATATCCGCCCAGTGGATACGCGAGCGCAACAAGCACTGCA
>JAVXRV010000207.1:0-1699 GCA_036643515.1 Ruthenibacterium sp.
ATCCATTCGTCGCCGATTTTGATACCTACACTGCAAAACAAATTGCCTTTGCATTCGTAATGCTTGCGCTGCCATTGCACGCCGCTTTCGTCCAAAATGCGCATATCGCACCGCGCATCTTTGTACAAAAGAAGTGACAAGCCTTTTTCATTGATGGTAGACACGCGGCAGTCAATTTCTTCCGCGCGTAAAGGTCTAAAGTCCATGTTAAAACCTCCTATTTGATGTTAAAATCTGCGCAATCTTCACAGCAGATGATGTGGTCTGTTCCGCGGGAAACGGCAAAGCGTTCGCCGTCCTCAATTTCATGCCCGCACTCGCACACGCGGCGGTCATAGTCGTATTCGTCATTCATGAAGCAGGCCCTCTAAGTAGGTAATGCAATGGGTAAAATGCATCTTTGAAGACGGCTCACAATATCTGCCGTCCGTGTAGAATTCAAGCTTTTCGTCCGGCCATTCTTTTTCATCAGTCCACCCGCCTAGATACACTCTGATGAATACACCGCAGACGTGCGCAGCGTATTCAAAAAATACCGTGTCTTTGCCCAGTGCGTTCACTTGTAAGCACAAATCGAATAAACGAACAATATCCTCTTTTGGAATTTTTTTAGATGCCATTTGACAAATCCTCGCTTTCGTTGTAATCTGAAGATAGATTATTTTTCTTTGCGCCCTTGCCGATGGTCGAAACATCAGCAGGGGCTTTTCTTTTTGCTTCAATCAGCAGCCGACGCACGCAGGCATCAAGCCATGCTTGCACGGTGCCGTAGCCGCAGATATTGACGGCGGCTTGCACTTGCAGCAGCCTGTCCGGCTGTAATCGGTGCGAAATCCGTGCGCTTTTCGTGCGGTGTTCTGCCTTGCGGTGGATGGCATTTTCTGCCGCCGCCGTGCGCTGAATGCCGTACTTTTCGGGGCGCTTGCACTTGCTATCAAGGCTTTTGTCATAGCCGGTCATGCCTGCTGCCTGTATCGCGTCAACGCGTTTTGTTTGGCTCACGGGAATCAACTCCTTTTCTATTTGATTTGTATTTCGCCCGATAAAATGCTAAAATGCGGGTGAAAGGGGGTGAAAAAATGGATAGAGATACCGAAGTGAAAATGCTCGCAATGCATTATACACATGCAAAATTCGAACAGGAATTGAAAGACAATCCAGATATGATATTCGAAAAAAGCGAACTGCTACCGCCCTCACTACGCGGGCCAGAACGTTTTTTGACGTTATATTCGGATGCGGTTGAGTATTTTGCCAACTTTGAAACTATGGATTGTGATGATTACACAAAAGAAATTGATGATTAGCCATCTTTTCAAGAGCTTCAATGACGGCATTAAACTGAGAAAGCGTAAGATTTTCGCTCTCGCACCTATGCAACAGGTCGAGGGCGATTTCTTTTGTCTTTCTGCGTTGTTCTTTTAAATATTGTGTGTCCATATGATTATCCTTTCTGAAAGCACTGATATGTTTTATGATGTTTTTTCGTCTAAACTTGCCGCAAGCATGCCGCATACAAAGCCGATAGATATGTAGCACGGCAGGGCGAGCAGTGCGAGCGCATGTGCCTGTCCGGTAATGATTGCGCCCAGTGTCGCAGTAGACAGGTTGCCCCCTCACAGGGGCATGACTTGAAACACCTCGATTGCTTGGCAGACGTTTTCACTCGGAAGATGCCCCTTCACAGGGGCATGTCTTG
>JAVXRV010000208.1:0-1694 GCA_036643515.1 Ruthenibacterium sp.
GCCCGGAATGGCCGCCGCGCCGCCTTTTGCAATCGGAAACAGCGAGTCAATCACGCGCTGGCCGGTGATGAGCGGGGTGTCAATCACTTTGCGGTCAATGACAGGGCGCGGCGTGCGAATCGGCCATTTTTGCGCAAGGCAGATGGTTTCTTCGGTGCCGGTTGCCGTTTTGAGCTTGCAAATCGGCTCGGTGACCGTGTAGCTGCCGTTTGCGGCAACCCATGTAATCACACCGGAAAGATTGGGCGGAATCATGCTTTTGTGCGTGATAATTTGCGTTTCGGGACAGGTGGCGATGATGGTGCCGCCAGTGACATTGTCGCCGATTTTGGCAAGCACGGTAACGTCCCATTTGGCCGCGGTATCGAGGCTGTCGGCCTTGACACCGGTGGCGATATACGCACCGTGCTCTTTGGCAATTTCGCCGAGCGGCCGTTCAATGCCGTCGTAAATATTGCGCAAAATGCCGGGGCCGAGTGTGGCGGAAAGCGGCGCGTTTGAACCGACAACCGGCTCGCCCACATAAAGGCCGGTCGTGTTTTCATACACTTGAATCACCGTGCGGTGTTCGCCCACGCTGATGACTTCGCCAATCAGGCCGGCTTTGCCGACGTAAACCATCTCCATCATGCTGAAGGTGTCGCTGTCTTTGACAGTCACCACAGGGCCGTTGATGGAGTAAATGCAATCATTTGTTTTCATCGGTTTCCTCCGCTTCCACACGCAGATGACAGCGCGTTAAAAAGTGCGCGCGTTCGGTGCGCAGAGCATCATCGACGGTTTCGTCATATAAAATATGCCCTGTCACAAGTTTTGCCCCGCCCAGTAAAATGGTTGGGTCGGTTTTAAAAGTGCAACCGGAAAGCACCGCTGAAATCGCATTTTGCTGTGATGCATCGTCACTTTTTAAATAGACAACACAGCCGTTTGCAATTTTGTCTTTGTGCTTTTGTAAAGAAGCAACCAGAAATTCTGTATAGGCCGGTGTTTTTGTAAAAGCCAAAATTGCTTCGTCTGCCTCGGCAAAAAGGCCGTTGACAAGCTGTTTGCGATAAATCAAAATCTTTTTGCGATTTTCTTGCTTTGCGGCGGCAATTTTGCGGCGCAGCGATGCTTCTGCCTCGGTGAGATGTGCGGCGACGAGGTCAGTCTTTTGCGCATTTACAAGCGATTCATAGCGCTCGTTGCTCTCTTTTTCTGCTTTTTCCACCATCAATGCGGCTTGATGAGAAGCGGCTTCCAGCACAGAGGCCTCAAAGTCGGAATACGTCGCCGCCGGTGGTTGCAGGTCGTTTTGTTTTGCTTGATTGGGTCTGCTCATGTTGTTCCCCTCACTTCGATTCAATCTTGATGCCGACCACTTCGGAAATGTAGCGCTTGATGCTGTCGCCGGGGTTTGAATCGCTGTGCCGGTCGGGCATCTCGATAATCAGCGGCTGTTTGCGCTTGAGTTTATACTCAAACACCACGGCAGAACAGGCGGCGACAAGCTTGTCGGTAATCAGCACAAGGCCAATTTCAGGGTCGGCACAGGCGGTGTCAAGCGCCGTGCGCACCTCGTCTTCCGCGTGCACCACAACACCTTTTACACCCACAAGCGCCATGCCTGCAAGCGTGTCCACATTGTCGCTGATTAAAAAATATTTCATACGTACATCCTAAAGCATCGCTTTTAAATTTTGTTCAAAATCAAG
>JAVXRV010000209.1:0-1688 GCA_036643515.1 Ruthenibacterium sp.
AATTTGTATGTCTTCAGCCAAAGTTTCTTTGCTGGGACGGTGCATGGATACTTTTGTAATTGGATAGTCCATCGCCTTTTCAAGTATTTCTTTTTCTTGTAAAATTTTAGCTGTAATCAAGTTTCTATCCTCTGCGATTTCCGGATAAGACAGCTCGTCAAAATGCAGTCCTATGTCATGACCGCAAGCTTGGATTTCACGCAACATTGCGATGGACTGCGCAGAGAGCGCATTGTAAAAATCGCTTGTTACCAAAACAAAATAGGTGCTTGTCGCATTTAAGCGCTGCTCCAATTTTGCAAACATTAGCGCCTTTTGAATAGACGAATCAATGTCATGTCTCAAAATCACGCAGTGTTCTTTTTGTTGCCAATTGTCATAGTTTGCAATAAAATAATTATTTTGCTGTAGCAATGCAATAAGCTTTGCATAGGAAGCAAAGGTGAATTTCATTTACAATACCTCGTTATTTTTATTCACGTCGGCAGAATAACATGATTTGCGTCACTTTCCCCTGTTAACGCAGCATCTGCACGGTCTATCATTGACCTGTCGATATTTTCTCTCACAGACCGGACAAATTAAAGCAGACGACAAAACATTGCCACACTCACATACCGAGCCAATTTGTTTTGCGGGAATACCCGCCATCAGTGCATATGCTGGCATGTCTTTTGTCACAACCGAATCTGCTGCAATCATGCACCATACGCCCAAAGTATGTCCGCATACAACAGTTGCGTTCGCCCCAATGGTTGCGCCATGCTGCACAAGCGTTTCTTTGTATCCGGCACTGCCCTTTGGATATTTTGCACATGGCGTTAAATCATTTGTAAACATCATTCTCCAACACAACACCCTCATAAATGGAAACGTTGTTTTGCACCTTGACACCATTGCCGATTACCACATTATTTGCCACGTTCACATTTTGCCCGAAAGAGCAACCCGCGCCAATAATAGCGCCTTTTTGAACATGACAGAAGTGCCATATTTTCGTGCCTTTTCCGCCGATTTTCACCGTGCCGGTTTCGCCAAAAAGGTACAGCGTTTCTTCTAAGTTTTTCGGATACACATTGATTGTCCCTTCAATCGTTGCGATTGCACCGTTTTTGAATTTCACGACCGCCATACCGATGCCTTCCGCTTCAAGATAGTGGTTCTGTTGTTGCCGCGTTGCGCCGTATACCTCATCCACTTCGTTGCCCATCATCCAGCGCAATAGGTCGATGCCGTGGATGCACTGGTTCATTAAGCAGCCGTCGTCCTGCGCCCATGTGCCGCGCCACGGTGCTTGTTGTTCAGAACAGCCTTGATGTGATTGGTTGCAATGCGACCGCAGCCAATAAGTGCGTATTTCATTTCATTTTTTCTCCTTGCAAAAAACTTCCATCGCTTTTACAATCTTTTCAGACGCATTCCCATCACCAAATGGCGAATCATTTGCATCTAGTGTTTGTGTTTGATGTAATTTATCGAGAATGTCTTTTTCACGCGGCGATGCAAGCAAGTTACGATTGTTGTGCATCGTTTCTGGCCAAGAAACAAGATTCAAAACCGTGACACATGCCTTTTGTGCAAAAAACGCTTCACGCTGTAATCCGCCGGAATCTGTAATGATTTTTTGCGCATGATTGACGAGATAAATACTCGTCAAATAGCCAACCGGCTCTGTGAAAACAATATTG
>JAVXRV010000210.1:0-1679 GCA_036643515.1 Ruthenibacterium sp.
TGTTCCCTCTAAGGCGATTTTCCCGCCGGACATCACAATCACGCGGTCAGCGGCGGCGGCTTCTTCCATATAATGTGTAATCTGCACCACGGTAATGCCATATTCATGGTTGAGCTTGCGCACGGTTCGCATCACTTTTTCGCGGCCGATTGGGTCAAGCATCGCGGTCGCTTCATCAAGAATGAGGCAGTCGGGACGCATCGCAATCACGCCCGCAATGGCCACGCGTTGTTTCTGCCCGCCCGATAATTTATGCGGTGCTTTCTCGCGATATTTATAAATGCCGGTCATCTGCATGGCATCGTCAATTCGCACGCGCATTTCATCGGGCGGCACGCCCAAATTCTCAAGCGCAAACGCCACATCTTCCTCCACCACGGTCGCCACAATCTGGTTGTCGGGGTTCTGAAAAACCATGCCCACTTTTTGGCGCAACTCCAGCAGCTTATCCTCCTCTGCCGTGTCGATTCCCTCGACGGTCACCGTGCCGCTTTGCGGCAAAATGATGGCATTAAAGTGCTTTGCAAGCGTGCTTTTTCCGCATCCGTTTGCGCCGAGCACCGCCACAAATTCGCCTTTGTGCACAGTCATCGACAAATCGTCAATCGCCTTGTGCTTGTCCTCGGTATAGCTGAAAGAAATATGTTTTGTTTGTAACATTTCCATTTTATACATCCTTTATGATTCCGAAATCCACCATGCCGTCGCGCCGCACGGCACCACGCCGCCGGTCGCCGTCACCGGCAAACCAATCTCATCACATTCCGTTTTGCCGCCGTGCACTTTGCCCACGCGCGTTTTCAAAATATATTCCATCACGTTCGGCGACAGCCCCGTCGTATAACTGTTGACTGCCACAAAAAGCGGATTTTCGCTCAAAACACCCGTGCATAGGTCGATAAAGTCGTAAATATTATCTTCCAGTTTCCAAATTTCGCCCGACGGCCCACGTCCGTAACTCGGCGGATCCATAATCACGGCATCGTACGTCATGCCGCGCCGAATTTCCCGTGTCACAAATTTGGCGCAGTCGTCCACAATCCACCGAATCGGCAAATGGTCAAGCTTGCTGACAGCGGCATTTTCACGTCCCCATGCCACCATGCCGCGGCTCGCGTCCACATGGCAAACCTGCGCACCCGCCACCGCGCACGCAAGCGTTGCGCCGCCGGTATAGCCGAACAAATTGAGCACTTTAATCGGCCGCTTTGCGCCTACAATCAGCTTTTTGTAGGCATCCCAGTTGACGGCCTGTTCGGGAAAAACGCCCGTGTGTTTGAAGCCGGTCGGCGACACAATCATGCGGAACCCATCATACCCAATCTGCCATTTTTCCGGCATTTTGCGTTTATAGTCCCACGCGCCGCCGCCCGCCGCCGAGCGATGATACACGGCGTTTGCGCTATGCCACAGCTTGCTTGTTTCGCCGTTTTTCCAAATCACCTGCGGGTCAGGCCGTACAAGAAGCGTCTTGTCCCAGCGCTCGAGCCGGTTGCCATCCGTCGCGTCAATCAATTCATAGTCTGTCCAATTTGTCGCTGCTCGCATGAAACTCCTCTTTCGCGCATTTTCAAAAATATAAATGCGCATTTTTATATTATAATATTTTAATTGTGAATAAATATAGCAATTTTCAGACATTGATGCTTTTTGCAGTTTGTGACACTGTTATAATCCCA
>JAVXRV010000211.1:0-1676 GCA_036643515.1 Ruthenibacterium sp.
GGATTTGTTTGAAAAATCTCTTTTGCAAATGCTGACTGTGTTGCTGTTGAGAGCTTGTATTCAAGCGGAGCTGCAAAAGCGGCCGCGAAGCCGCAAAACGTTTCTCATCGACGATATTTTCACCTATATTCATGAGCATTTGAACGAGGAAATCAGCCTTGAACGGCTTGAAAAAGAATTTTATGTCAGCCGATATCATATTTCGCGAGAATTTAAGCGACAAACCGGCGACAGCGTGCATTCGTATATCATCAAAGCCAAGCTAAACCTGTGCAAAAAGTTGATTACAGACGGCAAACCCATCACCGAGGTATATCGCCTTGCGGGATTTGGCGGGTATAATAATTTTTTCAGAGCCTTTAAGCGCGAATTTAATATGACGCCAAAAGAGTATTACAGCAGTTTCCCTAAACGTTGATGCTTTTTACCGTTTGTGAAACTGCTATAAACAATACTTTTCGAAACATCGACCGTGTGTTTGAGCCGCTTGTAATTTTTTGCAAAAAAAACGTTTGTTGTCAAGAATAAATTCTATCGAACAAACGTTTACTGAGTTTATCACTGGATTTTTAATCGTTGCGCCCATTGCAATGCCGCTGATGCAATCATTTTTAAGTTCTAATTTAAAAATGCTTCGTTGAGTGTGACGCCAAACGCTTTGGCGATGGCTTGCAAATTGTCATCGGTGATGGTTTGACGGATTTTGCCCTGCCCTGCGCTGAGCGCACGCACGTAGATATCTGCCGCTTTTTCAATGGTGTGCATGAGGCCGAATGTGATGTCGAAATCGGGGCCGGAGCAAAACAGGCCGTGATGCGCCCACACGGCGGCATCGTAATCTTTCATCAATTCGCTTGTTGCCATGGCAATTTCTGCGCCGCCCGGCACCATCCATTGCACCACGCCGACGCCGCCCGGAAACACCACCGGACACTCGGTGGCGCTTTGCCACAAGGCGCGTGTGAAGTCTTTGGACGTGAGCGGCAAAACATAGGTAAGCGCAATCAATGCGGGCGTATGCGCGTGATAAATGACGCGATTTTCGCCGTTTGTGGCGGCTTTGCGCACAGAATGATTCATGAAATGGCTCGGAAATTCGCTCGTCGGTTTGCCGCCGTTTTCAAGCCCCCACACAATGCGATAGCTGTCGCCCGCGGCATTGATTTCAACAATACAAATAGTATTTTGTGGTTCTAATATAACATTTCGTAAAAACTTGCCGCTGCCGGTGGAAATGAAATATTCGCCTTTTAAATTGTCTGCCTGTACGCCCATATTGACCCATTCAGACGGTGCTGCGTTGAAAAACGATTTGCACTGTGCCACTTCTTCGGGTTTCATGCGATAGGTCAAGTTGCCGCCGTTGCGTTCGTGCCAGCCCTGTTCCCAGCCGTCGTTTGCCATGCGGATATAGCCTTTGATGATTTCTACGTCTAAAATACTCATATTTTTATCCTCTTTTGCTGAGAACATTGTTCTCATATTGTTGCACTTCGGCGTACCAACTTTCGTTTGCCGGCACGTTTTGTGTTTCGCAATACTGCTCCCACACCGCGCCGAACGGCAGCGTTTTCACTTCTTCCGACAGCATCATGCGGCCGGTAAAATCGCCCGCATCCTGCATGGCCTTCAGCGTTTCGTTCGGTTGCAACAGCGCAAACAACAGGCCTTTTTGT
>JAVXRV010000212.1:0-1636 GCA_036643515.1 Ruthenibacterium sp.
GATATTGCTGTAAGTAGCGGCGCACAGTCGCGTTGCTTTTGGCATAACTACCGTTGTAGCTCGGATAATCGTGCAGCGTCGCGTCCTGCAAGGTCACAATTCCGGCGGCGTTGAGTTTGGCGGCAATTTCTGCGCCCACAGACACCATATTTTGCGTGATATCGCGATTTCTTGCACTGTAATTGGGGTCGCAATACGTGTGCTCCGCCGATTCATACGCCTCTGTCGCGTGGGTGTGCATGATGAGCACTTGCGGAGCATCGCTGTTTTTTTCAATGACAAACGGTAATTTTTGCATCATTTCGGCGGCCACCTCGGCGGCGGGCAGCTCGGTGCAGTTGCGCACGGTCGCCGCGCCACTTTGCACAAATACTGCGCCGTTTCCCTGTGCATAATGCGCTTCAATCAGCGGCGCACTGCCCTCGGGTGCAACTTCCGGTTCTTTGACGGTGCTGCTCTGCGGTGCTGCGGGCGGCGGTTGCGGCAAAATTTCGCCCTCGCTCGGCATCTGCGTCCAAAAGCCGGAGGTGATGTCATTTTCGTCGAACGTTTGCGCCACCGGCACAGCGAGATTGTCGTCAAAATATGCTTTTGTCGCGGCGATTGCCGCACTCGGCGCACACAAAAAACTGGCGAGATAGGCGGCGGCTTCCGGCGCACGAAACGGCACAAGCGGCGCGGCAAGCACGGACGAGCCGAGCGTTGCCACGCACAAAATGCCAACGAGCGTCGGCAATAACAGGCGCAAAGCCCGGCGTTTTTTATACATCTTCGCATCACCCCATGCTCTGATTCTATGCAGCCGGCTTTGCGTTTAGTGTCGTTTTTCGGCGGCGCCGATGGAATTGTGCACGGAATTAAGACGTTAAAAACGCAAGCTCTCCCACGCGCAGCGCCGGTTGCAGCGCCTTGTTGATGGACAGTGCAAGCAGTGCCGCGCCGCGCCGCAAAATGGCGTCGATTTCTTTCGGTGTAATCACGAGTGGCCCTGCGCCGCCGCTTGTATGCGGCACATGCGCCTCCATCACGGTCGGCACGCCGACGGCAATCACCGGTACACCGAGCGTTTTTTGCGACAGGCTTTGCATACCGCGCGGTGACAGACCCGCTGTCGAGAGCTGCACGCTGCATCCGAGCCGCCGCGCGTCCGCCGTGCACAAACTGTCAATGCACAGCACCGCCACCGGCTGCAAGGCGTTCACAAGGCTTCTGAGCTGTTCGGTGACGTCCAGTCCCGTCATGGCCTGCACACCCGGCACAAACGCCGCCACCGCGCGCAGCGGTGTTTGCAATGTTTTGGCCGTTTGTTTGGCAATCAAACGCGTGGCAAAAATACCGTCGGCAACCACCGGCCCAAGCGCGTCTGCCGTGACGGCACGGTTGCCGATGCCTGCCACAAGCACAAGGCCGTCTTTGGGCAAAAGCGCGCGCAATTGTCCCGCAATGGCAAGCACATAGGCCTCATTTTGGTCGTCAATGCAGGCAAAATTCGGCAGTTCGAGCGTGATATAGCTGCCTTTTTCGCGGCGCAGTCCCTTCATTGAATACCGCATTCAATACTCGACCAAATAAGCCGCGTTTTTTGTGTTGTGGTACTGCCACATTTTGCAACGTGGCATGCTGTAGCGTTTGGGTG
>JAVXRV010000213.1:0-1615 GCA_036643515.1 Ruthenibacterium sp.
ACGCAAGGCACTTGTGCTTGTGCCGGAAATTTCGCTGACACCGCAAATGATTTATCGGCTCAAAGCTTTTTTCGGCGACAGGGTGGCCGTGCAGCATTCGGCGCTCAGCCACACGGAACGGCTTTTGCAGTGGCAGCAAATTCAAGATGGCGGCGCGGACATTGTGGTGGGCACGCGCAGTGCAATTTTTGCGCCGCTGCCGGATATCGGCATCATCATCATCGACGAGGAGCAAGAGCACACCTATCACTCGGAATCGTCGCCGCGTTATTCGGCACACGAAGTGGCAAAACAGCGTGCCGTGGCGCACAGCGCATTGCTGTTGCTGGCGTCGGCAACACCCTCTACCGAGAGCTATTACGCCGCCAAAACAGGACGCTACCACTTGGTGGAATTGAAAGAGCGCTATCGGCAGATGCCGCTGCCCACGGTGGAACTTGTGGATATGCGCGCGGAACTTGCCGCAGGGCAGGCGGGTGCAATCAGCAGTATATTAGCGCAAGAAATTGCCCAAAATCTAAAAGACGGACACCAGACGATTTTATTGCTCAATCGGCGCGGCTATCAAACGGTCGGTATGTGTACCGGCTGTGCCGAAGTGATCAAGTGTGACGCGTGCAGCGTGCCGATGGTCTATCATAAAAACGACAACAAATTGCTCTGTCACTATTGCGGCAGTGTGATTTCACCTGTGCCGGAACTTTGTCCGCAATGCGGCGAAAAAATAAAGTATACCGGCTTTGGCACACAGCGCGTGGAAGAAGAACTGGCCGAAAAATTTCCGGATGCGCGTGTATTGCGCATGGATGCAGACAGCACGAGCCGCAAACATGCGCATGAAGCCATGCTGAAAAGCTTTGCCGACGGCGAATATGACATCATGCTTGGCACGCAGATGGTTGCAAAAGGTCTTGATTTTGAAAAAGTGACCCTTGTGGGTGTGCTTGGCATTGACCAACTTTTGTTTGCACAAGGGTATAAGGCATTTGAAAATGTGTTTTCGCTTGTGACGCAGGTTGTCGGGCGCGGCGGCAGAGCCAATGAACCGGGCAGAGCCATCATTCAAACGGTGGACCCCGAACATCCGGTTTTAAATCTTGCAGCCAAACAAGACTATCTCTCGTTCTATAAGCAGGAGATTGGTTTCAGACAGCTCAATCTTTATCCGCCGTTTTGCACGATTTGCATGGTTGGCTTTTCGGGCGCAGAAGAAGCGCAAACGCAGGAAGCGGCCGTTCGTTTTTCAAAATTGGTGCAGGAACACGCGCAAAAGGCCAAAAATATTCCCCTGCGCATTTTAGGCCCTGTGCCGATGAATATTGCGATGATAAACCATCATTATCGCTATCGGCTCACGCTGAAATGCCGCAACGATGCCGCCTTTCGCAATTTGATGAAAGCGGTGCTCAAAGTTTACAGCAAAGAAGGATATCCCGCAAAAGCAGCGGTGTATCTTGATTTTTATTCCGATTCTGATTTATAAATTTGGAGGTTTTAACCAATGGCTCTACGACAAATTGTACAAGATGGCGACCCCATCTTGAAAAAAGTGTGCCGCCCCGTGACAAATTTCGATGCACGGCTCGGAGAATTACTCGATGATATGCAAGAAACA
>JAVXRV010000214.1:0-1506 GCA_036643515.1 Ruthenibacterium sp.
CAAGCTCATGCACCGGCAGATGCAATTTGTTCAGCGGATGCAAAAGCTGTTCAATCGCGTCGGTCAGCACAATCGGGCTTGTGGTATACGTCAGCAAGCTCGTGCCGGCAATCAGGCACACAATGCGCACGGCCATAATGACGGCATAGCGAATGCCCTCGGCATAAATTTTAAAAATCCACCACGCAAACAGCGGCTCGCTTTTGCCCGTCATGAAAAACACATTCAAAACAGCCGTAAACAGAATAATGGGCAAAATCGGCTTGATGCTTTTGCCGATTAGTTTAAACGGAATTTTGGCGACGGCATACAAAACCGCCAGAAATAAAATAGAAATTGCAAGTCCCGCCGGATTTGAACCCACAAACAACATGACGATATAAGCGATGGTCAAAATCATTTTTACGCGCGGGTCCATCTCATGAATCATCGATTTTCCCGGAAAATGCTGTCCGATGGTAATATCTCTCAGCATGATTTTACCCCCTTTTCGCGGGCGGCCAAAATCGTTTTCACCGCATACGGCACGGTGTACACATCGGTGGAAATATCAAGTCCCATCTCACGCAACCGCAAAAAAATCTTTGTCACTTCCGGCACCGAAAGCCCCATCGAAAGCAGCTCCGGCGCACGCGCAAACACAGCTTCCGTCGTGTCATACATGGCGATTTTTCCGCCGTCGAGCACAAGTACTTTGTCGGCATATTTCGCAATATCCTCCATCGAATGGCTCACAAGCACCACCGTAGAGCCGGTTTCTTTGTGATACCGTTTCATCTGGCTCAAAATGGTGTCGCGTCCCTCGGGGTCAAGTCCTGCGGCCGGCTCATCAAGCACCAAAAGTTTCGGCTCCATGGCAATCACGCCCGCAATGGCGACGCGCCTCTTTTGCCCGCCCGAAAGTTCAAACGGGCTACGCAGCAAAATGCTCGCGTCAATGCCGCAAAATTTTGCCGCACGCAGCACGCGTCGGTTGATTTCTTCCTCCGCAAGTCCCATATTGCGCGGGCCGAACGCGATGTCCTTGTACACGGTTTCCTCAAACAATTGATATTCGGGATACTGAAACACCAGTCCCACCATGAAGCGAAACCGACGAATGTCTTTCGGATCTTCCCATATATCCTCGCCGCCGATATACACTTTGCCTTTGGTAGGCTTGTTGATGCCGTTAAAATGGGTGATTAAGGTTGATTTTCCGCATCCTGTCGAGCCAATCACGCCGACAAACCCGCCCTCCTCGATGGAAAAGCTCACATCGTCAAGCGCCGTGGTGGCGTCCGGCATCCCCTCGCCGTAAATATAGGAAAGATGGTCAATTTTTACGATTTCTGACACGCGGGCGCCTCCTTTCCGGTGAGCATTTTATAGAGCGCCGCAGCACATTCCTCGGTGGTGGTGATGTCGCGCGGCATCGGGCATCCTGCCGCCGTCAGCGCATGGCAAAGTTCCGCCGCCTGTGGCACATCAAGGCGCAGTGCCTTCACTTTTTCCACTTGGCTGAAC
>JAVXRV010000215.1:0-278 GCA_036643515.1 Ruthenibacterium sp.
GGTGCCGAGCAACGATGTCGGCACTGTGCGTCATCACGATATCACGCGATTGGACGATCCGCGCATCGCCACGGAAAATCCGCTCAAAGACGGAATTTTGGATACTTACGCAGCGATTCTTCCGGAATATAAAGAAAAATATCTCATCATGCCGGGCATCACCGGCCCATATTCTCAACTTGTTTTTATGATGGGTCTTGAAAATATTCTGCTCTTGATGTATGACGAACCGGAAGCTTTACATAAGGCGCTTGCGCAGCGTGCCGCACTTACTTTAA
>JAVXRV010000215.1:288-1488 GCA_036643515.1 Ruthenibacterium sp.
ATTGCCGCACTGGGTGTTGAAACGGTGTGGCTTGGCGAGGGTGCTGCTTCTGCAAGTATTATTTCGCCGATGTCTTATGCCGAATTTGTAAAGCCGTATGCCAAAATTGTCACGGATGCCGTCGCCGCAAAGGGCATCACCTGTTTTATGCATGTATGCGGCGATATTAACCCATCTCTCAAAGAAATTATCGCAACCGGTGTACCGGCACTGGATGTGGATCACCTCGTATCCATGCAAAGTGTGCGTGATGTTGCCGGCGCATATTTATGCATCAAAGGGAATCTGAATCCGGTAGAATTATTGACTGCCACAACCGCAAAAGCTGAAATTTTATGCGAAGCGGCGCTGCGCAGCACCACGGCGCCACTCATTTTAGGAACCGGCTGCCTTGTGGCGCGCGATACACCAAAAGAGAACATTGACGCAATGGTAACAGCGTCAAAAAAGATAGCATCGGAGTGAAAAAATTGGAGAACAAAAAACGCATCCTCTGTTTTGGAGATTCCAATACATGGGGATATTGTGCCGATACCAATGCACGTTATGCAGACGATGAACGTTGGACACAGCAGCTTCAGGCAAACCTTGGTGCCGCCTATATGATTGTGGAAGAAGGCATCAGTGGACGCACCACCGTTTTTGACGACCCGCTGAACGAGGGATTGTCCGGTATCGCACATTTGACAACCATTCTCGGCTCACACGCCCCACTCGACGCACTTGTCATCATGCTTGGGACAAACGATTGTAAAGAGCGCTTTTCCGCTTCTCCGCAGAACATTGCAGACGGCGTTGACCGGTTAATTCGCAAAGCCAAAACACTGGATGTGTGGCGTACGGTGCCGCGCATTTTGGTGGTTGCGCCTATCGTAATCGGCATAGGCTGTTACACGTCTGCTGTGGCCGGTGAAATGGGCGACGGCTGTGTTGAAAAATCCCGCGTTCTGCCCGCTTTGATGCGTCAATGCGCCGAAACAAACGCCTGTTCCTACCTTGATTGCAACCTTTTTGTGCATCCGAACCAAATTGATTGGATGCATTTTGATTTGCAAAGCAATGCTACGTTTGCACAGGCCATGCAGACAGCGCTTGAAAAAATGTTTGAAAAAGAGGAATGAGCATGGACAAAACGAAATTATTGCAAACACAAAGCTGGGTGAAAGAAGAATTGACGCGCAGCATCAACTTTTGGCTCAC
>JAVXRV010000216.1:0-1487 GCA_036643515.1 Ruthenibacterium sp.
GCAACACCGCTGTCATTTCACCGGCTCTGAGGAGCAGATGCAGCGGTGCGGACGGACGTGTGTGTCTGGCTGGCTGCATTTGTCTGGTCGGCTGCGTTTGTCTGGCCGGACGTGTTTGTTGGGCCGGCTGCATTTGTTTGGCCGGACGTGTTTGTTGGGCCGGCTGCATTTGTTTGGCCGGCTGCGTTTGTGTGTTTTTTTTGCGTGCCGTCCTGCGAAAAACCCATCTGTTTTGAATGCGAAAACTCAAGCAGAAAAGCAGTCCGTCCACAAGCATTTTGATGGGCACCAAAAGCTTGTCTGTAAAAACAGTGCCCAAAAAGCCCACGGCAAGCAGCGATATCCCCGCCTGCACAATGCAAAGCATATAATATCGCACCACGCTGTGCAGCAAGGCGCCTTTGCGCTTGAACACAAAATTTCGGTTGGTAAAAAAATTAACAAGCGAGGACATGGTGCGCGCAAGAAGGGTGCTCCAAAACACGCGCTCCATCACGGTGCCCGGCAAAAAACGGCTGAGCAGCCAAAAGATGCCAATATCGACGGCAAACGAAAGCAGCGATGAAATCAAAAACCACAGCAGTTGCCCATAAATCCACACAGAATCCGCTATCGGACGAAAATGCGTGGCCTGCTTGCCGGCTTGATAGATGGTGCGAATCGGCACCTCATAGATAGGGATATGATGCTGCTTGGTTGCCAAAAGCATATTGGTTTCATATTCAAATCGCTTGCCGCCCACGCGCAAAAAAATCGGCAGCAATCGGTTGGGAATGGCGCGCAGGCCCGTCTGCGTATCACTGACACGCAAACCATATGCGATGGCAAACACGGCTGACGTGATTTTGTTTCCGTATCTGTTTTTAAACGGAATGTTCTTTAAGGAAAAATTGCGTGTGCCAAGAATCAGCGCATTGTAGTGCTGCGTCAGCGCATTCGCACAGGCAAGGATGCTGTCGATATCGTGTTGCCCATCATCGTCAAGCGTAATCACGCCGATATGGTCGCCCGGATATTTCATATATCGGTGAAATGCCGTTTTTAAAGCGGCGCCCTTGCCCCTATTTTCGGGATGCGTCAGCACCACACAGCACGGATTTCTTTTCAGTTGCGCAAAAATTGCATCACAGCGTGGCTCGCTGCCGTCATTTACAATAATAATTTCGGTAAATCCTTTTTCACAAAGCTGATTTACCACCGCTAAAATTTTTTTGGTGGGGTTTAATGTTGGTATGATGGCGCTTACATATATAGTAATGACCCATTCCCCCTCAATTTTCATGCTCACCAATATCATACCTTGATTGTGATGCTCATACAAGTATCCAAAGAAAATTTTTATTGCGGATGGCCGGCGCAACCATCAAAAGGCCGCCGATGCTCTTTTGACGCAGCGGTTGCGCGAGGCGCAAAAGTGTGGTACAAATAAAAAAATATCCTCAATAACAACGTGTTATCGAGGATATTTTTGGTTGGGCTGGCTGGAT
>JAVXRV010000217.1:0-1476 GCA_036643515.1 Ruthenibacterium sp.
TATTGTATTTTCGCTTTTGCTTTATGGCTTGCTGTATTGGGCGGCACCCATGATTGCGGATTTTTATTCGATTGAAATTCTTTCTCCGGTTTTGCGTGTGCTTGGCATTCGCATTCCGATTGCCGCCATCAATTCGGTGCAGCAAGCGTATGTTTCAAAGAATATGCTGTTCAAGCGCTTTTTTTGGTCAACGCTTTTTGGCACACTGCTTTCCGGCGTGGTCGGCGTGGCAATGGCATATGCGGGTTTTGGCATTTGGGCATTGGTGGCACAGTATTTAACCAACACAACAACGGACACTTTGGTGCTGTGGGTGACCGTGCGTTGGCGACCAATCAAACAATTTTCTTTGACACGTCTGAAAAGCCTTTTTGGTTTCGGATGGAAAATGCTCATGTCAGGACTTCTCGATACCGGCTACAGCCAACTGCGCAGCTTGATTATCGGCAAAGTGTACAAGCCGTCCGATTTGGCATTCTATGACCGCGGGCAGCAATACCCAAGCCTTGTTGTGACAAACATCAATTCCTCTATTAGCAGTGTTCTTTTTCCGGCAATTGCGGAGTGCCAAAACGACAGAGAAAAAGTAAAAGCAATGACACGCCGCGCCATCAAAACGAGTTCATACGTGATGTGGCCGTTGATGATAGGCCTTGCAGTTGTGGCAAAGCCGCTTGTGTCGTTGATGCTGACAGATAAATGGTTGCCGTGCGTGCCATATCTGCAAATTGCTTGCTTTACATTTGGACTTTATCCGATTCACACGGCGAATTTAGAAGCAATCAAAGCGCTGGGTCGCAGTGATTTGTTTTTGCGGCTTGAAATCATCAAAAAAGTGATTGGCATTGCCGTGCTGCTACTCGTCATGCGGCAAGGCGTCATGGCAATCGCGCTTAGTTTGGCGGTCACAACGATTATCAGCACATTCATCAACGCTTATCCCAATACGGAATTGCTCGGCTACCGTTATTTTGAACAAATAGGCGATATTTTGCCATCATTTTTGCTCGCGTGTTTGATGGGCGCTTGTGTTTACCCGATTACGTTGCTTGGCTTGAGCCGATTGCTTACATTGGCACTTCAAGTAATAGCGGGCGCGATAATCTATATTGCCGGTTCGAAATTGCTGCATTTGGAATCATTTGATTATATCGTAGGCATCGTAAAACCTTATGTGCAAAAGCGAAAAAATGCGTGAAACCCATGGAGGAAAATTGTATGAAACTAGGTATTATGCAGCCGTATTTTATGCCGTATATCGGCTATTGGCAGTTGATGAATGCGGTAGATGAATATGTCATTTACGATGATGTCAATTTCATCAAAGGTGGCTGGATTAACCGAAACAGAATCTTAGTAAACGGACAGGCTCAATATTTTAATGTTCCGATGTTAGGCGCTAGTTCATTTAAACAAATTCGCGAAATCAACGTGAATCACGAGGCACGATTAGTCGAAAAGAATCTGCGTACACTC
>JAVXRV010000218.1:0-1455 GCA_036643515.1 Ruthenibacterium sp.
CGCCCACATGATGAATGGCATTCGACAGCAGATTGTGCACCACGCGCATCATGCCGTCCGGATCGGCCGACACCATACACTGCGCGTCGACTTGCGTTTCCAGCGTCACGCCGCTTTTGGCGCAAGTATCGGCATAACGGCAAGCCACCTCGTCACATAGCTGCGCCAAATCGAAATGAATGCGCACGAGCGTATCTGTGCCGGACGAATATTTTGACAGCTCCATCACGCTGTTGACGAGCGCCGACAGACGGTCGGTTTCGTCCACAATTACGTCGAGCTGCGCGTTGCGTTTTTCTTTGTCGTCGCCCGTCAAATCGCGCACCGTTTCGGCATACCCTTTGATGAGCGTGAGCGGCGTACGCAAATCGTGGCTGATATTGGCGATGATGTCGCGCTGTAATTCCGCACTGCGCCCCACCTCGGCCGCCATCGTGTTGAAATCGTCGGCAAGTGTGCCGATTTCATCGTTGGAATGCTTTTCGACGCGCACACGGTAATCACCTTTTGCGACACTGCGCGCGGCGGCGGAAATTTCGCTGAGTGGGCGCGAGAACCAGCGGCTAAACCAAAATGCACCTGCAATGCCGAGCAACACCACCAAAAGCGTAATCATGGGCATCTGCATGCCCACCACCGCCGCTGCCTGTTCGATGCGTGCTAAATCGGTCGACACAATCACCACATAGCGGTCATCGACGTTGCGGCAGTAAACCATCTGGCGTTTTCCATCGTTTTCAAGTACAAAATTCATGTCGCCTTGTTGCAGCACCATCGCGCGCAGGCCGATGATATACTGGTTGTTCCAACTGCTGTCGCGCATCGTGCCAAACGCGCCTTTTAAATTCGGGTGCAATTGGCATTCGTCTGAAAAAAAGTGCGCGTGTAGCAGATTGAGGCTGTTTGCGCCTGAGATGTCAAGACATTTTCCGGCCAAAATCGCTTCATTGTCTAAGGTGTTGATAGCGTCGAAAAATTCCGCCGTAATGCCGTTGCGTGAAGTGCTGTCCTCAATGGTGCCGTATTGTTGAATTAAATCGGCATACACCTGTGCGGTGCTTTGCAGTTCTTTTTTGATTTTACGGTTGTAGCTTGGCACAAGCAGTTGTACGTTGAGCAGCCACACAATTGCCACAAGCACCGTACAGAGCAATACCGTGAACAACATCAGCTTTTGACGGATGTTGAGATGTCTTTTTTGTTTCACGCCGCCCTCTTTTCTACTGCGCGTCGGGGTCGAATTTATAGCCGATGCCCCACACCGTCACGATGGTATCGCGACATTTGCCGAGGTGCCCGCGCAGCATTTTAATATGCGTGTCCACGGTGCGATCCTCGCCGTAATAGTCATAGTTCCACACTTTTTGCAAGATTTTTTCGCGCGAAAACGCAATGCCGCGATTCGAGGCCAAAAACACAAGCAAGTCAAATTCCTTGGGTGTCAGCGACACTTCT
>JAVXRV010000219.1:0-1440 GCA_036643515.1 Ruthenibacterium sp.
AATGACACAGGTGCTCGACGAATTTCGCGCCCTTGAAGATCCAAAACACAACTGCCCCATGATGGAGCGCACCACGCTGATTGCCAACACCAGTAATATGCCGGTTGCCGCGCGTGAAGCGTCGATTTATACGGGTATTACGCTCGCGGAATATTATCGCGACATGGGCTATGACGTTGCCATGATGGCGGATTCCACCTCGCGTTGGGCAGAGGCACTGCGTGAAATCAGCGGTCGTCTTGAAGAAATGCCGGCAGAGGAGGGTTTTCCCGCCTATTTGCCGAGCCGCCTTGCCGCGTTTTATGAGCGTGCGGGCAGCGTTTCCACCCTTGCGGGCGGCGATGGCAGCGTATCGATTATCGGCGCGGTGTCGCCGCAAGGGTCTGATTTTTCAGAACCGGTCACACAAAACACCAAACGATTTGTGCGCTGCTTTTTGGCGCTTGACAAAAGCCTCGCCTATGCGCGGCATTATCCCGCCATCAACTGGACCATCAGCTACAGCGAATATTATGAGGATTTAGACCCCTATTATCTCAAAAATGTCGGCCCCGATTTTTGCAAATTGCGCGGCCGTATGTTAAGTTTACTCAGCGAAGAAAACAAACTGATGGAAATTGTCAAACTGATTGGCAGCGATGTTTTGCCCGACAGCCAAAGAGTGACTCTTGAAACCGCACGTGTGATTCGTGTCGGCTTTTTGCAGCAAAACGCGTTTCACGAAAACGACACCTATGTGCCGCTCATAAAACAGCAGTGGATGATGGATGCCATTTTGCATCTGTATGACAAGGCTGTGGAACTTGTGGGCGAGGGCGTGCCGGTCAGCGCCATGACGGAGGCCGGCCTTTTTGACAAATTGATTAAAGTAAAATATGAAATTCCGAACGACAAACCGGAAATGTTCGGCGCGTATGAAACAGAAATGGACGACATTTGTGCCAAGCTGCTCGCCGCACACAATGCGCCGGTGCTTGCCGCACAAACGCAGGAAAGGAAGTGATTTTGCCATGGCTATGGAATATTTAGGTCTTTCCGACATCACCGGACCGCTCGTTGCCATCGACGGTGTCGAGGACATCAGCTTTGAAGAAATGGTGGAAATCAAAACGTCTTCCGGCGTGCGCAGCGGCCGCGTGGTCGCACTGGAGGGCAACCGCGCCGTGGTGCAGGTTTTCTCCGGCACAAGCGGATTGTCCCTGTCGAAAACGAGTGCGCGTTTCACGGGCAAACCCATGGAATTTGGCGTTGCACCGGAAATTGTCGGCCGCATTTTTAACGGTGCGGGTCAGCCGATTGACGGACTTGGCGCGGTGTACGCCGAGCGGTTCGACGATATCAACGGCAGTGCCATCAATCCTGTCAGCCGCAGTTATCCGCGCAACTATATCCGCACGGGCATCTCCTCCATCGACACGCTGATTACGCTGATTCGCGGGC
>JAVXRV010000220.1:0-1439 GCA_036643515.1 Ruthenibacterium sp.
TTGTCCGCGCCCGCTTTCACAATTTCCTCGCGATAGATGAAATCGGCTTCCTGCACAATTTCAATTTTCTCCGGTGTCACTTCGCCGATGATGCGAATGGCGAGTCCCGGTCCCGGAAACGGCTGACGGCTGACAAGATATTCGGGAATACCAAGTTCGCGACCGGCGTTGCGCACTTCGTCTTTGAACAAATCGCGCAGCGGTTCGATAATTTCTTTGAAATCAACATAGTCGGGCAAGCCGCCCACATTATGATGCGATTTGATAACCGTCGATTCTCCACCAAGACCGCTCTCTACCACATCGGGATAAATCGTGCCTTGCACAAGAAAATCGACGGTGCCGATTTTCTTCGCTTCTTCTTCAAATACACGGATAAATTCTTCGCCGATAATTTTACGTTTGCGCTCCGGCTCCTCTACCCCCGCCAATTTGTCGTAAAAACGCTGCTGCACATTGGCACGAATGAAGTTTAAGTCATAAGGCCCGTCGGGTCCAAACACCTTTTCCACTTCATCGCCCTCGTTTTTGCGCAAAAGGCCATGGTCAACAAAAACGCAAGTGAGCTGTTTGCCGACGGCTTTTGCAAGCATCACGGCGGCAACGGAGGAATCCACACCACCCGACAAGGCACAAAGCACTTTGCCGTCTCCTACTTTTTCACGAATCGCCGCAATGGAGCGCTCGACAAACTGATCCATTTTCCAGTCGCCCGCACAGCCGCAAACATTGTACACAAAGTTAGAGAGCATTTTTTTGCCCTCCTGCGTGTGCAATACTTCGGGATGAAATTGAAGTGCATATAACTTTTGTTCCGGTGCCTCTGCCGCCGCAACCGGACAGTTTGGCGTATGTGCCGACACCACAAAATCGGGTGCCATACTTTCAATATAATCATTATGGCTCATCCAGCAAACGGTTTTTTCGCTCACGCCGTCGAACAGTTTCGAATGCGTATCCACCGTCACTTCTGTTTTTCCGTATTCCCGCTCCGGTGCCGGACAAACTTTTCCGCCAAGCAGGTGCATCATCAACTGTGCGCCATAGCAGATGCCCAAAACAGGAATGCCCATGTCAAAGATTTCTTTGCCGATGGTAGGCGAATCCGGCAGATAAACGCTGTTCGGCCCTCCTGTGAAAATGATGCCTTTGGGCGATTTTTCACGAATGACCGCAAGCGCTTTGGTGTAGGGAACGATTTCGCTGAACACATTGCTTTCGCGCACACGCCGCGCAATCAACTGGTTATATTGGCCGCCAAAATCTACGACAATCACTGATTCGGACATAGTTGCCTCCTGTTTTCTGTTTTATTCTTTGCAGTTTCTTTGCTCTTAGTATAACATATTATACCAAAAAAAGCGCGTAAAAAATAGATTTACTCCGCCACTTTTTACTGGATAATTTGACGATAAAAAAAGACCTCTGCATCATGCAGA
>JAVXRV010000221.1:0-1435 GCA_036643515.1 Ruthenibacterium sp.
CCCTTAGTGTAGTCTCGAAATTTTTGTTATTTCAAGTGTCTACTCTAAGGGGATTATATCAATTCATTCGTTCTGCCGCTTTTTGCATATTATTTTTATTGTGCCGATTGATGATATTCCTGCAAAGATTTAAGCGGACTTTTTTTGCCGTGTTTGACGGCTTTGATGCCCTCGAGCGCCGCTTTTGCCGCCGCGATGGTGATGAGATAGCAAAGATGCGCTTTGATGGCTTCTTTGCGAATGTAACTGTCATCAAGTTTGCCTTTACGGCCGACCGGCGTATTGATGATGAGCGTGATTTCCTCTTTGCCAATCAAGTCCAGCAAGTCGGGATGTCCCTCGGTCAGTTTGTGGACAAATTCGCATGTCATGCCGTGTTGCTGCAACCATTCTCCTGTACCCTTTGTGGCGACAAGCTTGAATCCCTCGTCTAAAAGTGCTTTTGCAATCGGCACAATCTCCGCTTTGTCGGCGTCGTTCACGCTGACAAACGCTGTGCCGCCAAGCGGAATTTCTGTTTTGGTGGCCTCCTGCGCTTTAAAATAAGCCGTGCCAAAATCTTCCGCCATGCTCAGCACTTCGCCGGTAGAGCGCATTTCCGGCCCGAGCAGCGGGTCCGCTTCCGGAAACATATTGAACGGAAACACCGCTTGCTTTACGCCGCAATACGGCAATTCTTTGGGTTTTAAGGCGGAAATATTTCCTTTTCCCATAATCACAGCCGTTGCAAGCGGCACCATCAGCGTGTCGCATACTTTAGACACAAGCGGCGCTGTGCGCGACGCGCGCGGATTGGCTTCAAGCACATATACAATGCCTTTTTCGATGGCATACTGCATATTCATGAGGCCTTTTACCTTGAGGCCAACGGCAATTTTGCTCGTATAATCGCGAATGGTGGCAAGCTGTTCTTCTGTGATGTGAATGGACGGCAGCACGCAGGCCGAGTCGCCCGAATGTACGCCCGCCGGCTCGATATGCTCCATTACCGCCGGAATGAACACATGTTCGCCATCGCACACGGCATCGGTTTCCACTTCCAGTGCGTTTGTCAAAAAGCGGTCTACCAAAATCGGCCGGTCGGCGCTGATATTCTCGGCACCTTCCATATAAGATACCAATTCTTCTTCACAGCGCACAATTTCCATGCCGCGTCCGCCAAGCACATACGACGGTCGCACCATCAGCGGATAACCGATGGCCGCGGCAGCGTCCAGTGCATCTTGCAATGTAACCGCCATGGCACTTTGCGGCATTGGGATGTGCAGTTTCTCCATCATCACACGGAAGCGGTCGCGATCCTCCGCCAAATCAATGGCGTCCGGCTGTGTGCCGAGAATCGTCACACCCGCTTTTTGCAGCTGTGCAGCAAGATTTAAGGGCGTTTGGCCGCCGAATTGTGCAATGACGCCGAGCGGCTTTTCTTTTTCATAGA
>JAVXRV010000222.1:0-1355 GCA_036643515.1 Ruthenibacterium sp.
CTTTGTCGCTGCGGCGAATGATGCCCGCGTCAATTAAATCGTCCTCTTTGTAGCCGAGCGATTTTAAATGTTCGCGCGCACGGTTAAAGCTGTCCGGCGCATAGCCGAGGCCGAAACGCTTGATGGTGGCGTCTGACAGGCCGCGCCCGCGCCAATAAAGACGCGCGGCTTTGCCCTCGTCTTGGTTGAGGCAGTCGTAAAAAAAGCGCGCGGTATCTTTGTTGATGGAAAGAATCCGGCTGCGCAATTTTCCGGTTTGGTCGTCCTCGTCCGGCATGGTCATGCCCGCGCGTGCCGCAAGCGTTTTCACGGCTTCAATATAATCCACATTGTTGATGCGTTTGATAAAATGAATCACATCGCCGCCGGCGCCGCAACCGAAACAATAAAACGATTGCGTTTCGGGATATACGACAAAGGACGGCGTTTTTTCGTTGTGAAACGGACACAGCCCTGTGTGGGTGCGCCCGCGATGGCGCAACTGCACATAGTTTTGTATGACATCGACAATGTCACTGCGCTGTATCAGTTCAAAAATATATTCTTGCGGAATCATCTACAGCGCCCCTTTCACCTCAACTTTTTACGTTTGCCATTTTTGCGGCACAAATATTTCTTCAAAGGTACGCGTTGCAAATTCATCGCTCATACCGGAAATATAATCCGTCACCGCACGGTCAATGCCCTCGTTTTGGGCAATGGCCTCATAAAACGGCGGCATGTTTTTCGGATTTTTACTGAAGTTTTCATACAGTTCCGCCAGTAGTTTTTCAACCTTTAATTCTTCTTTTTTCGCCACTTTATCCACATACACCGTGGTGTACATAAAAGCATGCAGTGCTTCGTATGCGGCGGCAATTTCGGGCGACATGGCAAGCCCCGCCTGTCCGCTGTGTGTGACAAGGTCGACAATCAACGTCGTGATGCGCCGTGATTTTGTGTTGCCGAGCACGGACGTAATCTCATGCGGCAAATCGCTTTCCGCAAGCACTCCGGCAGAAATAGCGTCCTCAATATCGTGGTTGATGTAGGCAATGCGGTCAGCATAGCGCACGGCACACCCCTCTTGTGTGGCCGGCCACACGTCTTTGGTGTGACACAAAATCCCGTTGCGCACTTCCCACGTCAAGTTTAAACCCTGTCCGCCTTTTTCGAGTTTTTCCACCACGCGCACGCTTTGTACATAATGCTTAAACCCCGACGGATTCAGCGCGTCCAGTGCCCGCTCGCCCGCGTGGCCAAACGGTGTATGGCCGAGGTCGTGTCCCATGGCGATGGCCTCCGCCAAATCCTCATTGAGGCGCAGCGCCCGCACAATCGTGCGTGCAATTTGGCTCACTTCAAGCGTATGCGTC
>JAVXRV010000223.1:0-1338 GCA_036643515.1 Ruthenibacterium sp.
AATCTTATATGCTAATGCGTCATCACAAAGGTTTTCTTGAGTAATCAATAAACTTGAAGGGGGAAAGGCATTATGAAACTGATCCTTTTAGGTGCTCCCGGCGCCGGTAAAGGAACACAGGCGGAAATCATCTGCGAAAAACTGGAGATTCCCGCCATCAGTACCGGCAACATTCTCCGTGCAGCAATGAAGCAGGAAACGGAAATGGGCGTAAAAGCGAAAAAATTTATTGACGCCGGCGCGCTTGTTCCCGATGATGTCATTATCGGTATTATCCGAGAACGTTTGACGGAGGACGACTGCAAAAATGGGTTTATTCTGGACGGCGTACCCCGCACCGTGGCACAGGCCGAGGCCCTTGAAGAACTGGGCGTTGACATTGACAAGGTTGTGGAAATTGCAGTTCCGGATGATATCATTGTAAAGCGTCTTTCCGGTCGGCGCGTCTGCTCCGCTTGCGGAGCGACATATCACACACAGTATAAGCCCAGCGCACAGCCTGAAATGTGCGATCGGTGCGGCGGCCCGCTCATTGTGCGTAAGGACGATGAACCGGCAACCATCATCGAGCGTCTCAGTGTTTACCATGAGCTGACAGAGCCATTGGTGGATTTTTATGAGAAACGCGGGAAACTGATTGTGGTGGAGGGGCAGACCGAAGTGGCTGATACCACGGCGCTTCTGCTCCAAAAACTGGAGGTTGTCGATTGATTCTGGTTAAAACAGCAAAAGAAATTGAGCTGATGCGTCTTGCCTGCCAAATTTCGGCAGAGGCGTTAAAGCTCGGCGGCGAAGCTGTCACACCCGGCATCACGACTGCCCAAATTGACAAAATAATTTACGAATATATCGTCAGTCAGGGCGCAAAGCCCAATTTCAAAGGGTATGGCGGCTTTCCGGGTTCCGCATGTATTTCGGTGAATGACACCGTGATTCATGGCATTCCATCCAGAAGCGTCCTGCTCCGCGAAGGCGATATTGTCAGCATTGACACAGGTGCTGCCATTCATGGCTTTAACGGCGACAATGCCGCCACGTTCGCGTGCGGCAAAGTTTCCGAGACAGCACAGCGCATCATGGATGTCACCAAAGAGTCACTTGCACGGGGAATTGCGGCTGCGATACCGGGCAATCGCGTTGGAGACATCGGTGCTGCGGTGCAGCAATATGTGGAGAGCAATGGCTTTTCCGTGGTTCGCACTTTTGTGGGACACGGCGTTGGCAGGGATATGCACGAGGATCCTGAGGTTCCAAACTTCGGCACGGCCGGACGCGGCCCTCGCCTTGTCAATGGCATGACCATCGCGATTGAACCGATGGTCAACGAAAAAAGTCATG
>JAVXRV010000224.1:0-1319 GCA_036643515.1 Ruthenibacterium sp.
GAAAAAGGACTGATTGTCATCAAACCGAGCGGCGTTTCCTATGCGGAAATGACGGCCAATGACATGGTGGTGGTGGATGTAAACACCGGAAAAACGGTGGAGGGCACACTGAACCCCTCCTCCGATACGCCAACGCATCTAACGCTCTATCGTCATTTTAAAAACATTGGCGGTGTGGTGCATACGCACAGCCGTTGGGCAACGGTGTATGCGCAAGCGGGCAAAGGCATTTTGCCGCTTGGCACAACGCACGCGGATTATTTTTACGGCGAAATTCCGTGTACGCGCAAAATGACGCGGCAAGAAATCGGCGGCGATTACGAAGCTGAAACCGGCAACGTGATTGTGGAAACCTTTGCCCAAAAATCACCGGACGATGTACCGGCGGTTTTGGTGCACAGCCACGGTCCGTTTGCGTGGGGAACAAACGCGCAAAATGCGGTGCATAACGCCGTGGTGCTTGAGGAATTGGCATTTATGGCGTGGCATAATCAAAGCTTCAATCCGCAAATACCGCCGATGCAGCAAGAATTACTGGACAAACATTATCTGCGCAAGCACGGCGCAAATGCCTATTACGGCCAGAAATAATTTCAAAATAAAAGGACGAAAATATGAAGTTTTTTATTGACACAGCAAATGTAGAGGACATCAAAAAAGCAAATGATATGGGCGTAATTTGTGGCGTGACGACAAATCCGTCGCTCATCGCCAAAGAGGGCAGAGATTTTAACGAAGTGATTGCCGAAATTGCCGCCATTGTGGACGGGCCGATTTCCGGCGAAGTGAAATCCACCACAGAAGATGCCGAGGGCATGATTGCCGAATGACGTGCCATCGCGAAAATTCATCCCGATATGGTGGTGAAAATCCCAATGACGACCGAGGGTTTAAAGGCCTGTCACGCGCTTTCCCAAGAAGGAATTCCGGTCAACGTCACTTTGATTTTTAGCGCTGCGCAGGCGCTGCATATGTGTCGCCGTTTTTGGGACGACTCGACGACATCTCCATGTCGGGCGTGGATTTAATACGCACAATCGCCACTATTTTTGCAATTTACGATGACATCAAAACGGAGATTATCGCCGCGTCTGTGCGCAACCCGATTCACGTCACCGATTGCCCACCGCGTGTTATTTGATGAATGCAGATTCGTTTTATGCAAAGTGGTTGGTGGACGTGGCTGTATCAAGTTAAAATGGGCGCTACCACCATTTGGGAACATTGGGACGGCTCGATGGGGCGAAAAAGTGCTGTCGGCAGATGGCTTGCATTTTGTACCAAAACAGGAATATTTTGAAGCAGAAGCCGGTTCAGGC
>JAVXRV010000225.1:0-1283 GCA_036643515.1 Ruthenibacterium sp.
ATTTGAAAATCGAATGATTAAGCCGCGGAGCGACGAGGGCGTCGCTCCCTACAGAACCGATTATATATGCCGTAACATTGCGAAACCTTGAAAATTGTGTGTTCACGCCTTTGACAGCTCATCTAAAGTCAAGGCATAACAGGGCAGCATGTGCTGCATAAAATAATCGGCTTCGCGGCATTCCATGGCTTTCAGCGCGGCGGTTTGCTGCGCTTTTGCGCCTGAAAATTCGCGGTTGCCGCTCTGTTCTTCATCAATACATTTAATCAGCGCCGAAAGCCTATCCGCTGCCTTGAGCAGTTTTTGCTCCGCCGGTGTGAGGACGCTCTCGTGCAGATAGCCGCCCATTTCGTGTTGCAATTCCGCCGGCAGCAATGCCGTCAGTGTATCGGCCGCCTGCGCTTCAAGCGCTTTGTAGGCACTGCGCAGCGTTTCGTTTTTGTACTTGACGGGTGTTGGCATATCGCCGGTTAAAATTTCGCTCGCATCGTGATATAATGCAGCGACGGCAATTGTTTCCGGACGCACGTTTGTGTCGAAAATCTTCACGGAAACAAGGGCAAGCGTGTGCGCCAAAATAGCGGTATCCGCCGTGTGTTCACTCAGCGATTCCGCGCGTCCGGCGCGCATCAATCCCCACCGTGTGATGTATTTCATGCGGGCAATGAGCGCATTAAATGCAAAATTTTTCATAGCAGCACCTCCAACGGTTCTTTTATTTTATAGTATAACAGGAGTTTTACAATATGAGTAGTCTTATCGAAAAAAAACAAGGAAAAGGGTATCTGCTGACGTTTCGTCTTTGTGCCGCGACTGCTTTTTTTATTTTTCTGCCTTTTTTGATTGTGGACAAGGGTCTGTTTCAGTATTGCGGTGATTTCAACAGTCAGCAAATTCCGTTCTACACCTATATGAACGACTTTGTGAAGCACAGCGCGGGGCAGTGGAGCTGGGAAACAGACCTTGGCACATCGGCGGTCAATTCCTATTCGTTTTATCTGCTCGGCTCGCCGTTTTTTTGGCTGACCACGCTTTTGCCCAAAGCATGGGTGCCGTTTTCGATGGTGCCGATGTTTATGCTGAAATTCGGCGTGGCGGGGCTTGGCGCGTTTTGCTATCTGCGCCGCTATGCCAAAAGCCGCAATTTTGCGGTGGTGGCGGCATGCCTGTATGCGCTGTCGGGTTTTACGATTTACAACACGTTTTTCAATCATTTTGTCGATTGCATCGCGCTGTTTCCGTTTTTGCTTTGGGCGCTTGATGAATTTGTCTATGAGGGACGG
>JAVXRV010000226.1:0-1229 GCA_036643515.1 Ruthenibacterium sp.
AACCCGCCGCTGATGGACAGCCGATACAATTTGCCGAGGGATGCCGCGATTTTTCCGATGTCCGGCCGACCGGCATCGCCCGCGCGCCAAACAATCGTTTCTAAGGTATTATAAAGAAAATGCGGATTGATTTGGTTCATCAGCACCTGCATTTCAAGGTCTTTTTTGTTGGTTTCCATCTGCACTTTTTCAGCTAAGTCGCGCCTGATGCTGTCGAGCATCGTGTTGTAGCGGCGCATCATCTGCACCATTTCGGCCTGTCCCTGCGGCTGTACATATGCTTTCAGATTGCCGCTGTCCACCTGTGCAATCGACGCTTCCATCTGCACAAGCGGCTCCATAAAGCGGCGATACACATACACAAGCATCAGCCCGCACGCCGCAAAACAAATGGCCACCACGCACAAAATTTTCAAATACAACGAGCGCGTCGTCTGCGTAATGGCCGCTGAGGGTACCGCGGCCACCGTGAGCCAACCTGTGAGTTCGCTGCGTACGGCACAAACATTGTAGCTCTGCTCGTTTTGCGTCTGCGTCGTGACTGTTTCGCCGATTTTGTCCAAAACATGCTGCAAACTTTCCGGCACGGTGCGGCTTTCCACCGCCGCAAGATTGCTTGAGGATAGCAAGGCGTTATCGGCATCTAAAAGATACACCTCGGCGCCTATTTTTTCAGCGAGCAGCCTATATTGTTCATACAGTGTTTCTTCTTCCACCGCAAAAACATGCAGATACGGATAGCCGCTTTTCGTGGGCGAATACACACGACGGCTGCCAAAAATCACCGTGTCACGTCTTGGCATGCCATACGGTGTTGTTTTCAAAAAATTGTCCTGCAACGGATACCAAAAAAACTTGCTCAGTTTCTTTTTTTCATTCATGCGCAGCCGCGCAAAATTTTGCAGCACAATGTCTTCGTTCTGGTTTGGGTCAATAAAATTAAACAGCTCTTTTCTGGTTGTCACATACAGCGCATCCATGCGTTCCTGCGGCTGCAACCGGTTATAACTTTCAAACAGTGAACCCAAAATAAAATTGCGATTGCGCTGTTTTTCAAGCTGTTTTCCCGTATAGTCTCGGTCAACAAGGTCGATCAAACGCTTATCTGTGGCAAACGCATCGGATACATTATAAATGCTGCCGGCCGTTGTATCCACCGCGGCGCTCATTTCTCCTGTGGTATAGCATAGCACTTCGTTTGCGCTGCGCTGTTCGCGCGCCATGGTTTC
>JAVXRV010000227.1:0-1218 GCA_036643515.1 Ruthenibacterium sp.
GATACAGCGCCGCATCCGCTTTGCGGTAGAAGGCTTCAAACGGCTCCTTGTGGTTTTCAAGCATAATCACGCCAATACTGCAGGAAATGTTGTATGCGCCCTTTTCACCCTCGTAGGTCTGCCTGAGCGACGCTGACAGCTCCGTCATTTTCTTGAGCACGCCGCTGGTATCAGGCACATTGCGCATGAAAATGGCAAATTCGTCGCCGCCCATGCGCCCCACAATGTCAGCCACACGGAACGCCGCTTTCAGCTTTGCGCAAATATCCATCAAAATCAAATCCCCAAAGGCATGTCCCAGTGTGTCGTTGATGCCCTTGAAATTGTCCACATCCAGCACAATCAAAGCGTTGTGCTCATTGGGGAAGCATTGAATGGTCTTGTTCACAAGGTTCACCATGGCAATTTTGTTGTAAAGCCCCGTCATGGGGTCGGTCAGCACTTTGTTTTCCAAGCGCTCCGTTTGCTTCTTGATGGCGTCAATATCGGACATAAAGCCAATGAGGTAGGATTGCGAACCAAAGTCGTCCGTGTTCAGGCTTAAATCCATCCTTGCCCAAAGATAGGTTTGGTCCGCCCTGCGCAGCCTCGCTTCATAGCTGACCGTCCCATTCTTCCGTAGCTGCTTCATGGCCGCTTTGGTAAGCTCCCAATCATCAGGATGAAAAAAGTACTCGGTTACGGCGTTGACAAATTCATCATACGGCAAGGTAGAAAAAGCCCTTGTGTCCTCCAATAGCTTTTCTGGACCAATGCCAAAAATGCGCTCGGCATTTTCAAAATGCGTATACAGCTGCTTTGTCATGTCCACTTCAAACAGCGTTCCGCTCGAAGCGTTGATGGCAATGGAAAAGCGTTTTTCGCTTCTGCGAAGCTCTTCCTCCTGCTGCTTTACAATGGTGATGTCTGTGATGATGCTGTGGTTGCGCAGGCCGTCCGCGTTTTTGACAAGGTAACCGTTGTCCATTACCCAAAGCAAGGAGCCGTCCTTTTTTCGAATCCGATACGGCATGTTATACGTATCGCCCTTTTGAATCTGCTCCAAGTAAATATCAAATACCGCTTTTCGGTCTTCCTCACAAATCGCTTCCAGATATTGACCATGGCACAGGGTATGAAAATCCTCCAGCGTATAGCCCGTCATATCGGTAAAGCGTTGGCTTACATAGCGTACAATGGTTTGCTCGCAGGTTAGCGCGTGCTCTGCAATAATCATGC
>JAVXRV010000228.1:0-1100 GCA_036643515.1 Ruthenibacterium sp.
AGAGCAACCAGCGCCATATCTTCATGGCATAGTCAAAATCAATCTCAAAAATTTCATTTAAAATATCGTTTGTATATGAATCATCATTGCCATAATAACTTTCTCGAATATCCGGAAAATAATCGCACAGTGCCAGTTTTATGAGATAGTTGCCATCTTCTCCATCATAATACCAGTCTGAAAGATCCACATCTTCCGGTAACGAAAACGGATTGCCGTTTGCCTTGGGTGGCGCATTGGTGAGCATTTTTCTTCTTGTTTCAAGGCTGCCTTTGCGCAACAATTTATCTCTTTTTTGATAGAGTGTCCGAGTGAGAGTTCCTTTTTGCTGCGGATTATAAACGCGCTCAATGGCGCGTTCAATCACGGCTAGATTTTCGGCAGACCAACCATCATAGACAATATCAAGCAATTCTACGAGCATTTTATAATACGAATATCCGCTTTTTTGATTTTTATTTTGGCTGTAATAGCACAGCATTTTGTCAAGCAATGCGCTTTCGCCTTGCTTGAACGCCGCCCCTAAAATTCCCACATATCCACGCTTCGCATATGCGGCCTGTTCAAATAGTTGTTGTGTTAATGTGTCGTCATTTTTAAGCAGGTTTAAAATAATGCCATATTGTTCCGAGTCTGCGCATGAAAATATGGACTCGCCCAACTGTGTGGCATCCTTGCTTTTTGTCAGCACGGTTTTAAAATGTGCAAGCATCCATTTCCATAGCACCGCACCTTTGTTTGCGTGGGAAATCAGCTCTGCAAAGACGATTTCATCAGTCGACAAATCATCTTTGCGATATTTCCTTTTCAGTGCTGGAAAATAGTCGTAAATTGCTTGCTGCAAGTTATATGCACCTTTGCTGTAAGCATATTCATATTGTGATGATAAATCTTTTGTCGGTGCAAGCGTTTTAGGCGGTGGTGACGGTTTTTTCACCTTTGGCTTTGGTGGCACAGTCGGGGCCGCCGCTTTCGCAATGCGTGCGTCGCTTTTATCAGACTGCATTTCTTCGGTTTTGACAACAACTGCTTTAGGTGGCGGTGACGGTTTTTTCGCCTTTGGTTTTGGAGGCACAGTCGTGGCCGCCACTTCCGTAGTG
>JAVXRV010000229.1:0-1091 GCA_036643515.1 Ruthenibacterium sp.
GTTTTGCTGTCGAAGCCCGTGACGTCATCACCCTGCCAGCAGTGAATGCTGATGGGTTTTTGGGCAAGTTTTGCGAGCGCCGCGTCGGTATCGATGCCAAAAGCGGCATAGCGCTGCTTTGCGTTCTCATAGTTTGTCATGGCAAAATCTCCTTAATTGTAAAACTATTTCGAATGGCGGCGCGTGCCGCCTGTAAGTCTTGGTAAATGCCTGCGGCAATCCACTGCGCCATCAAGTTGCCAAGTGCCGTGCCCTCGGTCGGCCCCACATACACCGGCAATTGTGTGGCTTTTGCGGTGAGCGCGTTGAGGTATCCGTCTTTGCTGCCGCCGCCCACAATGTTGACGGCAGTATAGGTTTTGCCGGTGATTTTCTGCAGGTTTTGAATGGATTCGGCATAGTTTTTGGAAAGACTGCGGTAGACGCACTGCATCGTTTCACCAACGCTGCGCGGCAGCGGCTGATTCGTTTTTGCGCAAAAATCCGACACTGCCTGTATCATATTGTCGGGCGCTAAAAATGATGCGTCGTTGACGTCGACAACAGATTCAAAATCTGCGCAGTTTTTCGCCATTTGTTCCAAGTCTGCAAAAGAATATTTTTTGTCGAGATTGCGCCGAATGGACTGAATCATCCACAGACCCATGCTGTTTTTTAAGTAGCGATAGCGGCGTTCATAGCCGCCCTCATTGGTGAAATTTGCGGCGGCGCTCTGAGGCGTTGTGATGGGATTTTGGTTTTCAACGCCGAGCAAACTCCATGTACCGCTCGAAATATAGACCGCATTTTCGTCTTTTGCCGGCACTGCCATAAACGCACTGCCGGTGTCGTGTGTGGCGGGCAGCAATACGGTGCAGTCAAACCCGACGGCTTTTTGCACGTCTGCACGTAATTTACCGACCACTGTGCCCGGCATAGAAAGCGGTTTGAACAGCTTTTCGGGCAGATGCAGTGCGCGAATCAGTTCAAAATCCCACGTGCGTGCGGCGGCATTTACAAGCGCGGTGCTTGTGGCGTTTGTGTATTCCTGCTTTTTCACACCGGTCAAAACAAAGTTGAGATAATCAGGAATCATGAGCAGGTTTTCCGCT
>JAVXRV010000230.1:0-1062 GCA_036643515.1 Ruthenibacterium sp.
AACTTGATGAGTGCAATGCCCAGATCTTCCGCCTGTATATAGTCGTGATCGAGGCGATCGGTATACGCAAACACTTCGTCGACCTCTCCGCCCATCATCCAGCGAAGCAAATCGATATTGTGAATGCATTGATTCATGAGCGCACCTCCGTCTTCCTCCCAGGTACCGCGCCATTTCGCGCGAGAGTAATACTCCCAGCCGCGATTCCAGCGGATGTGGGCGGTACCGTAGAAAAGACGACCGAAGCGGTGCTTACTGTAAGCGTCGCGCAGTTTGGAAACAGATTTGTTGAAACGATTCTGGTGATTGGCACAAACTTTTACGCCCTTTTCCCGCGCGGCATTGATAATGGCATCCGCATCAGCGATGGATAGTGCGATTGGTTTTTCAATAATCAGGTTGCACCCTGCTTTTATGCAGTCCAGTGCGATAGCAGCGTGTTTACCAGATTCAGTAGCGATTGCAACTAATTCTGGATGTTCCTTCTCCAGCATTTCATTGTAATCCGTGTAACGCTGCACAGTGGTTGGCAACTCGAATTTGACGATTTTGTCCTCCATATTTTCAGGCACGATATCGCAGATCGCAACAAAATCCAGATCATTCGCTTTTGCTGCAGCGATGTGATTGGGTGAGATGCGTCCGCAGCCAATAAGTGCGTATTTCATTTTCTTTCTTCTTTCCATCTATTAATGATTTTGCATATTTTTTCTACCGAGTGACCGTCACCAAATGGTTTATAATTTGGATCAATCTTTTGTCTAGTAGATAGTTTTTCTAATATATCGTTTCTATTGGGCTCTGCTAGTTGATTTCGATTATCTACCATCGTCTCTGGCCAGACGATAAAGTCTAATACCGTTACGCATTGTTTCCCAGCAAAAAAAGCCTCGCGTTGTAGTCCGCCAGAATCTGTCACAATCTTCTTTGCATGGTTCACCAGATGGATGGAGGACAAATATCCTATCGGCTGGAGAAAACAAACGTTCCGATATGCATGGTCTTTCTGCAACTCTCGTACTCTACCAAGGTTGCGCGGGTGTACGGGATAGATAGTCGGCG
>JAVXRV010000231.1:0-1029 GCA_036643515.1 Ruthenibacterium sp.
ACAGTGCTGCAACCGGATGCATGCGGGACTGTTTTTATTGACGAGCGATGAAGTCATTGTTGGCCTGACGCGCTTTCCTGAGGACGAAACACTGGGGATTGCCCCGATTTTGCAGTCGATTCAAACATTACAAGCAGCTGTGCGCACGCAGCTGCACGCAACGGTTTCTGCGGGTGTCAGCGAGCTTTGTACGGAGCTTGCTATGCTGCCGCAGGCCTATGAACAGGCGAAGTGCTGCGCGAAACAAAGCCTCTTTTACGGCAACGAAAGCGTCTTTCAGTTTCACCAATTGGAGGCGGAACGCCCTAGCAATATTGCCTATTTTGACACGGACTGCATTCAAAAAAGTTTGCTCAGCGGAAATCATGAGGCAACTTTTGCGGAGATAGAACGTGTGTTTTTAACGTTTGAGGGCGGCCCTGTGCGTGAATATCAATTTGTGGATCAAATGTGCCTATCGCTGCTGTTTCATGTTTCGCTGTGGGGCTTACAATATAATGTACAGATGGAAGATGTTTTTCACAGCATGGGTACGACCTATACCGACATTTACCGGTGTGACACGCTGCTGAAAAAGCAAGAATTTTTGAAAGCGCTGCTGTTTGCGGTGCAGATGGAGCTTGAACAGCGACGCAACACAACGCGCGGTAGCAGTGTGGCGCATCAAATGTGCGCGTGTGTGGACAAAGAATTTTGTTCCAATGCCATGTCGCTTGAATATGTGGCGGAGCGCGTTCATAAAAACGCCGCCTATGTGTCGAAAGTGTTTAAAAATGAAATCGGCTGTAATTTCAGCGACTATTTGACACAAAAACGCATGGAAAAGGCGCTGCTGCTTTTGGCACAGCCGGCGTGCAAGATTTATCAAATTGCGCAGGAATGCGGTTATGCAGACGTATCCAATTTTATCAAAGTGTTCAAAAAAAATCGCGGCATCAGCCCAAACGAGTATCGCACGGTTTTGGGGGCGCAGCATGAAAAAGCATAAATTGAGCAGTATGCGTCATCGCATGTTTTGGGCGATGCTGC
>JAVXRV010000232.1:0-1016 GCA_036643515.1 Ruthenibacterium sp.
GCCACTGATTTTGAACTGTCTGATATACACTCCATGATAACCGCTGCTCGCGACAAAGGTGCGCAACCTCTCTCTGCCGAATTGCAGATGTCTAAGGGACAAAAGCACTACATTTATGCCTATCAAATTGCACAAAGCAATTGCAAATTGATTGGAATTACACCTATTCAAAGTGCACAGAGGCAGGCGATGCTGACGTTACTTTTGGTGGCACTTATTTTTATTTTCATCATTGCGCTGGTGCTACTGTTGCTTCGCATTGTGTTTCGCCAAATTGTTGAGCCAGTCAATCAATTGGACGAAAATATTCATACGGCACGCAAAACCAGCAACATTCCCATCACTTCCATTGCGCCGGTCGGCGGGTGTGATGAAATTGTTTCTTTGGGTAGCGAGCTGAACAAACTTGTGCAACGCAACGACACACTCAATCAATCTTTACTTACTGCCACGCAAAATCTCTATCAGGTGGAAATTGAAAAAGAACGCGCTGAAATTTCACATTTGCGCAGCCAAATCAATCCGCATTTTTTATACAATACACTGGAAGCCATCAAAGGCCTTGCGCTAGAAAACGGCGACACACGCATCGCCGACATCAGCACCGCAATGGGTAAAATGTTTCGTTACAGTATCAAAGGCGAAAATCTCGTTCCACTGTTTGATGAAATCGAAATAGCAAAGGCGTATCTGCAAATTCAAAGTACACGATTCCCGGGGAAAATCAATGCGGTTTTCAGCATGGCGGACAATGTGCAAAATTATTATGTCAATAAAATGCTTTTGCAACCGGTTTTAGAAAATTCGATTGTGCACGGCTTCACCTGTGTTGAAAACGGCGGTATTCTGTGGGTGGGCGGAAAATGCGAAAACGATAATATGTTGCTAACGGTGCAAGACAACGGCAAAGGCATGTCTGCCGAAACGCTCGCGCAAATTAGGGCACAACTCAACGCTGCTGTGCCTCATGACGGCAGCGGCCATATTGGGCTTGAAAACGTGCATCGCCGCATACG
>JAVXRV010000233.1:0-733 GCA_036643515.1 Ruthenibacterium sp.
TAAAGCAATGCTTGGCCGCGTCGTGAATGCTTTAGGTATGCCGATTGATGGCAAAGGTCCGATTCAGACAGACGGGGTGCGTCCAGTGGAGTTCAAAGCTCCCGGCGTCCATGCCCGCAAGCCTGTTGATGAACCGATGCAAACCGGCATTCTCGCAATCGATTCGATGATTCCGATTGGCCGCGGACAACGCGAGCTGATCATCGGCGACCGCCAAACCGGCAAGACCGCTCTTGCGATCGACGCGATCATCAATCAAAAGGGCAAGGACATGATCTGCATCTATGTCGCTATCGGCCAAAAGGCCTCGACGGTTGCAGGTCTGGTCGAAACGCTCGAGCGCCACGATGCGATGAAGTACACGATCATCGTTGTCGCTTCCGCGTCAGATTCCGCGCCGCTGCAATACATCGCTCCGATGGCGGGTGCCGCTATGGGTGAATACTTCATCTACAACGGCGATGATGGCAAGCCGGCAAGCGCCACCAACCCCGGCGGCCACGTTTTGTGCGTTTTTGACGACCTGACGAAGCAGGCTGTGGCCTATCGTCAGATGTCGTTGACCTTGCGCCGTCCTCCCGGACGCGAAGCATACCCGGGCGACGTGTTCTATCTGCATTCGCGTCTGCTGGAACGCTCCGTCAAGATGTCTGATGAAAACGGTGGCGGTTCCATGACGGCTTTGCCGCTCATCGAAACCCAGGCGGGTGACGTTTCGGCCTATATTCCGACC
>JAVXRV010000233.1:743-1015 GCA_036643515.1 Ruthenibacterium sp.
TCAGCGTCCCGCTATCAACGTGGGTATTTCCGTATCCCGCGTCGGTGGTTCCGCACAGATCAAGGCTATGAAACAGGTTGCTGGTACCCTGCGTCTCGACTTGGCGTCCTATCGTGAGCTGCAGGCATTTACGCAGTTTGGTAGCGACCTCGATAAGGCGACGATGGATCAGCTTAACCGCGGTGCCCGTATGACCGAGCTTTTGAAACAGGGTCGTTATGTGCCGATGCCCGTTGAAGAGCAGGCCATAGCCCTTTACTGTGGCACTCATG
>JAVXRV010000234.1:0-328 GCA_036643515.1 Ruthenibacterium sp.
CCTAAATGAAAAAACTTAAAATTCTTTAATCAGTATAGCATTTGCACGCTGCAAAAGCAAGAAAGTGCGGAAATTATGTGGAAATGAAGCTCTTTTTCTCAATTTAACACAAGGAAAAGCGGGTAAAAACATTCTTTTTGACGAAAACGTTAAAAAAACTGTTCCATCATAGGCAATTTAACGAACGCAGATGGACATTTTTGTTTATAAGCCGTCAAAAACATGGTCAAAAATAACGCAAAAATACGTCAATAAATCTCGATTGTACGTTGTATATTTGCTTACACAGATATAGAGATTGTAATTTATGATCCGTCAAAAACGTAGT
>JAVXRV010000234.1:338-971 GCA_036643515.1 Ruthenibacterium sp.
TAAAAATAACTATACAACGTTAAAATTTAGGAATTTTCTTCATTAGGCTTAATGAATGAAGAAATGGCGAAACAAAAAAACGCGCCACCCATCGTTACTTTGATATAATCCCCTTAGAGTAGACACTTGAAATAACAAAAATTTCGAGACTACGCTAAGGGGGTTATTTTTATGTCAAGAAGAAGGAACAAGAAATATAGCAAGGAATTAAAAATAAAAGCAGTAGAAGAATTTCTTGCAGGAAAAGGAAGTCAGCTTGGAATATGCAGAAAATATGAAATATCAAATCATGCGCAACTCCAAGAGTGGATAAAGGTGTATAATGGTCATAAAAAATCAAAGGAGCCCCATGGCTCTGGAACGGAGATATATATGACCAAAGGCCGAAAAACCACACAGCAGGAACGAGCAGAGATTGTGGCATTCTGCATAGAACACGGAAAAGATTATCCGCAAACAATTGAAAAGTACGGTGTATCATACCAGCAAATCTATTGGTGGGTACGGAAGTACGAAGAAAAAGGTGTAGATGGCCTTGCCGATAGGAGAGGAAGAACGAAACCCATCGAGGAAATGACCGAAAACGAGAAACTCCGTGCTGAAAACCGTATTTTACAAGCGAGGAACTATGAT
>JAVXRV010000235.1:0-888 GCA_036643515.1 Ruthenibacterium sp.
ACTGTCACAAGAAATCTTGCAAAAACATTACAAGTGTCAGTCGAATATTTGATGAATGATGAAATTACAGATCCCAAATATGGCATTGAAAAAGCGCCTTATATTGAAGAAGCACGTGAGAAATTCGGCAGTCGTGCCGCATTGGAAATGGATGCGTTGCTTGAGCAGAACACGGCACTTTTTGCTGGCGGTTCTTTGGATCAAGATGCGAAAGATATCTTTTTTGAAGCCGTTATGAAAGCGTATCTTACATGCAAAGATGAAGCACGAAAGACGTATGGACATAAAAAAAAGACTGATTAACAGTCTTTCGCTTTGAAAAAGGAAGGCGATAGTGTGACAATTTCATACATTTGCAAAGAAGTCGAGCGCGTCAAACATCGATATGATGAAGCCGATCCGTTGCGGCTGACAAAAGCGATGGGCATTCTTGTGCAATATGGATCTTTTGGCATCAGCGAACATAGTTGCAAGGGCTTTTACTTTTATTGCAGCCGCAAAAGAGCAATTATTATCAACAGTGATTTACCCGATATGATGCAACGCGTCGTGTTGGCGCATGAAATAGGACATGCGATATTACATCGGGAAACAGTAAAACTGCACGCATTTCAAGAAGTGTCCCTGTATGACGCAACTTCGCAATATGAATACGAGGCAAACATTTTTGCGGCTGAATATCTGCTCAACGATCAAGAGATTTTGGAGAAGCTCAATGAAAGCGGCTCTTTTTTTAATCTGGCAGCAGAACTATCCATACCGCCGGAGGTGTTGGATTTTAAGTTTCGCATTTTAAAAAGCAAAGGCATTTTACAAGCGGATTCTCCCATTTTGGCAAATAGCGATTTTTTGAAGGATGTTGCATATCCAAAAGAATGCTAAAATTAT
>JAVXRV010000236.1:0-877 GCA_036643515.1 Ruthenibacterium sp.
AGTCTAAATATTCCCCTCGAATATCGGACAATTTGCTTTTAATACATTCCTCAAATAATTCCTTCACAATAACACCTCCCGTCCCATAAATCTGTCTATATTATACCAGCTGAAAATTCTGAAAACAAGATAAGCGAGTTGTGATGTTTTAGACATAGGTGTCAGTTTGTGAGTTGTGTGTGACAGCTATTGGCAAAATTACAAGTCATCACACGGTACGATGTGGTTTGTTTTTGCCGATATCGGCCATGGTTTCCTATATCCCAAACGGAATAATCTCATCAATGAACAGTTCACGTTTTGGCTTTGCCAGACCTAAAAACTGCTTGTGACATTCCCATAAATCGAGCAATTTGCCGAGCGGCATCAGCCATGTTTCTTCCTGCGAAAAGCCGAGCTGCACCGTGCCGTAATACAAAAGTCGGGTAAACAATTCTGCATCGCTTACCCGGGCGGAGGCCGCCTGCCAACTTGCACGTTTGGGGAATTGCTGTCCTCGCTTTCAATATTGCGTTTTGTGCCTTTGAGCATTGCCTCCATAATGCCGTTTTTGTAGTTTGCAAGGTCAAACGGTGTTGTCAGCAATTCCACGGTTTCTTCTGTCAGCACGTCTTTTTTGTTTTGCGGATTTTGCAGATTGTGTATCAAAACCGACTGATTCGCAAGCAGCGTAATCAGCCAGACCACTTCCTCGATTGCGCTTTCAAAATTCTCGCTTTTCATCAGCTTATCACCGAGATTTTCAAGCCCGCCGTAGCGTTTTGCAATCTCTTTGGTGGCATATGTGGTGAGAATCAGCGCATATTCTTCGCCGCCGATGATGATTTTCGAGCCGCGTTCTTCTGTCATTTCACGCCTCCGTTCGCCGCAAAGGTCG
>JAVXRV010000237.1:0-865 GCA_036643515.1 Ruthenibacterium sp.
CAGGCGGGGATGGAGTGTTCAGCGGGTCGTTGAGGCAAGCCGTATCGACGCATTTTTTGTTTCCCGTATGGCGGACATGGTTGCGGTCCAAGAGGCCCTGAGAGATTTCAAGCTCGAAGAGCTTGATGCTGATGCCCTGTGGGTGGCGAAGCGCTTCGGTCTGTCGGATGCGCAAATTGGGCATCTGACGGGCGCGGAGGAGCTTACGGTTCGAGCTTGTCGCAAGGTGCTTGGTGTGCTTCCTTGTTTCAAGACGGTTGACACCTGCGCTGCTGAATTTCTCAGTGAAACCGATTATCATTATAAAACGTATGATTCGGATGCATCCGAAGTGGTGCCCGGGCGCAAAAAACGCGTGATGATTCTCGGTGCCGGCCCCAATCGTATCGGACAGGGTATCGAATTCGATTACTGCTGCGTGCACGCCTGCTATGCCCTTCACGATGCCGGCTATGAAACCATCATGGTCAATTGCAATCCCGAAACGGTTTCAACGGACTACGATACGTCCGACAAGCTCTATTTTGAACCCGTGACCTACGAAGATGTCATGGATATCATCGATGTTGAGCACCCCGACGGAGTTGTGGTGACGCTCGGTGGACAGACTCCCCTGAAGCTTGCGCACGCGCTACAGCAGGCGGGTGTGCCGATTCTCGGAACACAACCTGAGGCGATCGATCTTGCCGAAGACCGCGATCGCTTTTCGGTCATTCTCGATGAACTCGCCATCAATTATCCGGTTTCGGGTATGGCCTCGACGTTTGGGGAAGCCTGCACGGTGGCCGATCGTATCGGGTTTCCCTTACTTGTACGGCCGAGCTATGTGCTCGGAGGACGGGGGATGGCCATTGTGTACGATGGT
>JAVXRV010000238.1:0-856 GCA_036643515.1 Ruthenibacterium sp.
AAATTTCTCATTTTTCTTAAAATGAAAGTAGTGGTTTATTTCTATATGCTTTATTGTTGAATTATCCCCAACTCAATCATAAATTCACATATACACATACCGCTATGTTTAATTTATCATTTTTTTGTCCGTTCCACAACTACTTATCTTATTTTTTTATTCGTCCACCGCCTTTTTTGAGATGATTTTCATATCTCCTCAATTCATTTCAATTTAAGGAGAAAACGGTTACCCTTAAGGAATACAAAGCAATACAGAAGGAGATGCAATGCCTTAAAATTGAAAATAAAATATTAAAAAAAGTGGCATAGCCTTAAATGCCATTTCTCCCGCCGAAAATAGAGACAATATTGGGTGCAAAGATAAACACGAGAATGGCAATCAGAACGCATGGTCCTTCAAATAGTCGGACGTCATAGGCAAAGAGTTGGCCAACTCAGCCATAATCATCACAAACAGGGTGCGCCAAAAAATATTTGTTACTGTTGGATTTGATTACAAAAGGCTTTTTGCGGATTTAAGACCATAAGCAGGCTCTGTGTTTTTAACTGCATTGTTTATAGCCTTTGCCATAACCTCTGCTGCCAATGTGCCCAGAGCATCTTGTCCGGCTTCGGCAACCCCCGTTGCCATAACAAAAATAGAGTCTCCATCGGCGGAGGTATGAACAGGATTAATTGCTCTGGCAAAACCATTGTGTGCCATTGAAGCAATTTTGTTTGCCTGAGTTTTTGTTATTTTTGCGTTTGTTATAATGCAGCCTATCGTTGTGTTGCCGTTAAAAACATTTCTTCCGCTGTCATATTCACTGTACATAACGTCGGGAGTTCTGCGTAATCCGTTTTTGTCTTCGGTC
>JAVXRV010000239.1:0-846 GCA_036643515.1 Ruthenibacterium sp.
CTTGTTCCATGCCGATGTGGTAGCCGCCCATGGTGGCGATGGCGATGAGGGCACCCTCAAAGAGCACGGCACCCAGCAGCTTTTTCGTCAAAATCGGCTCCTTGGGGTCTCTGGGGGGCTGATTTAACAGGTCGTGGGTGGCGGGCTCCATGCCGATGGCGATGGCGGGAAGACTATCGGTTAAAAGGTTAATGAACAGCAAGTGGACCGGCGCGAAGGGGACGGCAAGGCCCATGATGGAGGTGTACAGCACCGCCAAAATGCCGGCGGTGTTGCCGGATAGCAGGAAACGGATGGAGTTTTTAATGTTGGTGTAGACGTTTCTGCCGTTGGTCACCGCCTTCACAATGGTAGCAAAGTTATCGTCGGTGAGAATCATGGAGGCGGCATCCTTGGAAACCTCGGTGCCGGTGATGCCCATGGCAACGCCGATGTCCGCTTTCTTGAGGGCGGGTGCGTCGTTCACGCCGTCGCCGGTCATGGCGACGATGTTGCCCCGCTTCTGCCAGCGGTCCACAATGCGGATTTTATGGGAGGGGGACACACGGGCGTAGACCGAGACCCGGGGGAGAATTTCGTCCAGCTGGTCGTCGGTCATGGCCTCCAGTTCTACGCCGTCCAGTGCCAAATCACCCTCGGTGAAAATGCCCAGTGCCTTGGCGATGGCGGTGGCGGTGACTTTGTGGTCGCCGGTAATCATAATGGTGCGGATGCCGCCCAGCTTTGCGTCCGCCACTGCCTTGCGGGACTCCTCACGGGGCGGGTCAATCATGGAAATCAGGCCGATGAAGGTGAAGTGCGCCTCATCCTCCGGCACCAGAGGCCGGACGCAGTCGATGGTGCGGT
>JAVXRV010000240.1:0-828 GCA_036643515.1 Ruthenibacterium sp.
CGCTTCTTTCGAGACCGTGGCGGAATCCTCCGATACCGGCGAACAGGTCAAGAAAAGTAGCCATTTTTTCCTCCTTAATAGTTGCCCCATTCGTCTAACATACGATAGGGGTAGATTTGCTGACTGCGTGAAAACCGTATCATGTTGCGGATTTGGTCTACCACGCTTTGGTTGTTTTGGTCTTTGGTACACATCATTACCGAGCCGAAAATGCCCGAAAGCACGGCAACCACCGTCAAGGCTACGTTACCGGCAATCAGCCACAGCAGGGCGGCAAGCGCCCCACAGAACAGCGAACCGATCACGCTTTGCAAAAGCTCCCGCTTGCCAAAACCGTTGAACAGTTCGTTTTCCGTTTTTACTCCGGTGGGGATGTAGAGATTGATTTCATTTGCCACTTTGAACCTCCTTGTCTTTAATTTTATATATGAAAAAAGCACCATCAAAGACTTTTACATCTTCAATGGTGCTCTTGTTGCGGGGGTATTCAGATTTTACACAGTGGTGCGGTTTTGCAGTGATCGAGCGTGTTGCTCATAATCTTATCTTTGTGTCATTTCTAAATATTGTCCGACCAAAGCAAAGTTTTTCAAATCCGTAGCGTCCAGTCCTCGATAAACAAACAGGTCGTCATAGATAGGAACTATTTTCTCTGTTTCTTCACTTTCAACCTGAAAATATCCGCTTAAGAGGTCTATTCCAATCATAACATTGCCAACGGAATAGCTCTTAATTTTTGGAGACATACCTTGGGGCACTTTCTCACGGAAACATTCATTCTCCATTATATTTGCTTTGACAACTGATTCCCATCGTTTCGATTCAAAC
>JAVXRV010000241.1:0-796 GCA_036643515.1 Ruthenibacterium sp.
ACCCCGCAGTACTACAGCCGTTACAACCCCTTCCATATCGAGGGCGGCGACATCCTGAACATCAACGACAAGGTTTTGGCCATCGGTATCTCGCAGCGCACCGAGCCCGACGCCATCGACGCCATCGCCAAGAACATCTTCGGCGACGCGACGAGCCCCGTCGAGACCATCCTCGCCTTCAACATCCCGAACAACCGCGCCATGATGCACCTGGACACGGTGTTCACCCAGATCGACACCGACAAGTTCACCATCCACCCCGGCATCATGGGCCCGCTGACCGTCTTCGAGATCACGCCCGAGGACGAGGGCATCAAGGTCAAGGAGATCAACGGCAAGCTTGAAGATATCCTGACGAAGTATGTTGGAGTACCGGTGGAGCTCATCCCCTGCGGCGGCGGCGACCGTATCGCAGCCGAGCGCGAGCAGTGGAACGACGGCTCGAACACGCTGTGCATAGCGCCGGGCACCATCGTGGTCTACGAGCGCAACGACGTGACCAACGCCGTCCTCGAGCAGAAGGGCCTCAACGTCATCAAGATGCCCTCCGCCGAGCTCTCCCGCGGCCGTGGCGGCCCGCGTTGCATGAGCATGCCGATTATCCGCGAGGACTAGTTTACGAGTTTTCCCCTCCGAATTTCAAATTCCCTGGCGGGTGCAGGCTGGGGGGTTGAAAGGGCGAAAGGCACTTGTGCCTTTCGCCATATATACATTGTTAATTGATATTTAGAAAGGAATCATCAATGCCTACTAGCTTAAGTGGACGTCATTTTTTGAAGCTTCTTGATTTCACCAC
>JAVXRV010000242.1:0-781 GCA_036643515.1 Ruthenibacterium sp.
AGGAACTTCGCGCAGAGCCAATGAGCCCCCCGTGGCGGTGTCGACTAAAATCAAGGGCACGTTTGCTGTCGTATGCGCGGTGAATGGCGTATTGTCGGCGGCCAGCATCTTATCTGCATTGCCATGATCCGCAGTGATGAGCGCCACGCCCCCTTTACGCCCAAGAGCTGCAATAACGCGTCCCACTCCTTCATCGACCGCCTCGACCGCACAGACGGCGGCGGAGACGGATCCGGTATGTCCCACCATGTCGCAATTTGCAAAATTGACGATATAGATATCGGCCTTGTCGGCCTCTATAGCCGCGACAAGGCGACGCGTGACCTCCGGTTCGCTCATTTCGGGCTGCAAATCATAGGTGGCCACCGAAGGAGAAGGAATCAACACGCGTATTTCTCCCGGCTTTGCCTGTTCGATACCGCCGTTAAAGAAAAACGTGACATGGGCATATTTTTCCGTTTCAGCGATATGGTATTGAGAAAGCCCCGCCTGAGCCACCGCATCGGCCAATACCATTGCGGGAAACTCCTTGGGGAAAGCCACCGCAGCATCGATGGTGGAATCATACTGCGTCAAGCAGACAAAATGCACCGGTATGCAGCGGGACCGCTTAAAACCTGAGCACTCTTCATCAACGATGGCACGCGTCAACTCACGTGCGCGATCGGGACGGAAATTGAAGAAGATAACCGCATCGCCTTCGCGCATACCTCGGCCATCAAACGATACGGGGACGATGAATTCATCGGTCACGCCGGAAGCGTAAGACATCTCGACGAAA
>JAVXRV010000243.1:0-764 GCA_036643515.1 Ruthenibacterium sp.
AGCAAGATATTCATTCAAATTTTCAGCCGGCAAGCCGTGGTAAGTGCCTAAAACAAATGCTTTCGCCTTTGACTTGAATCGCGCTTCGAGGTTGTAAACGGCGTCGTTTCGCCATTGCGTCTGCTTGGCTTGCTGCATAGTACGCACGGTCAACCTTGCACTTTCTGCGGTTTGGACACACATTGCAAACATATGGAGGCTTTTGGAGTTTTGAATAGCCGTCGTTTCGATACCGACTACACATTTTCTGACAGTCAAACAAATGACACTGCGCGAATCTCTTTGGAAACAGGATCAGAACCAATGCCGACCTTTTCGGAGATTTCTGTAAAAGTGGATTTTTGGTAGATGCCGCACTCGATGACCGTGCGGATTGACAGATTGATTTTCATATTTATTTATGCTTTCTGCAGACAGTGACCATTCTAATTATATAATATCACCTTCTATTGTCACGGTGAAGTTTGGGTGAAGTTCGTTTTTAAACCTCAAAATCCCAACTTTACTTTGTCAATTTACTCTGTTCTGTATTCACATTATCGCATATACACTGTCCGCTGGAAGAAAGTACGATTGATATGTCGCAATAAATAGAGAGGGAGAATATTATGATGATAAAACGTTTAAATTCAGCCATTAGGCATAACACAGGCAGACTACGCAATCATTGAACCAATGATACGACAGAAATACGCCCCGTTATTGGGCAGTATATATTGACAAATTACTTGATAAATCGTTTGTTTTACGCTAATATGAAGCAT
>JAVXRV010000244.1:0-762 GCA_036643515.1 Ruthenibacterium sp.
GGTTCTCTGAGCTTGGTCAAAGCAATGGAGCGGGCAAATGTTTTTAATTTAGTCTTTAGTTCATCTGCGACAGTGTATGATGAAGCCAATTGTTCACCATTAAATGAAGATATGCCGACTGGCATGCCAAGTAATAATTATGGGTATACCAAACTCATCGTCGAGCAACTTTTACAGAAGCTTTCAAGTGCAGATACGCGTTGGTCAATTGCATTATTACGCTATTTCAATCCGGTCGGTGCACACAAAAGTGGTCGAATTGGTGAAGACCCTCAAGGAATTCCAAATAATTTGATGCCTTATGTCACTCAAGTCGCAGTAGGGCGTCGTGATAAATTATCAATTTTTGGTCAGGATTACGATACGGTTGATGGGACTGGTGTGCGTGATTATATTCATGTGGTGGATTTGGCAGTAGCGCATTTGTGCGCCTTAAATAACCGTTTAAAGGCGAAGGGGTGTCGTGCTTGGAATATTGGTACAGGCAATGGTTCATCTGTATTGCAAGTCAAAAATACGTTTGAACAGGTTAATGGTGTAACCATTCCATTTGAAATTGTGCCACGCCGTGAAGGTGATGTAGCAACCTCTTTTGCAGACAATACACGCGCAGTTGCAGAGTTAGGTTGGATACCGCAATATACTTTAGAAGATATGTTGGCTGATAGTTGGAATTGGCAAAAGCAAAATCCAAAGGGTTATCAAAATTAAAGAAGATCTATAAATGGGAGCGCAAGCTCCCATTTTAATGGATTTAACTTT
>JAVXRV010000245.1:0-481 GCA_036643515.1 Ruthenibacterium sp.
CAGACACCTGCAAGGCACTCGGCATCGAAGCCGGCACTTATAAAGCACAAGACCCGCGCGATGAAAAATTGCAGGTGACGGCATATGTCAACCGCCTGTACCAAACCTGTCTCGGACGCAGGGGCGAAGCTAGAGGCATCAACGCGTGGACGAATTTGCTCAACAGAAAACAGCAAACACCGAAACAGGTGGCGAGCGGCTTTGTGTTCAGCAAGGAATTTATCGCCAAAAACTACAGCAATACCGACTATGTAAAACAGCTTTATCGCGCCTTTATGGGTCGCGAATTTGACAAGCAAGGTCTTGACACATGGGTAAATCTACTCAATGCAGGCAAAATGAACCGCGAACAAGTCTTTAACGGTTTCGCAGACAGTCCCGAATTTGCGGCAATCATCAAAAGCTTCGGTCTGTAAAAATCAAAATATTCTGCAATATCACCAAAGGATTTCGCTGTAAATTTTTATCATCATAAAATATG
>JAVXRV010000245.1:491-751 GCA_036643515.1 Ruthenibacterium sp.
GCGCAGTACCTAAATACTGCGAACCGGGCATATTTTTAGTTATAAATTGAAGCTCTTTACGATTGCATTAAATTCTATACTGTTTGCGAAACCTTGGAACACCCATTCACGGGATGCACCCGATTTAAGCGCCTTGACCCAATCGGCTTTACCGGCGGCGTCTGATGCGCGTCCCATAAACGCCTTATACATATACTCGACGAACACTTCGTCGGTGTATTTATGATTCATAAACTCCGGACTAAAGACAAATCCATGCG
>JAVXRV010000246.1:0-732 GCA_036643515.1 Ruthenibacterium sp.
ATCGACCTGCTTGCGCCCTATTCCCGAGGCGGAAAAATCGGACTTTTCGGCGGCGCAGGCGTGGGAAAAACCGTACTAATCATGGAGCTTATCCGCAACATCGCCCATGAGCACGGCGGATATTCCGTGTTTGCCGGCGTGGGTGAGCGCACCCGTGAAGGCAACGACCTTATGAACGAAATGATTGAATCGGGAGTTATTGACAAAACCGCTTTGGTTTTCGGTCAGATGAACGAGCCACCCGGAGCGCGGCAAAGAGTTGGTCTTACGGGGCTGACCGTTGCGGAATATTTCCGCGACGTCTGCAATCAGGACGTGCTGCTTTTCATAGACAACATTTTCCGCTTTACCCAAGCCGGCTCCGAGGTTTCGGCGCTGCTGGGAAGAATGCCCTCCGCCGTTGGCTATCAGCCCACCCTTGCCACCGAAATGGGCGATTTGCAGGAGAGAATAACCTCCACAAAGCACGGCTCCATCACCTCCATTCAGGCGGTTTATGTGCCGGCGGACGACCTTACCGACCCTGCGCCCGCAACCACCTTCACCCATCTTGACGCGCAAACCGTTCTCTCCCGAGCGATTGTGGAAATGGGCATTTACCCTGCGGTTGACCCTCTGGACTCAAACTCAAGAATAATGAGCCGTGAGATTTTGGGCGCGGAGCATTACGAGGTTGCCCAAGGCGTTCAGCGCATTCTCCAAAGATATAACGAGCTTCAGGACATCATCGCA
>JAVXRV010000247.1:0-706 GCA_036643515.1 Ruthenibacterium sp.
GTATTCGGTGGTGAACACCGTGTCGCGGACCGTGTCGGCAAACTGGCCGATGAAAGCGAAGTTCGTGCAGCCTTCGGGCACGATTTTCGGACGGTCACCCACGGTGCGCGGCATGAAAAACGCGGTGATGTAGGGCATCATGCAGGGCATGCAGCGGGCCGAATCGTGCGCCATTGCGGGAATTTCAGCCTCGGGTACGCCCAGGTGGTAGAGCCATTCCTGGGTTATTTCCTCTCCGGTGCATTCGCGCATCGGCTTTTTGATGAAGTTGCCGGGGATGTCGCCGAACAGGCCATAGACCCACACGACCAGCTGCTCTTTCGGCTGATCCTTGAAGTGGGGTTGACGATTGACCGTCCAGCTCATCAGCCAGTGAGAGTCTTTTGCGGTCACGATACCGCCCGTGACGACGCCGCCGCTGAAAGGATCGCGCTTGCAGATTTTTTCGATATAAGGGGGAATCTGCGCGTCGAGGGTGGTGATGCTGGCCGATTCCCAATTCGTCTTGTTCGGTTGCGTGCAGAATTTATTGGGGCGGCCGAAGGAGGGATCCTGCGCCGCGATGTTGCGCCATAAATTCCAGCAGCCGCCATCGTTGGTGTTGAATGCGGGTGCGTGGTCGTGGTCGCCCCAAGTGGAGTTTTCCGTGCAACTTCCGTTGGTCACGAACACGAGGTCGTCTTCGGAAAGCTCGATGGAGGTTTCC
>JAVXRV010000248.1:0-702 GCA_036643515.1 Ruthenibacterium sp.
TACTTTGTTTGTGGCCTATTCTCTGTATACATCTTTTGGAAGAATGATTTTCCTTTGACATTTTTCTTTGACTTGGCTTTCCTTGCCAGCATTACGGCAACCACGACTACCACTACAATAATTACCAAAAAAACTATTGATCCATCTGAAACTCCAAAACTATGCATCTATATGCCTCCCTAATTAATAATAATGTATATACTATTAGTATATGAGTCTCATTTTACGCTGAATAAAATATAAAGCAAGCATTTGACAAGAAATCTTCTTGCAAATACAATGAAAGAAATTTTTGTTCAAGGGTTGACAAATTAAAAACAAAAGTGTAAAATTCTTGAGAATTGAATATTTCGGTAGGTGAGGCTACCGCAGGGATACGGGTTGCTACCGCGGAGTAGTGGAGACACTATGAGAAGGTTAACAGTTTATGTCGACAACAAGGCATAGAATAACGCAATTTCATCGCCCTGCGAAGCTAAAGCTTGAACGGTGGTGAATTTGTAACTATTTTTTAATTGCAATTTTATATTTATATGGGTTTAATTGTCCCTCGTCATTGTTTATGCTTTGATGAGGGATTTTTTATTGCCTATGGTTTTCAATTTACACAATATATTTAGAAATTAGGAGGTGAGGAGAATGGAAGCAGGAAGTAGTAGTGGCATAAATCCTGACGGGCGAAGTAAACTGAAGAATAAAAAC
>JAVXRV010000249.1:0-697 GCA_036643515.1 Ruthenibacterium sp.
CGTCACCGTGTTGCGAGCAAATCTGGAGATGGACTTTGTAATGACCATATCAATCTTGCCAGCACGGCAGTCTGCAAGCATTTTTTGAAAGCTTTCTCGGTTTTCCTTTGTTCCGGTTAGCGCTTCGTCCGAATAGACACCTGCATAAAGCCAGCCATCGTGACTTTGTATCAGTTCGCGGTAATAGCTGATTTGTGCCGAAAGCGAATGCAGCATTGCATCTTTGCCACTCGATACACGAGCATAGGCGGCTACCTGTGTTTTTTGTACCAACTTTGGTGGGTACGATACCTTTTTTATTATTTTTTCCATATCACTTACCTCCTTGTAGTATCACATATTACCGTTGTTTTCCCTATATATCAAGGCATTATCGCGGTATATACTACACGAAGATAAGGCATATTTTGCAGCCATCATTGTATCAATTGTGGCATATTCTTCTCCAGAAATGATTCCTTTAGAGCGCATTATCCCCGCCTGCGCCATGGCTGATTTGTAGTCGAGAATATTGGCAAAATACGCATCACTCATCGTCAACACGCCCCTTTCCAAATCGAGCAGCAATATAGCAGTCATGGGAGCAGTATTTTCGGTCACGGTTTCCGATGCTTTCAAAATTGCCGCCACAATTCTGACACACGAGATGGTAAACGCAATGCGGGTATGTTTTATGATGGCGTTCTTTCCACCATGC
>JAVXRV010000250.1:0-696 GCA_036643515.1 Ruthenibacterium sp.
TGTTTCGGAACCCGATCTGCGCAGTGCAGATGAGGCAAAGGCATACCTTGAAACGATCACCACAATCCTGCTGTATCTCGGTATCAGCGACGCCAAAATGCAGGAGGGCAGTGTTCGCTGTGATGTGAACGTGTCTTTGCGTCCTGTGGGCGCAACTGAGTTTGGCACGCGTTGCGAGATGAAAAATGTCAACAGCTTTGGCGCGGTGTATCGCTCTATTCTGTACGAATCGGCGCGACAGGAAGAGGTGCTGGAAGCGGGTGGCGTCATCACACAGGAAACGCGCCGCTGGGACGACCCGAAGGGAATCAGTATTTTGATGCGTTCCAAAGAGGATGCACAGGATTATCGCTATTTTCCGGATCCGGATCTACTGACTTTTATTGTCAGCGATGAAAAAATCGCCGCGCTCAAGGCGGCAACGCCGGAACTGCCCACAGCACGTACACTGCGGTATATGCGGGATTACGGACTTGCGCGGGATGACGCGCAGCTTTTGAGCCTCAATATGGTGCGCGCAGATTTCTTTGATAGCTGTGTCGAACTGAAATTTTGCGACCCAAAACTGGTTTCCAATTGGATCAGCGGCGAGATTGCAAAAACGCTGAATGAGCGTCGTATTGAAATTTGCGATACCGCGCTCACGCCGGAAAATCTATCTGAAATGATTCGCCTCATTTCGGACGGCACAATCTC
>JAVXRV010000251.1:0-695 GCA_036643515.1 Ruthenibacterium sp.
ATCACCGTCACCGCCGTGCGGCAGTGTGTTTTGCATGGTTGCTTCGCCAATGCTGTAGCCTTGTTTGATGATGCCCGATTGATATATCACGGTTTGCTCTGCGGTTTTCGGGTCATTATAGATGATATCCACCTGCATGAGAAAATGGTTTGCGGCGATATTTTCGATATTCACTTTGCCCTTATCGCCCTTGATATTGACAATTCCGCTCATGGCAACGTTAAATTCGCTGTCTTTGATGATGCGGTTCAAATCTGCTTTGATTTCTTCCTCGGTTTTGCCCGGCAATGTGCCGGCAAACGCTTCCCTGTCTTCGGCGCGCGCATCTTTGCCGACAGACGCATTCCACGCAAGATAACCGCCGATGCCAAGCAGCACCGTAACTGCCAGCGCAACTACGCACAGGCGCATTACCTTGCCTTTTTGTGTGCGTTTGAGCTGTGTTTTGATGGCAATCGCGCGTTCTTCTTCTGTTAATTTTATATCCAAATTGTCAAATCCTCCGTTCGGTGTACTGCGGCTTCGACAGCAAGGCAGCAAGGTTTTTCGGCGCTGCTGCCCTCCTGTCGAAGCCGGCGCACATAGGTGCCGGCTTCGCAAAAGCGCGTATCATACGCACTTTATTGTTTATTGTTTGCTTTTGGAAAAATTATGCTGTGTAACCTGCCTCAGTAGCAGTGTCACCGACATAGGTG
>JAVXRV010000252.1:0-688 GCA_036643515.1 Ruthenibacterium sp.
ATAGCCGCAAATAAAACAAGGCGGTCATCATTCGATAAAAAAGCCCTCCAATGTGGAGGGCTTTTTTATCGAATATCGCCGTAACGCTAATCGTAGAGATGGCTTGCACAGAAGTGATCGGGTTTGACTTCGCGTAGTTCAGGTTCGATCTGACCGCATACATCCATCCGCTTAAAGCAGCGACTCGCAAACCTGCACCCGGGAGGAGGATCGATCGGAGAAGGAACATCCCCTTCTAAGATAATACGGTTTTTCCTCGTCGAAGGATCGGTGGTGGGAATAGCGGAAAGAAGCGCCTGTGTATAGGGTAAAAGCGGTTCGTTGTACAGGGAACGCTTCGGGGCGATCTCCATCATCTTGCCGAGATACATGACGCCAACGCGATCGGAAACGTGTTTCACCACATTGAGACCGTGCGCGATAAACAAATAAGTCAACCCGAATTCCTCTTTGAGGTCATCAAGCAAATTGAGAACCTGCGCCTGAATGGAAACGTCAAGCGCCGAAACCGGTTCATCGCATACGATGAGTTTGGGGTTGACCGCTAAGGCGCGAGCGATACCGATACGCTGGCGTTGTCCACCGGAAAACTCGTGAGGATAACGATTGCGCATGTAATTTGCGAGACCAACACATTCCAAAAGATCGTCGACGCGATTTTCGACCTGATTCTTCGGTAGAAGCTTAT
>JAVXRV010000253.1:0-679 GCA_036643515.1 Ruthenibacterium sp.
TTGCAAGGCAATGAATGCTTTTTACAGTTTGCAAAGCTGCTATCTTTCCCCCTATGGGGCGATTCCATGTGCTTTCCCATTGCGATAAAAACGCGCGCCCCAATTTGACTGTTGTCAAATTTAGGGCGCGCGTTTTTTAGAGGGTACTATTTTTGAATGACGGTTTCATCTGTTTTTTACAGGCCGAAACTCCGGATGATTGCCGCAAATTCGGGACTGTTTACGAAGCCGTTAAAGACCTGTTCGCGGGTCATTGTGCCGTTATCAAGCGTCTTTACCCATGCGGCAAGGCCGGCGGTGTCAAATTCGCGGCCCATTAAGGCGCGATAGAGCTGTTTTACATAGTCGGTATTGTTGTAATTTTTGGCGATAAATTCTTTGCTGAACACGAAGCCATGCGCGATTTGTTTCGGCGATTGTGTCTTTTTGTTCAGCACACTGACCCATGCATTCACGCCGTCTTTTTCACCTTTGCGATCGAGGCACGTGCGATACAATCGATTGATAAAGCCGGTGGCCTGTATGTTTTCATCGCGCGGGTCGTGCGTTTGATACGTGCCGACTTCCATGCCAAGCGCCTTGCAAGTGGCCGCAAATTCGGGCAAGCTCACAAACTGCGCAAACACCCACTCGCGGCTCATGCCGTTTCCGAGTGTTTTCGTCCATGCCTGATAGCCGG
>JAVXRV010000254.1:0-674 GCA_036643515.1 Ruthenibacterium sp.
CCTGCTCAACAATTACTCCGCCGTCCATGAAAATCACGTGGTCGGCCACGTCGCGCGCAAAGCCCATTTCGTGCGTAACGACGATCATAGTCATGCCGGCTTTTGCGAGACCTTTCATAACGCTGAGCACATCGCGCACCAGTTCGGGATCAAGCGCGCTGGTTGCTTCGTCGAACAGCATCACATGCGGATCCATGGCAAGCGCACGAGCAATGGCCACGCGCTGCTGCTGTCCACCCGAAAGTTGCGACGGCAAGAATTCAACCCTATCGCCCAAACCAACGCGGTCCAATTGCTCGATAGCAACCTTTTCCGCTTCGGTCTTCGACCTTTTCAAAACCTTCTGCTGCGCCATCATGACATTTTTCTTAGCGGAAATATGGGGAAACAAATTGAAGTTCTGAAACACCATACCAACCTTCGCGCGAACACGATTGACGTCGGTTTTCTTAGCCGTTATCTCATCGTCTTCGAAGAAAATCTTGCCGCTGGTCGGCGTTTCGAGCAAGTTGATACAGCGCAGCAGAGTTGATTTACCTGACCCGGAGGGCCCTAATATCACAACCACTTCCCCCCGCGTGACCTCCATGTCTACACCACACAGAACTTTGTTGTCATCAAAGCTTTTATGGAGATCGCAGATGCGCACAATTGGCTTACTATCCCCCGCCGTT
>JAVXRV010000255.1:0-643 GCA_036643515.1 Ruthenibacterium sp.
GCAGGTGTTGAATGCCTTGTTTCACGCACCGGATACACAGGCGAATTTGGCTATGAGCTGTATATGGCGCCGGAAAAAGCCACTGCGGTATGGAAAGCTTTGCTCGAAAACGGTGCCGTTCCGTGCGGGCTTGGCTGCCGTGACACGCTGCGACTTGAAGCCGCCATGCCGCTTTACGGACATGAACTCGGTGAAAACGTCAACCCGCTTGCCGCCGGTCTCGGCTTTGCCATCAAGATGAGCAAAGAAGATTTTGTCGGCAAAGCGGCACTTGTCGCACAGGGCGAGCCAAAGCAAATTCGCGTCGGACTGAAAGCGACAGGGCGCGGCATTATCCGCGAACAAGAACCGGTGCTGTCAAACGGAACGCAAATTGGCATGACAACCTCCGGCACACATTGTCCGACACTCGGTGTCGCCTGTGCAATGGCATATCTGGACAAAGAATTTTCCGCGCCCGGCACGCCGGTGAGTGTGCTTGTGCGCGGACGCGAAATTGCGGCAGAGGTTGTTGCCTTACCTTTTTATAAGCACGGGTAAATTTTGTGGCGTTACCGCCAAACGCGCCTCGCAGGGCGAAACATCAGCGGTTCGCCATTGCATTTTTATCGCAAACCGCAAATCGGTTCTGTAGGGAGCGACG
>JAVXRV010000256.1:0-638 GCA_036643515.1 Ruthenibacterium sp.
CACGGAAGTATTCGCCCATGGCGCAACCGGAGTACGGCGAGATGTATTGCATGGCGGCCGATTCCGAAGCGGAAGCGGCGACAACGATGGTGTACTCCATCGCGCCGTGCTGTTCCAGCGAGCGCACGATGTTCTTGATCGACGAGGCTTTTTGGCCAATCGCGACGTAGATACATTTCATGCCCTGGCCTTTTTGATTGATGATCGCATCAATCGCCACGGCCGACTTGCCGGTTTGACGGTCGCCGATGATCAGTTCGCGCTGGCCGCGGCCAACTGGAACCATCGCATCGATCGACTTCAGGCCGGTTTGCATTGGTTGCGAAACGGATTCACGGGCGATCACGCCCGGGGCGATTTTTTCAATCGCGGCCGTCAGTTTGGTTTCGATGGCGCCTTTGCCGTCGATCGGCTGGCCCAGCGCGTTGACAACGCGGCCGAGCAGCTCAGGACCGACTGGCACTTCCAGAATGCGGCCGGTGCATTTCACCGTGTCGCCTTCGGAGATGTGCTCGTAGGCACCCAGAATCACGGAACCGACGGAGTCGCGTTCCAGATTCATTGCCAGGCCAAACGTGTTGCCTGGGAATTCCAGCATCTCGCCTTGCATCACGTCCGACAAACCGTGGATGCGGCAG
>JAVXRV010000257.1:0-638 GCA_036643515.1 Ruthenibacterium sp.
ACCAGCACCTTTCCCGGTGGGGCCACAAACATATACCGCAGCTCCGCCCCCAATTCACTGCGGACGGGGATGTTTTGCAGATTGGGTTCGGTAGAGGAGAGCCGCCCGGTAGCGGTGACGGTATTTTGAAAGCTGGTGTGGATGCGTCCGTCGGGGCCGATAACCTTATCTAAGCCGTCCACATAGGTGGACTTCAGCTTAGACAGCTGGCGGTACTCCAAAATGCTGCCGATAATGGGGTCTTTGTCCCGCAGTTTTTCCAGCACGTCGGCATTGGTGGAATAGCCGCTTTTGGTCTTTTTCAGCGGCGGCAGACCCAGTTTTTCAAAGAGCACTTCCCCCATCTGCTTGGGCGAATTCAGGTTAAACTCCATGCCCGCTCGGGCGAAAATGTCCGTCTGGGCGGTTTTCATGCGGCCATCCAGCATGATGCCGAATTTCGTCAGTGCCGTGCGGTCTACGAGAAAGCCCGCCCGCTCCATTTCGGCCAGTACCGAACACAGCGGCAACTCAATATCGTAGTATAATTCGTGCATTTTGAGCGTTTCCAGCTTGTCCTTCTGCACGTCGTAAAGGGCGTTAATGAGGGCGCAGTGGGACATAAGTGCCGCCAGCGCGGGCACAGAATCGGTGAGGGG
>JAVXRV010000258.1:0-636 GCA_036643515.1 Ruthenibacterium sp.
GCCATTTGGTCTTCTCTTGCAATGGCAATGGCGGTGGCGCCGGTAAGGGCACTTTCCATGCTTTGCAGGTCAGTGTCTTTGATGGCCAAACGGAGCATGGTGTTTTTGACAACAGCATATTCCACGCCGGCAGCGCGCAGCTCGTTACGCAATTTGGTATCGTCTGTTACGCTGATGCCTTTGTAGTCTACAATGACGCCTGCGGCAGAGTTCATGATTTTGTCGTGCAACTCGGCAACAAGAGCCTGTTTGGATGTTAAGATGGTATTACTGGGCATATTTTTCACCTCGTTTCAATCATTAAAAATGCCTCTTCCTCAAAGGCTTGAGAAAGAGGCACAAAAATACAAATGTGGCTCGCTTCTCGGCAGGCGATGACTCTTACGCGCAAAGCGCACCTGCTGTCTTTGAAAAGAACAGTATTATTTTATCACGCCTTGCGTGAAATGTCAAATAAATTTAAGTTTGCAAGCGCGGACGCACGAACTCAGCCGTGATGAACCGCCGAATTTTGCGCTGTTGATGCGGATAGCGAGCGTGAAGCCATTTTTGCGTAGGCAAAAATGGTAGCGGAGCGGCCATCGCTTTGCAAGATTGCAAAGCGACAAAAAGGTCACACAGCGGCACACACTATCC
>JAVXRV010000259.1:0-233 GCA_036643515.1 Ruthenibacterium sp.
AATATCAGCAATTAGCTCATTACTTTAGCAACAACGCCCGCGCCAACGGTACGGCCGCCTTCACGGATTGCGAAACGCAGACCGTCGTCCATCGCGATCGGGTGGATCAGGGTAACAACCATTTTGATGTTGTCGCCCGGCATTACCATCTCTACGCCTTCCGGCAGTTCGATGGTACCAGTCACGTCAGTAGTACGGAAGTAGAACTGCGGACGGTAGCCTTTGAAGAACGG
>JAVXRV010000259.1:243-625 GCA_036643515.1 Ruthenibacterium sp.
CGACCTTCGTCCAGCAGTTTGCGGAACATTTCAACGCCAGTACAGGTAGACTTAGCAGTCTCTTTGATACCAACGATTTCAACTTCTTCGCCAACTTTAACGATACCGCGCTCTACACGACCGGTAACAACAGTACCACGGCCGGAGATGGAGAATACGTCTTCGATAGGCAGCAGGAACGGCTTGTCAATCGCACGCTCTGGTTCCGGGATGTAAGAATCCAGGTAGCCAGCCAGTTCAACGATTTTAGCTTCCCACTCAGCTTCGCCTTCCAGCGCTTTCAGAGCAGAACCACGAACGATCGGAGTATCGTCGCCCGGGAAATCGTACTGAGACAGAAGTTCACGAACTTCCATTTCTACCAGTTCCAGCAGCTCTTCGT
>JAVXRV010000260.1:0-316 GCA_036643515.1 Ruthenibacterium sp.
AACTGGGCTTTATTGGGGGATGCGAACCGGGTGGGGTCAGCGCTCTGTCCTTGATGGGAATTTTTTACTTTAGCGAAAAAACAAAAACGCTGTGAAACCATTGATTTCACAGCGTTTTCTGGTGGAGACGGAGAGGATCGAACTCTTGACCTCCGCGTTGCGAACGCGGCGCTCTCCCAGCTGAGCTACGCCCCCGAAAGGATACTTTGACATTATACCATACTTTCGCACCTTGTAAAGCCCTTTTTCCCGGAAGTGTCAGAAAAATCTGATTGATAATTTCAGGAATGTGTAGTACAATACTAGCAGTCTTTCC
>JAVXRV010000260.1:326-614 GCA_036643515.1 Ruthenibacterium sp.
GGAGTTAGCGGTGCCCTGTACCTGCAACCCGCTACAGCAGGGATGAATCCCGGCCCCCGGACTTTTTTTGTGCCGTCTGCCCTAGGTAAGTAGCGATGATAAATCGGTCCTGCGCAAGGTCGCCCCGCAAACTGTGTCAGGCGGGGAACCGAGCAGCACTAAGCGGACAGCGATCTGTGCCGCGGGAGTGCCGCTTTTGAGCCGGCTGCCTAGGTTACGGGTATAAAGAAAGCTTCAACGGCCGGTGTGCGGCCTTGCCACGCATCGAAGCGTTTTTCTTTAGAAAGG
>JAVXRV010000261.1:0-614 GCA_036643515.1 Ruthenibacterium sp.
TGTTTATCGATGAGCTGCATACTATCGTGGGCGCTGGATCAACGGGCGATTCGTCGATGGATGCGGGCAACATGCTTAAGCCGGCACTCGCTCGCGGCGAATTGCATGCGATTGGTGCGACGACCTTGGATGAATATCGCAAGTATATTGAAAAGGATGCGGCACTTGAGCGGCGCTTTCAGCCCGTGTTAGTGGGCGAGCCTTCCGTGGAAGACACCATTGCCATTTTGCGTGGCCTGAAAGAAAAGTACGAAATTCACCATGGCGTGCGTATCACCGATGCAGCGCTGGTGGCCGCAGCCGAGCTTTCCAACCGCTATATTTCCGACCGCTTTTTGCCCGACAAGGCCATCGACCTGATGGATGAAGCGGCAAGCCGCTTGCGCATCGAAATTGACAGCATGCCCGAAGAGGTCGATTTGGCCGAGCGCAAACTGACGCAGATGCAGATTGAAGAACAAGCACTGCTAAAGGAAGACGATGCCGCTAGTTTGGAGCGCCTTGAGATTTTGAAGCGCGACATTGCAACGGCGCGCGAAGATTTGGACAAGCGCAAGGCGGAATGGCGCAACGAAAAAGATGCCATTGTCGATGTGCAAACGCTGAAGGTTGAT
>JAVXRV010000262.1:0-593 GCA_036643515.1 Ruthenibacterium sp.
CTCCTCTGAAATGGCGTTTAAGATTGCCGGTTCAATGGCATTCAAAGATGCAGCCAGAAAGGCAGATCCAGCACTCTTAGAACCAATTATGAAGGTTACTGTTATTGTTCCTGAAGACTATATGGGTGATGTGATGGGCGACCTTAACCGTCGTCGCGGCATGATCCAGGGTATGGAAGACACGGTCTCCGGCAAAGTAATTCGTGCCGAAGTTCCGCTGGGTGAAATGTTCGGTTATGCGACCGACGTTCGTTCCATGTCTCAGGGTCGCGCAAGCTACTCCATGGAATTCTCCAAATACGCTGAGGCTCCGTCGAACATCGTCGAAGCACTCGTTAAAAAACAAGGCTGATTCAGCCCCTTTAGGCTAGGAGTTAATTGTCGTGGCTAAAGAAAAATTTGATCGTTCCCTACCGCACGTCAACGTTGGCACCATTGGTCACGTTGACCACGGTAAAACCACTCTGACTGCTGCTCTGACTCGCGTTTGCTCCGAAGTTTTCGGTTCCGCAATCGTTGACTTCGACAAGATCGACAGCGCACCAGAAGAGAAAGCTCGTGGTATCACCATCAACACCGCGCACGTCGAGTAC
>JAVXRV010000263.1:0-588 GCA_036643515.1 Ruthenibacterium sp.
TATTGCCTAAAGCGTTGCCGCCCAAGGCGATAACCAGACGTTTTCCACTTCCTTTTTCATATGGCATAGTTTAATCTCCAATTACGAAAGGGTCGCGTACATGACAGCCTTGATGGTGTGCATGCGATTCTCGGCTTCAGCGAATACCTTAGACTGAGCAGATTCAAACACAACGTCTTCGACTTCCATCTCGGTAACGCCGAACTTCTCAGCGATTTCAGCACCGGTGGTGGTGTTGGTGTCGTGGAAAGAAGGCAGGCAATGCAGGAAGATAGCGGTCGGATCGGCCATGGCCATGGCTTCCTGGGTAACGCGATAAGGCTCGAGCAAGCGGATGCGCTCAGCCCATACTTCGGCAGGCTCGCCCATGGATACCCAAACGTCAGCATAGATGACGTGAGCGCCGGTGCAAGCTTCCTTGATGTCAGCAGTCAGCTTGACGGTGGAGCCGTTTTCTGCAGCGATAGCCGTGCAGGTCTTAACGAGCTCAGGATCAGGCATGTTTTCTGCAGGGCCGCAAGCGATGAAGTTCACGCCGAGCTTGGAGCAGACAACCATCAAAGAACGAGCAACGTTATTAGCAGCATC
>JAVXRV010000264.1:0-583 GCA_036643515.1 Ruthenibacterium sp.
AGATGGAACTGGGGGATGCGGCACAGCTGGCTTCTTTGGCAGATGAAACACCCGAGGGCAGAAGTGTGGTTATTTTGGCAAAAGAAAAATTCAACATTCGTGGGCGCAGTCTTGCCGAAAAAGGGATGCTGTTCATTCCGTTTACGGCCAAAACCCGCATGAGCGGTGTTGATTTTGACGGCAGTGAAATCCGCAAAGGTGCGGCAGATTCCGTCAAAGAATATGTACTGGCAAGCGGCGGAACATACAGCGCGGAATGTGATGTCGCGGTCAAAAGCATCGCCGCACAGGGCGGCACACCGCTCGTTGTCGCGAAAAACCATAAAATTCTCGGTGTTATTCATTTAAAAGACATCATCAAACAAGGTGTGCAGGAAAAATTTGCAGATTTGCGCAAAATGGGCATCAAAACCATTATGATTACCGGCGACAACCCGCTCACGGCGGCAGCCATCGCGGCAGAAGCCGGTGTGGACGACTTTCTGGCGGAGGCAACGCCGGAGGGGAAGCTCGAAATGATACGCGATTTTCAGGCGGCAGGCCATCTTGTCGCGATGACGGGCGACGGCACCAACGACGCGCC
>JAVXRV010000265.1:0-567 GCA_036643515.1 Ruthenibacterium sp.
GCCACGACCACGGGAGAGTTCAGCGGAGGGAACCTTGATAACGTTAAGGCCTTTTTCCTCCAGAAGCGCATTGGTGACATCATTGCGCTCGTAGACAACGATCGTGCCCGGAGCGATGCACAACGTGTTGGAGCCGTCATTCCACTGTTCACGCTCAGCTGCGATACGATCGCCGCCGCCGCAGGGAATAACGTCAACCGGCATGCCGACATACTTCTCAAGAATCTTCTCAAGCGTATCTTTGATTTCGACAACTTTGATGCCGTCGCCGGAGGGAGTGATCTCGAAAACGGTCAGAGGACCGAGGATACCGGGATGCACCGTGAACTTGTCGGTGTCAATCTGGGTAAATACCGTATCCAAGTGCATCATTGCACGGTTGTTCGGAATGTTGAAAGCCAAAATGGTGTTGATCGGAGAATCCGACTCAAAGATATTTTTGGCGATAGCATCGATAGCATCCGGTTCGGTGCGCTGAGAAATACCGATAGCGAGCACCTTGTCGTTGATGTTGAGAATGTCGCCACCTTCGATGTGGAAGGTGTTGTAGCGGCTGTAGTACAGCGG
>JAVXRV010000266.1:0-561 GCA_036643515.1 Ruthenibacterium sp.
CTCTAAGAATTTTGAAAGCAGACTGTATCCGTAATTTCTTACATCAAAATCAGGATACTTTTTGACTAATCTGCTGCCGATTTCACCAAGTCCTGTGCTTTTGTCATTGTTTTGATTTTCTGTTATGATGTTTAGAATGTCGTTTTCGATGGTCGCTTTATCTATAATATTAGACGTTTCCTTTTTGACAACTTTTTTGACTGCTGTATCAGCGGGTGTTTCTTTTGTCTGTAAAGTTTCGGTAGGATCTTCGTCTTGATCACCCAATATCTCAAGATTTGTAAAAACACTGCACGCAGATTTGAAAGAAACGGGTGTTTTTTTCTCGCCCATACCAATGACGCTCATGCCGGATTCACGCAGGCGGCTTGCAAGCCTTGTAAAATCACTGTCGCTTGACACAATACAAAATCCGTCCACATTTTTGGCATATAAAATATCCATTGCGTCAATAATCAATGCGGAATCAGTAGCGTTTTTGCCTATTGTATTGCTGAATTGCTGAATGGGCGTGATGGAATTTTCCGCAAGAACACTCTTCCATTTTGTTGTGTAGCGGCT
>JAVXRV010000267.1:0-553 GCA_036643515.1 Ruthenibacterium sp.
GAAGTAGAACTGGGGACGGTAGCCATTGAAGAAAGGGGTATGACGGCCGCCCTCTTCTTTGGTAAGCACATACACCTGACCCATGTAATGGGTGTGGGGGTGGATGGAGCCGGGTTTGGCCAAAACTTGACCGCGCTCAATTTCGTTGCGCTGAATACCACGGAGCAGCAAGCCAACGTTGTCGCCAGCCTGAGCCTGATCCAGCAGCTTGCGGAACATTTCCACGCCTGTAACCACAACGGGGCGGGGCTTTTCCATCAAGCCAACAATTTCAACCGTGTCGCTGACCTTGACAATTCCGCGCTCTACACGACCCGTGGCAACAGTGCCGCGGCCAGTGATGGAGAACACGTCCTCTACAGGCATCAGGAAGGGCATATCCGTTGCGCGCTCAGGAGCGGGAATGTAGCTGTCAACAGCGTCCATCAGCTCAAGAATGCAAGCGGTTTCCTTGGCGGTCTTTACATCAGCGCCGCCGTTTTGGATGTACTCAAGCGCAACCAAAGCGGAGCCCTTGATGATCGGGATGTCATCGCCGGGGAAGTCATAGGTG
>JAVXRV010000268.1:0-547 GCA_036643515.1 Ruthenibacterium sp.
CCTCAATATAATTTAGATGTTTCACAGCTCAGCAAGGCGCTTTCGAGCAAAACAAAAGCGGTTTTTGTCGCACATACGCTCGGGAATCCGTTTAATATCAGTGCGGTAAAAGAATTTTGTGATAAAAACGGCTTGTGGCTGGCGGAGGACAATTGCGACGCGCTCGGTTCAAAATATGAAATGAACAATCAGACGTATTATACGGGTACGGTGGGGGATATTGGCACATCGAGCTTTTATCCGCCGCACCACATGACTATGGGCGAGGGCGGCGCGGTGTATACAAATAATGCGCTGCTGCACAAAATTGTAAATTCGCTGCGTGATTGGGGACGTGATTGCGTGTGCCCGTCGGGCAAGGATAACGTTTGCGGACATCGTTTTGATAAGCAATACGGTGAGCTGCCCTTTGGTTACGACCACAAATATGTATATTCTCATTTCGGATACAACCTAAAAGTAACGGATATGCAGGCGGCGGTCGGGTGCGCACAGCTTGTGAAATTCCCGTCCTTTATTGAAAAGCGCAGAAAGAACTGGAAGCGCT
>JAVXRV010000269.1:0-537 GCA_036643515.1 Ruthenibacterium sp.
GTTATGCCGCATTTTCAAAGGGAAAATATTGAGTGTGACTATGAAAAAGCACCGCCGTATTTCTAGAGCGCAGACAAATTTTAAAGGCGCTGCTGCCGATGTATAACATATCTGCAACAGCGCCTTGTGTGAATGTACTCTTAAATTGTTATCCGTATTCCCGACAAAAATATCACGGCCAACTTTCCCTCCGGCATCATTTCTATGCGGTCGAGTGTTTTTAACGAGAGCATATAATCAAATTCCGTGATTTTACCAACCTCATGTATAAGACGGAGCATCTCTGTGGCATGGTAGCGCGTCAATTCGCTCTCGTCCACTTCGGACACCTTTTTCAGCCGCGCCTCATACATTTGCTGCTTGCTGACAATCAAATTCCATGTCTGCATAAATACACGCTCCGGTCTACCGATTGGAATTCGGATATCTTCATGGGTTTCGTCGTTCGGCTGCTTGTAGCGGGATATTTTTGTAGCACATCGCCAACATATTTTAAACTCGCTACCGGAATGTCGAGAGGCATAATGATATACGGAC
>JAVXRV010000270.1:0-534 GCA_036643515.1 Ruthenibacterium sp.
GCCGACGACATTCGGGATGCCCGTGGTCGCTGCGATGGATGCGACGTTGATGATGGCGCCCTTGGTTTTGCGCAGCGCGCTTAGCCACGAGTGGGATGGCAGAAAGGTTCCCATGACGTTGACGTCAAGGGTGCGCTGCAGGTTGGAGGTCACCTTCGGGCTATCCAACCCTTCGCGGATGATGATGCCGGCGTTGTTGACGAGGATGTCGATGTTGCCGACTTCATTCGCGGTCGCGATGGCAAGCGCGTCGCACTCATCGCGGGAGGTTACGTCCAGCTTGTAAGCGTAGGCCTTTCCGCCAACTTCGTTAATTTCTGCTGCAGCGGACTTTGCATTGGCTTCGTTGAGGTCGGTGACGATGACCCTGGCACCAGCCTTAGCCAGACCTTTGGCGATAGCCTTGCCATTGCCCTGGCCCGCGCCAGTGACCAGTGCCAGACGCCCCCTCAGAAGTTGCGGTGCAATCTGTTCGGTGATTTCCATTTCTCGTTCCTTGATACAGTTGTACTAATCAGGCGGCGCGGACACGCT
>JAVXRV010000271.1:0-285 GCA_036643515.1 Ruthenibacterium sp.
TTACGTCATCTGGCGCAATACGTTTAAGTTGCAAGGCCCGGAGAATCTCTGGGCCAAATTTTTGTAGAGACAGTTGGTAGGGCGTTTGCCCACCAAAGTGTGCTCGGGGATATGAGTTTATGTGATCAACACATTTACGAATATCCCATTGTGTTAAGAACGAAAATACAGTTCCCTATGGAATAATCATTCTCAATAATGTATGAGCTTCTTCAGGAGATATATAAAGATTATCAGTGTTATCTATTTAGCGCTTGTGCCTGCACTTGTCAGCTTTGCCAACTT
>JAVXRV010000271.1:295-531 GCA_036643515.1 Ruthenibacterium sp.
TAGCACTATTTAAGTATATTGGTTTCCTCGGCGATGCTGTCAAGGCACTGGAAGCGTAACATACCCCCTATTTTCATCTCTTGCTAATTATGGACATGGTCAGAGGAGCTTTTCTTGCAATAGAGAAAAAGCTCCTCTTTTTGCTGTTTTTAAACGAGTACTTCCGACGCTTTCCCGACACTCCGTTTGGTATAATAGAAAAATACTTAATATAACATTTTGGGCGAGAAACTAAA
>JAVXRV010000272.1:0-530 GCA_036643515.1 Ruthenibacterium sp.
CGCTTTTTGACGCAATAACAAGGGTCATTTTTCATGGTTTTCAGCTCTTTGCGATTTTCTTCAGGGAGAGGAGGAGCAGGATGATGCCCAAGCCGGTGAGAATATGGGCGATGCCGGCAATGCCGGAGATGGCGGCGCTCATGCCGGAGGAGAGGGTCAGTCCCAGGACCTGCGGAATACCGCGGACCAGAAGCATGACGGCGGTGAGGGGAACGCCTACGTTATAGACCTTAAAAAATACGCGAAACAGCTTTTGCTCCTCCAGCTTAGAGTGGGCGGCAAAGAGTGCCACCAGGAGGAACAGTACCATGCCCAGCAGGAACAGATGGGTATGTACCTTGCCCAAGGCGGTAACGCCGGTGTAGCCATTAAACTTGGTAAATTCACGGTAAAAAACCCCGCCCACCATGGCGGCAATGGCGTAGATAAGGGACAGATTGAGATACTTTTTCATGTAGCTTACGTCCTTTCGTCGTGCGAGAGTCAATGATGGTAACAATGAAGTTCCTCCATTGCGGATTTTATTGAAA
>JAVXRV010000273.1:0-517 GCA_036643515.1 Ruthenibacterium sp.
CTTGTACAAGCGGTAAAAATGGCGGAGCATGCAAATGCAGCAAAATCCGAATTTCTTTCATCGATTAGTCACGAGATTAGAACTCCTATGAATGTGATTATGGGAATGGATCAGTTGGTATCTCAAAATATAGACGACCATAAATTTGTCAAGGAATGTATTGAAAAATCTCAATATGCTTCTCATTATTTATTACAATTGCTCAATGATATTCTGGATATGTCCAAAATTGAAAGTGGAAATGTGGTTCTCACTAATGAGGTTATTAATTGCAATAGTTTTTTAGATGCAATCAATACTATTATAGGGAGCCAGGCAAAGATAAAAGGCGTCAACTATGTGGTTGACGAGCATGGTTGTCGCCAGAGCAGTTACAAGGTTGATAGTGTCAGGTTGCAACAAATACTGATAAACATTCTTTCTAATGCAATAAAGTTTACGCCCAAAGGTGGCACTGTCAAACTGAAAATTAGTCAAGGGGCTTCTGATGGAAAAACAGTAAATATTAATTTTGAAA
>JAVXRV010000274.1:0-515 GCA_036643515.1 Ruthenibacterium sp.
AGTTCATGGCTGATGCGGGAGAGAAATTCCGACTTGGCCGCATTGGCATGTTCTGCCATCTGAACCGCGGCTACCAGTTCTTGGTTTCTCTTTTCCTGCTCCTCTACGGCGTGGGTAATATCCATACGGGTCATCAGAATACTTTTCCGGTTATGGTCGATGTAGCTGAACCGCAACTGTTTTTTTAATACCCCACCATTCGGGTTGGGCAGGCCATAAAAAACACTGTAAGAGGGCTCACAATCCAAATGTGCAAGCACCGTTTCCAATAAAATCTCTCTCAGTACCCGCTCTACATCCTCGGGACAGACCGATTTACGCACATAGTTCCGGCTTCCTTCAATAAAATGAGTGCCTTCATGGAAATAGATATCGCCAATCTCTTTTTGGCTATAGCATACTGCTATATCCCGCGCAATATCTGCCACCACTAGGAAATCATAATCAGTTGTTACAATGGCATTCATGACATTTTGCATGGTGCGTTCATTGGTCACATCGGTAGAATACAAGAA
>JAVXRV010000275.1:0-515 GCA_036643515.1 Ruthenibacterium sp.
CGGGCACCGGTGACCAGTGCGGGCATACCGTCAAACACGGGGACACGGCACTCGGCGGGAATCTGGTCCTGAACGGCACCGGCCATACCGGTAGCGCCGGCCACCAGCTTCAGGCCGTCCTGTGCCAAGGTGGAGAGCTTAGTCTGGTCTACCTGAGAGCCGTTCTTCAGAGCGGTAGCGGAGACGGCGGCAAAGAGGGAGACAGTCTCGTCGGTGGTCATATACTCCACGAAGGAGACAGCGGCTTCACGTTTTGCAGGATCGTCCCATGCTTTTTTGGTGATGTAATAGCCCATGGACAGGCCGCCGATGATGTCGGTGGTTTTGCGGTCACCCATGCCGGGGATGTAAGTAACGGTGAAGTTGGAAATCTTCTCGGGGTCTGCGGGGATGTTGTTTTCGGCATCTGCGCCGCAGGCAGCTTCAATGCCGCCCACTTTCCAAGAACCGTCGATGAGGAAGGCTGCCTTGTTCTCGGTGAAGGCAAGGAAGGTGTCGTCGTCTTTGCCGGTGAG
>JAVXRV010000276.1:0-506 GCA_036643515.1 Ruthenibacterium sp.
TGGGGTGTGGCAAGTGCAGCATTTTGTAACGGTGTTTCGGCTGATTCCGTGCCAATGGTTTGTCTTTCTGAAATCGTCTGTTGCAGGGTATCTGTTCCGTTTCACCGTGAAAAATCGGTAATGCCGTCCATACGCGACAGGTTTGCTGTTGCAATCGTTTTCGGCGCGGCTTTTATAGTATCAGCATAGCACAAGCCATCATAAAAATCCAGCACGAAACCCATAAATGGAACGTAAATCTTTTATATATCTTTCTCAAATTCACCCGAAAAGCCGACGCTTTCCCGACACTTCATATTGTATTGTATAAACAAAATGGTAAATGCATGACCCATAGGGATTGTTGCCGTAGGAAGTAAAAAAACAGAAAGATTGTGAGATTGCTATGGAAACCCAAAAAAGTTATGAAAAACAATAAGGATTTCAAGTACAGAGTGCTTCTTTTGCTGCTGGTGCTGAATCTTATCATTACGGGTGGTCTTGTAGCAAATCAGTTTGGATAGCTC
>JAVXRV010000277.1:0-501 GCA_036643515.1 Ruthenibacterium sp.
TTCGGGTTCCCTAAAATTGAAGTGATCATTATTAGCGGGGCCGTTGCTCTCAACATTGTCTGCAACTTTACCTTCGCCTTTGTTTTCAACCTGGGTATCGCGGGGCTTGCCTGGGGCACGTTTGTGAGCGAAAGCGTATGCGCGCTATGCGCAGTGCTCTTTTTGATAAAGAAGGGGCGCTGGCTTTCGGCAACCCCTGTTCCTGTAGCCTGCTTTTTTCGCAGTGCGGGTGAGTTGTTTAAGATTGGCATTGCGCAGACCGCCATACAGATATTGGGTGGTTGCACGGGGTTTGTGATAAACGCGCGGCTATTGGAACTTGGCTCGATGACCTATGTGGCTTCATGGAGTGTGGTGCAGCGTATTTACACCTTCATATTGGTGCCGATTGTGGGCTTGACGCAAGGCGTGCAGACTATCATCTCCTATTTCAATGGCAACGCTGCGCCCGAAAAGATAGCAAAGGTTTCAAAAACTACCATGCTGCTGTGTGGGAGCTAC
>JAVXRV010000278.1:0-501 GCA_036643515.1 Ruthenibacterium sp.
GCAGTCCGGTCGCCTTGTCCCAGACAATGGTCGTCTCGCGCTGGTTGGTGATGCCAATGGCGGCGATGTCGTGCGCGTCGATGTTACTCAGCGCGAGCACCTCGGTCATCACACTGTACTGACTGGCATAAATTTCCATTGGATCGTGTTCCACAAAGCCCGGCTCGGGATAATGTTGTGTAAATTCTTTTTGCGAAAGCCCCACAACATTTTGGTGCTCGTCAAAGATGATTGCGCGTGAACTGGTGGTGCCTTGGTCGAGCGCCATGACATATTTGCTCATAGAATCAACTCTCCTTTGATTCCCTCGTTGCCGCTTGTTTTGGAAACAAGACCGGCAGGGGATATTTTTTTTAGTATAGCATAAAATATTTTGCGGGCACAGGGTGCAGCGAAAAAAAGTGTGAAATTAAAGGGATTATTGAAAATAAATAGGAAAGAACATCGTTCTAACTATTGACAACAAAAAAAAGAGTTGTATTATTGTATTGGATGATTAAT
>JAVXRV010000279.1:0-500 GCA_036643515.1 Ruthenibacterium sp.
CTTTTTCTGCGCCTCGAAAATCCGCTAGCATTGCTGCAACCCGCGAAACAAAGCGCGAAGCGTTGCTTCATCTGCGCCGCTGTAAATTTCAACCATTGCCTTTTCGAAGGCGATTTTGGCAATCGCCGCATCGGCTCGCGATTTTGCGGTTTCCGCATACGTTTTATGTGGCTGAGCAATTGAGTTTCCGACATCATAGACATATTCGGCTGTCGGCATTTCTACAAATTGCGGTGTGCGGCTATCTTTTGCTATACCCAATATTTTATGTTGCCAGTAGTAGTACGCCTTGCGGTTCACGCCGTTTTCCGCGCACCACATTTGTACGGACTTGCCGTTGCCGCGGTCGCGGCAAGCTGAAACACGCTCTGTCCACAGTGCCAAACGGTTTTCAGCGGCAATGCTTTGTAAGTTTTCACCCATACGAAACCCCTCCAATTTGCTCTCACCGACTTTGCCGGACTTTTTTAAAATCCGGTTCGCTCTATTCAAGTCGGTTA